>SCQH01000058.1 GCA_004321925.1 Nitrospirota bacterium | reverse complement strand
ATCCATCGTCGCCTGCAGCATCTCCGCGCGCCCCATCCTCGAAAAGGAGAGAAGATCGTCCACCAGTTTTCCCATCTGCCGGGCCGAATCAGAAACGACAGTCAGGTAGTGCCGGCTTTTGTCATCGAGCTCCGCAGGGGCCTTCCTGATCAAAAGCTCTGCAAAGCCGGTGATATGCCTGAGCGGCGCCCGCAGATCGTGAGAAACAGAATAGCTGAAACCCTCCAGCTCCTTGTTCGCCGCCTCAAGCTGCGCAGTGCGATCGCGGACGCGCTGCTCGAGCTCCTCGTTGAGTTTCCGGATCTCTTCCTCCGCTTTTTTGCGCTCGGTAATGTCCAGCACTGTCCCGACAATGGAACTGAGTTTGCCCTCGTCATCATACTTGCCCTGAAAGGTCGAGTAGTAGTAACCGGTGCTCCCATCCGGACGAAGAAACCGTTGTTCGTAATTGCCCTTTTCGTGAGACTCCATCGCTTTCCGTATCAACTCTTTGTCTCGCTCGTGATCCTCGGGCCATGGCGACAATGACAGGATCGAGTCGATGTGTGGGGTGAATGTGCCTGGGTCACGATGGAAGATACGGTATGTTTCCTCCGACCATTCAACATTGCCGGTCCTCACGTCCCAGACCCAGTTGCCCAACTGAGCCATTTTCTGGGCTTCGCTCAGTTTTGCTTCGCTCGCCAGCAGTGCCTTCTCCGTCCGCCTGCGTTCTGCTATCTCCTTCTGCAAATTTTCTACGGAGGTATAGGAATTCCTCAGTTTGGCGGCCATTTCATTGTTCGCTTTGGCCAGGTCGGCAAGCTCGTCATCGCCCTCTACGGCGATGCGATGATCAAGATCACCGGCTCCGAGGATCTCCACGCCCTTGTTGAGTGCTGTAATGCGGTCCACCAGCGTTCTGCGGATAACTGCCGAATTTATTATGAGCACGATGATCCCGCCTATAATTAAACCGATAACAATGAAAGCTCCTCTGTTGCGGGCCTTTGTTGCCATTGTTTGAGCCGATTCATGCAGTCTGTCGATGTTATCGTTCAGGGAATATGCCTTTAAAAATACCTGGCTGATCAACTGCGATTCAGCCTCGGTGAAGGCGGGCTTTGTATCTGCGCCGGCGGCCTGCCTTGCGCTGCCCTCCATGATCCTGGAAAATCCGGAGGTCGTGGTCTCAAAGTCCTTCCGCGCGGCCTGCAGAAATGTGTTATCTTTCTTTTGGTTAAAGCGTGCATCGGCCAGTGCAAGGAGCTCACGGAGGGCCCCGGACTTGGTATACCACTGAGTTTTCGCGCGAGCTTCCTGATATAAGAGATATTCGTCCCGCAGCAAGATCATCTCAAAGGCGACCTTCCGCATTTCATCGACCAGTTTCATATTCCGGTCCGCAATAAATATCTCCCGGAAAGACCAGGCAAGGGAAAGCAGAACAAGGAAAACCGTGCAGAGAGAGATGATGGTGTTGTACCAGAGCCTCTTCTTTATCTGCACGGTTCTCTTACCTGATTATCCTGACAGCCTCAGGCTTGACTGCATGGAGACCATCAAAATAAATATAACCGAGATAATTTGGCATACTCGTTCCGGATGTCAATTGATTCTTCAGCACCCAGCGCGTCTGCGCCTCAAAATCCACAAGCAGGCCCTGGTCCAGAGTTACTTTCGTCGTGAAAATAGACCATATTTCGTCAAGCAGGGCCCTGTCAATATTTATGAAGTTGGCCACGAGGCGCCGCGCTTCCTCCGGGTTCTGTTGTACAAAGGTCTCGGCCCTGAGGAGTGCCCGAAGTATTTTTGTTATTGCTGCGGGATGTTTCCTTGCATATTCCTGCATGGCGACGACGCAGAAGTTTTCGGTATAGAGAGATTCGCCAAAGAAGACGGTCCCTTTGTTTCCCAGTCCTTTTTTCAGCAGGTTCAGTGTGGGGTTAAATGCAGAGACGGCATCAACCTTTCCCGCGTCGAGCGCCGCCGCCATCTCGTCCGGCTTCAGATCAATGATCTTGACTTTCCCCCTGTCGAGATCATGGGCAAGCAGGAATGCACCCAGAAAGAAATCAGCGTTTGTCCCCAGGGTAACGCCGACTTTTCTCCCTTTGAGGTCAGCGGGCTTTGCAATCCCCCGGTCCTGCCTCGCGACAATGGCATTATCTCTGTTTGCGGTCTGGATGACTGCGAGGGTTGTGATCTTTTTCCCGTTCATGACAGCAAATACGATTGGAGTATCCGCCACTGTCGCCAGATCAGCCTTTCCCTCAAAAACTGCATTGAGGGCTGATTTTCCAAAGGCGTGGGCCTGTGGCGTTACATCCAGCCCCTCTTCCGCAAAGTACCCCTTCGCGAAAGTGATATATACGAGAATCGCATTTACTGCGGTCGAATACGCAATAGTGATCTTCTCACGCGGCCCCGCGGACTTTTCCGGTTTATTACAGGACACGAGACTGAACAACAAAATAGAGATCAGGAGTATTATGGAATTACTTCTCAGGGGAAACCATTGCTTTCTATTGGCTGGATGCACCCTCATGCCCTCCCCTGTTTAACCTGCCGACAAGCATTCGTAACCTCTTGTGAATCAATAACTGTTATTATTTTCCCCATTCCACTCTGTACCACACATAGCTCTACAGTTAGACACTACCATGGATCGGAGGTGTAGTCAATAATTCATTTAGTTCACATGAGTTGCCCGGGGAGGGGTAATGTTGACCATAATGCCATACTGTTACGCTTTTCCCCAGCCGTTTTCGGGGCCTCTGGGGGGACAGTGAGGGCCCGGCCGGCCGGGAACTGTACTGTTTGTGATATGCGCCGGCCCGGGGCCGGTCTATTATTTCAGAAGAGAGCGGGTTTTATGAGGAACCGCAAACAGATTTGTGATCGAGACCAGGGCTGATACGACAAAGGCGTTCAGTCTTCCGAAATGAAGAGCGGGGGACAGCCAGAGGAGGACCTTCCTCCTGAGGGAAGTGCTCTCTTTATCGATCCGGACGACCCTCCCCAGGACCTGGCCGGCAGGCACCGGCTCATCAGGACTGAGGAAGGAATCCCCCCGGGTCCGAAAATATCTGATGCCGTCTGTCTCGTATATCTTTATGATCCTGTGGCAGACCAGGATATCGTTCCTCCGGAAGACAACGATATCCCCGGCAGCATACTCTCTTTCCCTGCTGACGATGATCCTGTCGCCGCTGCTGATGACCGGGAACATGGATGCCCCGGCCGCATGCATGCGGACATCAAAACCGTCTGTCAGAAGGAGCTCTGAAATGTCTTTAGAGGTTATCATCGCATTCTCCCGCAGGCTTCGCTCTATTTTAACCGTGTCGCGGGATCCCCGAAGAGGATCCAGGTGCGCCGGACATCCATATTGCCGACAGCCGCCTTTGCCGCTGCTGCGGCCTCACCGATGGTAAGTCCTCTGCCGTCGAAGAGGAGCCGCATCAGCTCCTTGTTCATGATGAGCTGTCTGTCCGGTTCTGTCAGGCCGGAGGAGGCCCAGACCGCCACCGCGCCGCCCTGCGCGGTCTTTAACAGCGTCTCGGCCAGGGTCACGGTATAGAGGTTGGGGAACCAGCCGTTCCAGCAGGTCATGTTGATGAAGAAGGGCAGTTTCAGGCCGTTGGTAAGCGTTTCCGCAGAGGCAGCGGTGAAGAGATCGCCGCCCCAGGTGTCCTCTGAGCCATGTCCTATATAGTTCACCAGCAGGACGCCCTCGTTGATGCTGTTGAGGATGGCCTGACCGGCTGCAGCACCGCCGGCGTAATCGCGGAGGTAGACCGAGTCCAGCGCAAAACCGGAAGGAAGCAGTCCGGCCACTTCTGTGCTGGCGGTCTCGAAATCAAAGACATCGGGGCTGCCTTTGTCGGATACCAGCAGCGCCTTCTCTGTCCAGGACGTGTCTTCCTGCTGCTTCTCATAACCGATGATCTTCGAGACAACGGCGGCTGCCTCGGCAGAGGTGCCTGCCGGGATACGGCCGAGGGCCATTTCAGGAATCCCGTCACTATTGAAGTCCGCAAACTGGTCGTCCGATGCGGTCTCGTTAAAGGCCGTCTCGACAAGGTTCGTCGGAACAAGGTCCGGATGAGAGAAGCCGAGGTGATCGCGGGGGTCAACGCTTGCATCTCCGGTCAGCAGCACAAAACGCGGATGCCTTTTCCATGCCAGTGAGGTCCTCTGGAGAAAGTCCTGGATCGCCCGGGGGTCCTTATTCCCGAAGCTGAACTCGTCGTAAATGTCCTCGATATCGATAAGGGAGACCGAGAGTCCACGGCCTTCCCGCAGCTGCTTAAGCGGGGCAAGAGCCCCCATGAGATCGCTCGTGCTGATCATCAGCATGTCTGCCGCGTTAGCCGCTGCATTCAGTGTCGAGGGGTTATTGGCTGTCATGGCCGCAGGTTTATTCGGTGTGGTAAAGGCCAGCAGGGTCCGGACCCCGGTCATAGGGACACTGACGGTAACGGTATTGACCATCCCCTGCGCCGCAACCTTTACGGGCAATTCCAGCGGATAGTTCGGGTCCGTGATGTCAACTGCCCTAATCTCCGGGGAGCTGAAGCCGCCGACCGCGATACTGCCGCCCCCGTTAGCAGTGAAACGCAGGCTGTCGCTGTCGGCCGTATAGGCATGCTGGTAGGTCAATCTGACCGCATCAAGCAGGCTCAGGTCCATGGCGCTGCCCTGGCCTATTAACTGCAGAACGTTTTCGCCCTCCCGCAGGGACCCGGACTGGCTGAACTGAAGCGAGGCCTTCCCCTTAGTCTTTCCGCTGAAGACGACCTGGCCGACCTGGCTGCCGTTGAGGATGACCCCGACCTTGTGCTCCCCGTCCATGATTCCCTGCAGGGAGACCTCAAGCACCGCCCTGGCAGTGGCTGCCGTATCAGGATGCCGGACATCCAGCTTTACAACCGCGGGGTCTGTCCAGACGACAGGTCCGTAGAACTTATCACCGTTGCTGTTCTTCGGGAGGGCCGGGGCATAGAGCACCCTCGGCCGAGCCTCTGTTGTGAAGGCGAAGCCGGAGGGCTGCGGCACAGTTGTGCCCCCGTAGACGAGCGGTATGCGCTGGCCTTTTGTTGTGGCCAAAACCAGCCAGTAGGTCTGAACATCTGTCGATGGGGTGTCGAGCCCCTTTGCATAGAACTCGATATAATCCTGAGGCGCTAAACGCCAGCTGCTCCCCGGCCTCTGTTTAAGCAGCACCTGCCTGCCGCCGGCATACAGCTGCAGGTTGGCAGGGTCGACGTTGCCGAATCCGTAAGCTGCCAGCTCAGGCTGGGTTATCCGGTACCAGCCCTCTGTTTGTATGAATATCTTGACCGCAGAAGCATTGGCCAGTATCCACTGCAGCTGCTGCGGAGACGGAGGGGCGCTCAGCGCTACTGCTACTGCTTCAGGGGCAGGGGTCACTGATAGTCTCGGCTGAAGTGACAGAGGGGCGTTCGAGCCGGCAGCCTGCAGTTTTGACAATTGGCCCAGCGTCGCTGCCTGTTCTATCGCCGGAAGCGGTGTCTCAGCATCCGTTGCGGTGATCGGGCCGTAGAGGGTGCGTTCCCCGTTGAGGTCCAGGTCCTCGAGCCAATATGTGGCAGTCCCGGCGGATGAGGCCTGAGGCCCCAGAGAAAGATCGTCAACCCAGGTGTACGGCTTGCCGCCGGAGAGGGCAATGCCAGGCCCTGCCATCAGGGCAGAGCCAGCGACCGGCTGCGGCGTAATAAGATGCCTCACTCCTCGCCCTTGCCGGTAGAGGTTGAAGCCGAGGTTATTCACCTCATGCCCGGTCCTCCACTGGATGACGACCTTGCCGTTGTGGTTCGTGGCATCGAAGGAGATGAGTTTGACGGCTGTCGGTGCGTTGGCACAGATATCAAAAAGGAAACCGGAGTTGCCGCCGTTGTCCGTGCCGCCGAAGGCAGCGATAGTGCCGATGCCTGAGGCATTCTGATTGGTCAGGCTGACATTGAAGAGCTGGAAGGCCCCGCTCCCGGACCAGTTCCGTGTGGCCGCGCCGGTGAGCGCTATCTGCACGTCGCCCGCATTGCAGCCTCCGCCTCCGCCATCAAGATTAAATAACCCGTTATTGACAAGGTTGCCGCCGAGGGTGAGGCTGCCGGTGCCGGTGTTCTGGAACGTGGCGCCGGAACTGATCGAGACCGATCCGGCAGTCAGATTGTTCGCAGCCCCCTGATCAAAGGTGCCGGAGGTTATCGACAGGGCATTGGTTACGGTCGTTGCCCTGTTGAGCGTAACACCGGCCGCGTTGGATGCGGTCAGGTTATTGAAGGCTGTTAACGAGGTGCCGCCGATGGTCTGGGCTGTCGTGCCGTTGAAGGTCACGGTGCCGACGCCTGCTGTGCCGGTGTTTGAGAAGGTGCCGCTGTTAGACCAATTGCCGCTCAGGTTGATATCCTGTCCGTTCCAGTCGAGCGTTGCGCCGGTGTTGATGGTGACGCCTCCGTAAACCGTTGTTGCCACCTTGGTGCGCACGACAGGCGAATTGGTAGAGCTGACAACAAGGTTCGGGACACTGTTTGCAGGTTCTGTGGGCTGGCCGATCCAGTAGATCTGGGCCGCAGGGGTCGAAGCGTTGCCGATCTGGAGCGTTCCGCCGGTAATGTTCACGGTGCCGGCGATGTTGCGGTAATCGGAATAGGTCTGAGCGTTCATCCTCTGGAGGATGATAGTCCCGCCGCTCATCGTAAAGGACGAGCCGGCGTTGTTTATGTCGAAACTTGCCCGCGTATTGGAATTGGTCCCTTGGGTGGCGAGGGTGAAGGTGCCGCCGCTCTGGGTATAGGTGATGGTATTGGCGACCAGAACAGGGCTGAAGCCGCCCGAAAGGTTGAGGCTGCCGCCGCCCATCGTAAACACTGCCCCGTTTCCGTACTGGATGAGATGGGAGTTTAACGTCCCGACGTTGTATGTCCCTGCGTCGACCCGGAGCAGGCCGTTCAGCGTCACCGTCCCGGCCTGGGCGGTCACCGTGACGTTGGCGTTGTTCAGCCAGATCCCGCCATTAACCGGGATGGTGTATGCTGCTGCATTAAAAAATGCATTACTGAAAGCATATGTCCCCGACATCTTGAGCACTCCGCGGGTGAGCGTGAGGAACCCTGCATTTGCAGTAAAAGCGGTGGACGCGATCTCAACAATGTTATTGTTGGCAGCGCCGGTGTTGTTTATCGTGATGTTGTTGAACGCAGTGGTGGCTCCTGTGCCGCTGACCGTTTGATTGGCTGCTCCGTTGAATGTTACGTTGATAACGCGGTTTGCAGTTGGACGGCCGCTGAACGTGCCATTGTTCGTAAAATTGCCACTGATGATCAACACATGGGCGGCATTGTTCGCTCCAGGTTGAATTGTACCGGTATTTGTTACATTCCCGGAAACTGTCACCGTTCTGGCCGTGCCGTTATTGCCGATCGTGAGTGTCCCGTTGACAGTGAGACCGGCAAGGTTGGCGGTATTTGCATTTACAGTGACCGTGGTGCCATTCGCGATCGTCACGGTATCGCCTGCTGCCGGATCACCGCCCGGATTACCGGCACAGTTGGTCCAGGTGATGGCTGTCCAGGTCCCCGTGCCGGCTGAAATGCAATTCAGCGCATACGCCGGTCCTGCTGCAGCAAAGAGCAGGAGGAGGAGGAAGAACAATGAAAGGATCACCCTGCCCGGATGAAACGCTTCGGGCCATCTATTTGAAGATATCTTCTTTATCATAATGAGCTCCCTCCGCTCTCTGTTACGGAATTAATAAACCCGATCACCCTCTCATCAGGAAAGACGCTCAGTTCATAACAGGGGACCTCCTGAGCCACCTGGCCCAGGAACCCGAGCGTATAATCCACTGCCTCCCGGTCGTAAAGAGGCGGGAAACAGCAGGAAAAAAGACGTGTCGCTGCGCCGGCGCCTTTCAGGGGCTGAAGCGCATTCTGGTCTGCCTTATTCAGAAAATATATCCGTTTCAGGGGGGCATCTGAAGCCGCGGCCATGCCCCCTTCCCCATGCCAGGGCGTGCCGTACATCCGGATGTTTCCTTCCAAGCGGCGCAGGATGACCCTGTCGTCGCTGAGTATCGAGACCCCCGGAAGCCCCTGCCAGAGCCTTGCCATGGTGGTCTTGCCTGCGCCTGAGACCCCGACAAAGAGGTGTCCGGAACCCTGGCTGTCGATGACCCCGCAGGAATGGATCTCGGCCCCCCTGCCCCGGCCGAGCATGCTGCTGATCAGCAGCTGATCGAGCGGGCTCCAGAGAGGATCGACCTCCTGGCCCGGCCCCTGGAAATCGGGATGGACATAGACCTCGCCCCGGGAGAAGGCCTGGTCGATGAGTGCAAGCTTATACGGACCGGGCCCGAAAGAGAGCGAACTGAAACTGAAGAGATATGCCCCTTTGTGACGATAGAGCTGCCAGACAGGGCCGGCGTCAAAAACAATTTCGTCTGCAGAAAGCGCAGGGAGCCTGCCAAGAAAGGCCCTGAGGCTTATGTCGGCCTGACCTTCGGAAACAATGAATTTTGTCTTCTCACCTTCGACCCCGAGAGGGAACGTGCCGTCACCGGTGACAGAAAGCATAAGGCCGCCGATCTTTAACAAAAAGCCCCTGGATGGACCGCTGTCAAGAACAGCATGCGCCGGTTCAGACATTATGGATCCGGGTATATTCATAGAGTATCCGTATGAAGATATCCCTATGAACCGAGGGCCCCGCCGCATAAACTGCACAACTGGCCGGGAGACCTGCTGCCTTGGGAGGTGAAGAGAGCCTTGCAGGCGCCGAGGGAGACCTCTTCAGGGGTCAGGTGAACGACCATCACCTTAGGGGCGAGATATGGTTTCTTCTGAGATGCCTCTTTTTCCTGTCCCTGGTCCATCTTTCAGTCTCCTGCAATCATTATATCAAATTAATTATAATTATTATATTAAAGCCGCATATTCAGGCTTTTATATACTATTTACATTATATATTATTTCCGGAAGAACTGCAATAGGCGCATTTACCATGGGGTTTTACGGAAAGGCCGAGGGCCCGGGCCCTTAGATGGGCCACCTCGCAGAAAAAGTCCACCGGATTCTCAGGTCCGCCTTCTTCGAGCTCACTGTTGGGCGGACACATGCCGCAGATCTCCCTTATGCCGCAGGCAGTGCATTTCGTCTGTTTCGATATTGAACGGATGCGTTCCTGCCTGAGCAGACCTTCCCAGCCCTGCAGGAAACTCCCGGTCCGCAGGTCATATTTGCCTCCCGGCGAAAAAAGGCAGACGTTCAGACCCCCGTAAGGATCGATGCCGAAGCCGGTGATCCCGGCATTGCAGTAATAGACCTGGGTTTCGGACCGCTGGGCACTGACACAGCTTTCTGCATATTTCCCCCACTCGGACCTGATGCGCGGGTCATGCATGTCCAGTTCGACGACCCTGCGCGGTGAGAGCCGGACAGCAAGCGGTCCCCGGGAACGGTCGAGGCGCGGGGTTATCATGGGATCGTACCTGAAACGCAGCCCCAGCTCCTCTTCCACAAAGGCCTTTATCTGCCAGAGCTCGTGTTCATTGATCGTCAGGGCCATGGTCTTGAGGGTCAGCGGGAGCCTGCGCGAGGTGAGGAGCCGGACAGCCTCCATGCACCGGTCAAAAGAACCGGGGACCCCGGTGACCCGCTCATGGGTCTCCCGGGTGACGCCGTAGAGAGTGATCTCGATGCCGTAAGGCCGATGCCTGGCCAGATAGTCGGCTATCTCCGGAGTGAGCAGAAGGCCGTTCGTAAAGAGCGTGACAAGGAGGCCCTTTTTCAGGGCATACGCATAGATCTCAAGGAAATCCTCCCTGACAAAGATCTCTCCGCCGGTGTAAGCGAGCCAGAGACAACCGGCATCAGTGATCTCATCGAGGATGCGGCAATGTTCGTCAAGGGAGAGTTCATTTTGGGCCGCCTCCCGGTCGGTAAGCGGCAGATTGTTGTAACAGTGGACACAGGTAAGAGGACAGCGCCGGGTGACCTCGATCATCCCGTACAGGGGAATACGTTTATTAACAGAGGCGGCCCGGATCTTCCCGCTGAGATCGTTGTATGCCAGGGTCTGCATCAGACCTCCAGCAGTTTGGCTTCGAGCATCTCGGCAACAAAGGCAATGGCGTCGGCTTCGAGCCGGCCATCATCCTCGTATTCCGCCTTCATCTCCTCAAGTATCTCGCCGAGCCTCCTTCTGCCGTCGATCCTCTCCCAGACGAACGCCCCGGTCTCGTTGAGATTGAAGATGGCCTCAACATCGGCCACAGACGACGACAGAGGCACGAGGACGTACTCCCCTCCGAGTTTCCTGAAGACGACCTTTTCATTTTTTCTGAGGATGCTGTCGGCTGAGAGGTCCATAAATTAGATTATACAAAGATCCCGGAAAACATCAATACTGACTGACGGTCCGTGAATCGTGAAGCGTGCTTACGGTCGTGAATCGTAAAGCGTGAAGCGTGAAATGTTTTAACACCGCACGTCTTACACCTAACGTCTGACAGCATCAGGCCCCTGACAGCCACTCGTAGACCGCGTTTCCTTTTGAGACGAGGTCGTATTTTTCAGTGGTCTTTTTTTCCTTTAGGGTCAGTCTCAGGACCGTGCCGGTGTGCCTGGCAAAAATATCCTTCAGGCGTTTGATGTAGTAGAAATAAAGAAGGGGTGAATCTGAGCGCACGCAATACTGCATTGCAAGCACTTTTTTCGCCGGCAATAAGATCTGCAGCAATTTTCTGATGCGGCCGCCGAGCGTCCGGACAGCCATCACCTGCGGGAGGCTGAAGGTCATGGGGACTGTATTGAAGCAGCCCTCCCTGACAAGCTCACGGGCCCAGGCCATGAGCTGAGGCTCAGCATGGGCAGGCCGGAACCTCTCAAGCAGGGCTTCAGATACCGCCGCCCCGAGCAGGTCCTTTGCAAGGAGCAGGCAGAGGTAGACCGTCCTGGTCGCCTGCCACTTTTGGGCGGTGAGGCAGAGCCTGTCCCAATCCAGGGTCTCTCCATGGCGGACCAGGATCTCGGTAATGTCAGCAAGATGCAGAAGTCCGAAATTAAACCGGTGGCGGGCGGCGTGGAGGCAGATATGGATCAGGAGGTCCTCCGGGCAGAGCAGGAGCAGGTCCATCCCGTCGACCTGCCTGACCTCGGCCCTCTCCCAAAGCTCCTCCGGCATGATAGGGTGGGACGCCAGTGGATTTGAGATGTTCCAGTGGAGCTCAAGGACAACCCCTTCTTTGCTCTGCAAGGGCGTCAGGTGCTGATGGAGAAGGACCTGATCATCTATGAAAAATTTCCGGGCCGGGAGGAAGCCGGCTTCGGCCAGGGCAGGAACGGCCTGGTCAAGGTCACGGCTGCGCAGCAGCAGGTCAATATCAGACATCGGCCGCAGGCCAATGTCCTTGTATACGGCAAGGGCAAGATGGGCGCCCTTCAGCGGCACGGCAGGGATGCCTGCACTTTTTAAGGCTGCGAGGGCCTTCTTAAGGCCGTCAAAGAGGAGCATGTTCCTGGCCAGCGTGAGGTAGTAGGCCTTGCGCATTGTCTGAAGGACCGGACCGGGGATAAGCTTTGCATCGGCTGAAGCAGAAAGATAGTGGTATAGCAGGGGCGTCACCCGGTGCCTGTTCGCCTCTTCAACGAAGGCGTGCCATGTCTCAGCAGGCAGGTCCTGAAGCCGTCCGGATGGTACCTCGTCCCGCCTTCCACCCAGAACGGCCATGAGCAGATCAATTGCAACATCCTTTTCCCGTGGCCTGCCGGTCCCGGATGCGTTGTCAGAAGAATCCGGCCGGCCAGTTCTGATTTTTTTCATACATGGGCTCATGACACACTATGCTGTTTTTATTATACTGCAAACCAAATATTGCAACCATGTGATTTTTTTAGTGACAGTGAGATCTGAATGGGAATAATACGAAAAACCGCATACAAGTCCGAATAGTCCTGGTCATACATTGTGTAGTATGCCGTGCGTCCGATCCCTGCTTCCCGGACAGCAGCGTTAATGAATCTTTTATTGAGAACCGGCCCGGATAGTGGTATAAGTGGATCATGTACATGACCATACTCCTGATCAGCTCCGTCATCCTGCAGTTCGTGGCTGCCATCATGGCGATTCGGATGATATGGATAACCGGGGGGCGGACCGGCTGGGCGCTGGTGGCAGCGGCAGTGCTGGGCATGGCCTTAAGAAGGTCGATTGCCTTTTCCTGGATCTTTTCCGGGGGGACCCCTCACCCGCTTGACCCGCTGTTTGAGACCGTCGGCCTGATCACCTCGCTCCTGATGGTCATCGGGCTCTACCTGATACGACCCGTCCTGGCCTCGATCAGGGAGTCCCGGGAGGCCATGAGGGAGCTGAACGAGAGGCTCTCGCTCGAAACGGAGAAGCAGCGGCTGCTCATCGAAAATATCAGGACCCTCAAGGGTCTCCTGCCGATCTGCGCCTGGTGCAAAAGCATTCGGGACGACCAGGGCTACTGGAAGAAGGTGGAGGAATATATCCGTGACAACTCGGAGGCTGAGTTCACCCATGGGATCTGCCCTGACTGCGCGGAGAAGGTCCGGGCATCGCTCGACGATATCAAGCGGACATGATCCGTTTTTTTACTTGACAGAATTTTCTAAACAGGATAAAATTAGTCTCGTATTATGGAAATAACCCAGGAAACAGATTATGCCGTACGCTGCGTGCTCTACCTCTCGTCCATCGGCCCTGAGCAGACGGTCAGGATCGAGGAGATAGCGGCAGAGATGCAGATACCCAGGAGCTTTCTGGCCAAGATCCTCCAGAAGCTCACGCAGGCCGACATCGTCAGGTCCTACCGCGGGGTCAAGGGGGGCTTCAGGCTGTCGCGGCCGCCGAAAGAGATCACGCTCCTGCAGGTGGTCGAGGCGGTCGAGGGGCCTGTCGCCATGAATCGCTGCACCCGGGAGGGCAGTCTCTGCGATTTTAAGAAGACCTGCGTCGTGCACCCGGTTTGGAGAAGGCTCAGGACGATCGTTGAAACGTATATGAAGGATATAACGTTCGAAAAACTGAAAAAAGAAAGGAGACAGGAAGCAATGGCACAAAATATCTTAACGGTCAGGAGGAAAAAGACATGAACGATTATCAATATGATAATCAGACGGTCAAGGGGTTTGTCGTCTCCTCGGTCTTCTGGGGTGTGGTCGGGATCGTGATCGGGCTTCTCATATCGATCCAGATGTGGCGGCCCGAGTTCAACTTCGCGCCCTTCTTCACCTTCGGTCGGCTCAGGACGGTCCATACCAACAGTTTGGCCTTCGGGCTCGGCGTCGGGGCCATATTCGGCCTCTCGTATTACATCCTTATGCGGCTGACGAAACGGCCGCTGCTCTTTCCGAAGCTGGCCCGCATACAGCTCTACCTCTTTAATATCGGAATAGCGGCAGCCGCAGTGACGCTCTTTATGGGCATGACCCAGTCGCTGGAGTATGCGGAACTGGAATGGCCGCTCGACATCGCGATCGTCATCCTCTGGGTGATGTTCGCCGTGAATGTCTTCGGCACGATCATCAAGCGGAAGGAAGAGCAGATGTATATCTCGCTCTGGTATATCATCGCGACGGTCATTGCAGTGGCAGTGCTCTATATCATCAATAACCTCTCGATCCCGGTCGGGCCCTTCAAGTCCTATCATCTTTTTGCCGGGGTGAACAGCGCGAATGTGGAATGGTGGTACGGCCATAACGCGGTCGGCTTTGTCTTCACCACGCCGATCCTGGCGATGTTCTATTATTTTCTGCCGAAGTCGACCGGCATCCCGATCTTCAGCCACCGGCTCTCGATCATCTCGTTCTGGTCCCTGGTCTTTGCCTATCTCTGGACCGGGGCGCACCACCTGGTCTATACGCCGCTGCCGGACTGGATACAGACGCTCGGCATCGTCTTTACCATCTTCCTGATCGCGCCGTCCTGGGGCTCGGTGGTCAACGGCTATTACACCGTCGGCTCCGACTGGGACAAGATGAACACGCAGTACCTGACGAAGTTCTTTATCATGGGGATCACCTTTTACGGTCTCCAGACGGTCCAGGGTCCGACCCAGGGACTGAGGGTCGTGAGCCAGCTTATCCATTACACCGACTGGGTCCCCGGGCATGTGCATATGGGGACGATGGGCTGGGTCACGATGACGACCGCGGCCTCGATCTACTACGTCATCCCGAAGATCTATCATACGGAGATCTACAGCATCAAGGTCGCCAATATCCATTTCTGGCTCGTCCTGATCGGCCAGCTGATCTTTTCGATCACGATGTGGATCACCGGCATACAGCAGGGGGCGCTCTGGAAGGCGGTCAATGACGACGGGAGCCTGAAATATTCCTTCGTCGAGACGCTCACGAAGAACTATCCGTTCTGGCAGCTCAGGACGGTCGGCGGGCTGATCTTCACCGTCGGCATGCTCTTCTTTATCTATAACATCTACATGACCATCCGCAGGGGTTCCCTTGCGGAGGCAAAGGCATAGGGGGGCGACATGGCAGGCGGGATCTATAATAAACCGATAGTATTTGCACTCACCGCGACCGTCGTCATCCTCATCGGGACGGCAGTCACGATGTTCTACCCCATGCTGACGCCGGAGATGCATCCGAAGCTTGAGAACCTTAAACCCTTCACCGCCCTGCAGCTGGCCGGACGCGATATCTATCAGCGCGAGGGCTGTGTCAACTGTCATACCCAGACCGTGCGGCCGCTGAAGTCCGAGGTCATGCGATACGGCGAGTATTCGAAGGCAGGCGAGTTCGCCTATGACCGGCCCTTCCTCTGGGGCTCAAAGAGGACCGGTCCGGACCTGGCCAGGATCGGCGGCAAATATCCTGATGCCTGGCATTACAAGCATTTTGATAAACCGCAGGCCATGTTCGCTGAATCGAATATGCCGGCCTATACCTTTTTGAAGGACGAAAAGCTGGACCCGGCAAGTATCGAGGCCCATATGAAGGGGCTCAGCATGCCCTATACCACCGAGGAGATGGCCGCCCTTTCCGGCAAGACCGGCATGGATGCGCTTGTGGCCTATATGCAGGTCATCGGGACTGCGGTGAAGAAGGCCGCGGCCCCTGCAGCAGCCGTTGCCTCGACCGTCAAGGAGAAGCATTTTGAGAACCCGCTTGCCGGCAATCCCCAGGCAATCGCCAAAGGCAAAGACCTGTATGCGAAGAACTGCGCCACCTGCCACGGGGCAAACGCCAAGGGTGATATCGGACCGAGCCTTGTGGACGATGAGTTCTTCTACGAGAAGGGCGATCTGCCTGACGACGACTACTTTGAGGTGACCAACAACGGAACGTCGGAGGGATATACCGAGGACGGCCGTGTCGGCAAGGGCGGCATGCCGGGCTTCAAGGACTCGCTGAGCAAGGACGACATCTGGTCGATCGTGGCGTATCTACGGTCGATAAAAGGCAAATAACGGAGGATATATGGCTGAAGATCTTGATAATATTGACGCATTCGAGGCAAAGGAGACGTCGCACAAGCTGCCGATAGGATGGCTTGTCCTGTTCTGGGGCCTGATCCTCTGGGGGGTCTATTATTTCGTGACCTACTCGCCCGCTATCAGCGGCTGGACCCAGGAAAAGGCATACCAGGAATCGATCAAAAAATAAGGACTGACGGGACCGGCCGAAAGCCGGTCCCGCAGCAAAAAAAGAAAAGAGGTACGTATGGACATATCTATCATGGCAACGATCGCGTTTACGGTGCTGCCGACCATGGCAGCCCTGTTCCTCTTCTATCAGGCGAGTAAAAAGAAATAGCCGGGAACAGCTCGTATGAACATTCAGGGCATGGCATATTTTCTGTTCGGGCTGGCGCTCGTCGTTCTCTTCGGCGTGATCATCGGGTTCTACTACTCAAAAAAACGCCGGCATAAGGTCGAAGAAGCAAAGTTCACGATGTTCGATGATGAGGACTGACCGGGTCCGGCCGTTCAGGCGGCTGGCAGAAGCGGTCCAGGCGGTCCTCCTCATCGGCCTCCCCTTCCTGAAGATCAACGGGGAGAGCGCCCTGCGCTTTGATGTCCCGTCCCTGCAGCTCCATTTTTTCGGCGCCACCCTCTGGATGCAGGAATCTTTTATCCTGCTGGTCGGCCTTCTTTTTCTGGTCTTCCTGATACTCCTGGTGACGCTCCTGTTCGGCAGGATCTGGTGCGGCTGGGTCTGTCCGCAGACCGTCCTTGCGGATTACACCGGCTTTATGGACCGCCTCGGGCGCCCGGGTGTCGCGTCCAGGGCGGCCTTCTACCTGCTGACCTTCGGCCTCAGTCTCTTTGTGGCGGCGACCCTCGTCTGGTATTTTGTCCCGCCCTCCGAATTCTTCGGACAGGTCATGTCCCTGCATCCGGCTGAGGCGGTCTCCTGGGCCTGGGGCCTGCTGACCATCGTGATCTTTGCAGACCTCGCGTTCGTGCGCCGCCGTTTCTGTGCAACGGTCTGTCCCTACTCGCGGATCCAGTCGACGCTCTTTGACAGCAGCACCATGGCCATACAGTTCGATCCCGGCCGCAAAGAGGAATGCATGAACTGCTCTGCCTGCGTCAGGGTCTGCCCGACAGGCATCGATATCCGCAAGGGCCTGGACCCCGCCTGCATCAGCTGCGCCGCCTGCCTCGATGTATGCAGGGACATGAAGGAGAAGGCGGGCAGGCCGGGGCTCATCGGCTATTTTTTCGGCAGGCCCGGGGAGGAGCATCCGCTGATCAGGAGGAGCGTACTTCTGGTCGCTTCGGTGACCCTGCTCTTCCTTCTCTTTTTTGTCTATCTTTCGGTCAACAGATCCCCGGTCGACATGACGGTCACTCTGACCGCCGGCCTTCCGCCGCGCATCACTCCTGACGGAAGGGTCGTCAACGCCTTTACGGTGACCCTTGAGAACAGGTCCCGCCGGGAACTGGAGGTCAGGCTGCTCCTGACCGGCGGGGCGATCCCCTTCAGGCTGAACCCGGAGAGGATGGTCCTGGGTCCGGGGGAACATAAAAAAAGGACGATCTTTGCGGATGCAAAGACAGCGGCTGGAACAGCCGCCATACCGGTCGATCTGCAGGCCTCGTTCGGGACCGCAGCAGGCGGCCGCATATCAAAAAAGACGACCTTCGTGGTCCCGGAGATGAAATGAAGATCATACTCATGATAATTACCGCCATTGTCCTCGCTGCAGTCGCAGGGACGATCATTGTCGGCAGCAGGAGCTTTGACGGCCTCGTCACCGAGAAGCCTTATGAGGCCGGCCTGGCCTGGGACAGGACCAGAAAAGAAAAAGAGGCCAGCGGCTGGGACATTGCCCTCGCCGACGAAAAGCTCCGGCAGGGAGAGAACCCTCTGGCCGTGACCGTCACCGACCGCAGCAGGCAGCTGCTGAGGGACGCGGCAGTGGGCATAAAGGTCAGCAGGCCCAATACGGTAAAGCTCGACCGCACCTACACTGCGGCCGAGGCGGCCCCCGGCCTGTACAGTGCCCCGGTGACCTTTCCGGTCCATGGCCTCTGGGACCTTAAAATAACTGTATCTAAGGACCAAAAAAGTGTATCATTTGATAAGAGAATATATATTTCCGAGGAGGATAAGAAATGAAGAGAACATTTATTGCAGGTATGCTGACGGCAGGCCTGCTGCTGGGCGTTTCAGGGACCTCGTTCGGGGCCGAACATCAGACAAAGAACCCCTATGAAGGCAAGGCGAAGATGGTCAAGGAAGGGCAGAAGCTCTATGACTATAACTGCAAGAGCTGTCACGGGGAAGGGGCCAAGGGCGATGTCTGCCCCGACCTCACGGTAAAGAAGAAAAAGTACGGCAACTCCGACACCGAGCTCTTCAAGACGATCGCGCAGGGTCAGCCCGGCGGCATGCCGAACTGGGACAAGACCCTCGGCACCGAGAAGATCTGGAAGATCGTCACCTATCTCCGGAGCCTCGAAAAATAGCCATCCCACGGACAGTCCTGCTGCTGATGCTGCTGCCGCTTCTGTTTGCCTGCGGCAGCACGTCCCCTGAGCATCCCGTTGACTGCAGGATCGATGACGGGCCATGCAGCAAGGTGCTTGGAGACCAGAAGCTGCAGGTGGTTCTTGATATCGGCCCGAAACCTGTCAGGACGATGAAGAGGCTTTCTTTCAGGATAGCTCTGCAGGACAGCGCATCAGCTGCTGCCAATTCCGATGTCAAAGCAAATACCGATGCCACTACCGATGTTTTCGTTGACCTTTCGATGCCCGGCATGACCATGGCAGAAAACAGGGTCAGCCTGAGGCGCGATGCGGCAGGCCTGTACACCGGCGAAGGGGTCATCGTCAGATGCACGAGCGGGAAGAAGGTCTGGAAGGCCGAGGTGTCGGTCAGGAGACCGGGAAGGTCGGCAGATGACGTCCTCACGACGCCTTTTTTCTTCAGGGTAACACAATAGTGGACCCCGGGTATCTCCTTGCCTTCTCTGCCGGCATCTTCGGAGGCTTCGGTCACTGCATGGGTATGTGCGGCCCTTTCGTCACCTCTTATATCCTCTACGAAAGGACCGGGAGCCTGTCCCTGGCAACGCTTGCCCCCCAGTTCATCTATAACGCCGGCAGGATCACCACCTATACGGTCCTCGGATCAGTTGCAGGCCTGACCGGCTCGTTCCTGAACCTGACCGGGAGGATCGCCGGCATCCAGGACATGGTCTCGATCCTGGCCGGTCTGATCATGGTCCTGATGGGCGCCGGCATCACCGGGTTCCTCAAGGGCAGGATGGCCTGGGAGGGGCAGAGCAGCACCCTCGTCAAAGGCCTGAAGCTGATCCTGGAGGGCGCCACCATCTGGAAATATTATCCTTTGGGGCTCCTGCTGGGGTTCATGCCTTGCGGGCTTTCGTACTCGATATTCATGGGCGCTGCCGCAACCGGCGGCCTGCTGCAGGGCGGGCTCTTTGCCTTCTTCTTCGGGCTGGGCACCCTCCCCGCCCTTCTCGTCTTCGGGATCGCGGCAACGGCCCTGAGCCTGAAGATGCGCGGACTGCTCTATAAGCTCGGCGGTCTTGCGGTCATACTCATGGGCATACTCTTCATCATCAGGGGGGTCAGGGCATATGGAACAATGTGACCACTGCCTCGGGGCCTGCCCCCCGCGGGACACCGTCGCCGAAGAGATCGACGGGGTCCGGAAGGTCTTCTGCTGCACAGGCTGCAGGGGCGTCTACCTGCTGATCCATACAGAAGGGCTGGACGACTTCTACAGCAGGAGGCATTGGGACGAAGCAGGCATCGAACGCTCCCTCTTCACGGCAAAGATCGATCCCCGGCCCTTCGAAGAAAAGGTGCGGGATGCGGGGGAGATGAAAGAGACCGACCTGTATATCGAAGGGATCCGCTGCGCCTCCTGCGTCTGGCTCAACGAGAAGGTCCTCTCACGCACCCCGGGCATCGAGCAGGTGCGCGTCAATTATGCGACGCACCGGGCGCGCATCAGGTGGAACCCGGCAGAGACAGGGATCGTTCGGATCCTCGAAAGGATACAGGCCGTCGGCTACACCCCGAGGCCCTACTCGGAGACGGACCAGGTGCGGCGCAGGAAGAGCGAGATACGCGATACCCTGGTAAAGCTCGGGACAGCGGGCTTCCTTTCGTCCCAGCTCATGATCTACAGCATCGCCCTTTATGCCGGCTATTTCCAGGGCATGGACAGAGCGACCAGGGTCATCCTTGAGCTCATCGCAATGGTCCTGACCGTGCCGGTCCTTTTTTATGCGGGCAGCGACTTCATCCGGAACACTGTCAGCAGCCTCAGGCATTTCAGGTTCACGATGGATTCGCTCATAACCATCGGGGCGGGGTCCGCCTTCTTCTACAGTGTTTACGCCATGGCCGTGGGGGCTGAGGTCTATTTCGACACGGCCGCGATGATCATAACCCTGATCCTTCTGGGGAGATATATCGAGCTGACGGCAAAGGGAAAGGCCTCCGAAACCATCTCCCGGCTCCTTGAGCTCAACCCGCGGGAGGCGCGGCTGGTCGTCAGGTCCGGACAGGACCGGGATGAAGGCCAATACGAGAGAAAGAACGTACCGCTCGAAGCGGTCAAAAAGGGCGACCGGGTGGAGGTCATCCCGGGGGAGAGGGTCCCGCTCGACGGGACGGTCCTCAGCGGCCGCTCAGAGGTTGACGAGTCGCTCATCACCGGGGAGTCGAAACCGGTGATGAAGGAGGAAGGCTCCCCGGTCATCGGCGGGAGCATCAATCTTCACGGCACGCTGATCTTTGAGGTGACCCGCACCGGCGAAGAGACGCTGCTCTCCGGGATCATCAGGGCGGTCGAAGAGGCCCAGTCAGCGCGTCCTGCCATCCAGACCTCGGCCGACCGGGTCGTCGGCATATTTGTCCCGGCCATCCTCCTGCTGGCCCTGGCCACGCTCATCTATTATCTGGCAGCCGGCGCCCCGGCAGCTAAGGCGCTGATGACCGGGATATCGGTGCTGGTCATCGCCTGCCCCTGCAGCCTCGGCCTTGCGACCCCCCTGGCCGTCCTCGTCTTTACCGGCATGGCCTCGCAGCGGGGGATACTGGTCAGGCGGGGGGATGTGGTCGAAAATACGGCCGGGATAACGGATGTGATCTTTGACAAGACCGGAACGCTGACACAGGGCAGGCCCTTTCTCAAGACGCTCCATATCCTTGATGCCTCCCTCACCCGGGACGATGTCCTCGCCGTTGCCGGGGCGCTGGAGCGGCTTTCCGAACACAGCATAGGTCACGCCATTTTACAGGCAGGGGCCTGGGCTCAGGCAGGGCAGGAACTTGCGGTCACCGACTTCTGCGCAGTGCCGGGCAGGGGCATCCGCGGGATGGTGGGCCAAAGGCAGGTCTCGATCGGGAACCGGGCCATGATGGCGGACGACCATATCCCGCTCCCCGCCGACCTGGAAGGGACCCTCGAGGGTTTCGAAAGCGACGGAGAGACGGTTGTCTTCATCGGTTGGGAAGGCAGGCTCCGCGCGGTCATGGCAGTCTCCGACATCATCAGGGACGAGGCAGCGGATATCACGGCGGAACTGCAGGCGATGGGCCTCGGCATTTCGCTGGTGAGCGGCGACAACAGGAGGACGTCCGAGGCGATTGCGGCAAAGGCCGGCATCGGGACGATCATGTATGAGGCATCGCCTCAGGCAAAAAAGGAGCGCATCAGGGAGCTGCAGGAAAAAGGCAGACGGATCCTCATGGCCGGCGACGGCATCAACGACGCCCCTGCCCTGACGCAGTCCGACGCCGGGGTCGCCATGGGACGGGGGACCGACATCGCCATCGAGAGCGCCGACGTCGTCCTGCTCAGGAACGACCTGCGGCTGGTGCCCTATCTCATCGGCCTTTCGCGCAGGACCTATGCGGTGATCAGGCAGAACATCTTCTGGGCCTTCATCTATAACCTGCTTGCCATCCCCCTGGCCGTTGCCGGACTGCTCCACCCGATCGTGGCTGCCGGGGCAATGGCGGCCAGCTCCCTCTTCGTGGTCGGCAACTCGCTGAGGATCAGAAACCATAAAGCAGGGGGGGACTGACCTGATGTGGACGATCACCTTCCTGATATTTCTCTCCCTGGTCCTCGGGATCGGGGCCTGGCTCTTCTTTGTCTGGTCGGTCAAAAGCGGCCAGTACGACGACCCCGAGGGGCCGAAATACCGGATGCTCGAGGACGATGAGGATGAAAAAAAGAAGCCTGCCCCGCCGGACAATAAGACCGGATAATAAGAAATGAGCCATGCAATGAAGCCCCGCCGGTTTGAGTAAATATTCCCCAGCGGGCGGGGTATTTTTCTACGTTTTTTCCGCATTCTGAAGTGCTCTGTTTTATAACCTACTGATATATCTGGAATAATTTCCGTGGCACCGTACTTGCACAATTATTAGGTATGACCGACCTGCTTTTATGCCTGAATAACCAGCTGCTGACCAAGAACCTTTACGGGATGCTCAGGGACGAGGGGTATTCGGTCGAGACCGCTGACCACCCTTCCCTGGCCGTCCAGATGGTCCTCAGGGAGGATTACACGGCGGTCGTCATGGACGCCGAACCCTTCGGCCTGTCGGTCGAGGCCGCCATAAAGATCTTCAAGGCTGTCCTGCCGGAGCTGCTTGTCATTTTCATAGGATATGACAAGCTTGATACGGATGCGCTCAGCATCGAGGCGCCGCTCGACCTTGCGGCCTTCAGGCAGACGATACACGAACTTCCGAGACTCAGGCATCTGAACTAATAAAAACCAAGGAGGCATGATGGAACCAAGAGAGATCATTCTGAAGGCATTTGAAGGCGGCAAAACAGAGCGTGTCCCGGTGACTATCTTCGGCGGCGGCATGTGGAGCATCAAGGACTATGGCTCGACCTTCGAGGAGCTTGCAAAGGACGCGGCAAAGATGGCGGACATGTGCATAAAGGAGGCAGAGAGGATCCGGTCCGACGTGGTCTATGTCGGCTCCGGCTTCAATAACTTTCATGCCTCTGCGCTCGGGACCGCCTTCGGAGCCGGCATCAAATACCGTGAGATCGGGGCTCCCGACCTTACCGCACATTTCGTCACGGCTGAAGAGGAGATCGCCAAGCTGAATATGGACGACCTTTTCAAGGACCCGGTCATCAATAATGTCATGGAGGCAACACGGCTCGTCAGCAAGGCGATCGGCAGGAAGTACCTGGTGACGATGACCTGCTGGGGCCCGTTCACCCTGGCCGCCCGGTTCGTCGGGGAAGAGGCCTTCATGAAGTATACGTTCAAGAAGCCTGCCTTTGTGGAGGCAATGGTCAACTTCTGCGCCAACCTGCTTATCCATCTGTATGAGCCCCTGATCGCCGACGGCAGCATTAATTGCCTGAGCATCGCCGATCCGACGGCCTCGGGAGACCTGATCAATCCTAAGCAGATGGCGAAATTCGCCGTGCCCCCGCTCAGAAAGATGAGCGACTGGGCAAAGTCCAAAAATGCCCATACCATCCTGCATATCTGCGGCAATACCGGAGACCGGCTCGAACAGTTCATCGACACCGGCTGCAGCAGCATATTCTTCGACCAGAAGGTCGATATCGCAAAGGCCAAAGAGGTCCTCCAGGGCAAGATGAGCTTCGGCGGCAACGTCGCGCCGGTGCATGTCCTGCTGAACAAGACCGCGGCCGAGGTCGAGGCAGCCTGCAAAGAGGTGATCGGGATAGCCGGCGCAGACGGCGGCTTCATCCTCGTCCCCGGTTGTGATATCCCCCCGACCATACCGTATGAGAACCTCAGGATCTTCCATGATACGGCGTTCAACTGGAAATACTGAGCACTGCCCGGAGCAAGGCCCCGAGCGATGAATAGACCGATGAAAGGAGGTGGAGGCATAAAGATCAACGAGGCGCATGACCCGTTTCACCTGGGAGGAAGCAATGGGAATTATTGATGTTATCAGGAAATTCCTGGCCCTGGGGCCGGAAAGCACACAAAGGGAGGAAACACCAATGGCAGATGCAAAAAAAATGACCGTAGAGGAAGTTAACGAGTACATGCAGAAGAAATGCGGGTTCGTCCCGCGGATGTTCCAGATCATCAACACGGTCACCCCTGATCCGGGAAGGACCTTCGCAGACTTCTATGAAAGCATATTCGGAGACGGCGCGCTCTCGCGGAAGACCAAGGAACTCATGTTCATGTCAGGCGGCGTTGCCTACTGCTCACCGCGCTGCATCATCCATGTGATCCCGGCCATCAATGCAGGCGCTACCACCGGCGAGATCTTCGAGGCGGCCTCGGTCGGCATGATCCTGGCAGGCTTTGTCCCGGGCGGCCCCGGCATCCCCTATGCATTTGAGTATGCCCTGAAGTGCCTTGACATCGAGGCAAAATACCGCAAGGGCGAGAAGTGGGAATACCTGCCGGCACCGAAGTTCGACCACGGCGTATTCTAGGGATGTGAACTGAAATAATAAAAAAGAGAGCAGCTCTCTTCATTAGGATGGAGAAGAGCTGCCCAGAGATGAGAGATATAGTATATTAGCACAATTTCGGAAAAAGGAGACGTAATGTTCAGATTTGATAAAGAGCAAAAGGTATTCAACTTCAGCGGCATCCCCGTGGGCGGCCAGCCCGGTGAGAACCCGCCGCTTATGATAGCTTCGCTGTTCCATAACAAGGACAGCGTCAGCAAGACCGACCGGAAGGGCAATTTCGACCGCGTCAGGACAAAGGAGATGTTAAAACAGGTCGAGCAGATCTCCGGGGCCACCGGCGTTCCTGCCATGATCGCCATGGTTGCCAACACTCCGGACGAGGCGAAGACCTATATTGATTTTTATCTTGAGAATACCTCCATGCCCTTTGGCATCGACATGTGGGTGGCCGATCAGAGGGCAAAGGCGACGGAATATGTCGCCCAGCTCGGCGTCCAGGACAAATTCCTGTATAACAGCATCACCCCCTGGGACAAGGACATCAAAGGCCAGGTCCAGAGACTGAAGGACCTCGGGATAAAACATGTGGTCATACAGGCGTTCGACGACCAGGACCAGTCGCCTGCGGGGCGGGTGAAATCCCTTGAGGCGATCATGGCGCAGGGGGCGGACTCCTTTGAGACGGTCATCGTCGACACCTCGGTCATGAACCTCCCCTCGACCTCGTTCTCGCTCGTTGCCAACAGGATGATCAAGGAAAAACATGGCCTGCCCTGCGGCGGGGCCTACTCTAACGGCACCCATATGTGGAAGGAGATCAAGGACATCTGGGGGCTTGACGGTTTCAAGGCCATGGATGCCGTGGTGCAGGGCATGGCGTCGGCGCTCTGGTCCGATTTCAATTTCTGCGGACCGGTGATCACCGCGCCCCGGGTCTTCCCGGCAGTGGCAAGCGCGCATATGCTGCTGACCACCCTCGTCTATGACGAGTCCGGAATAATATATGACAACCCCAACCTCCCGCTGAGAAAGTATTTCGGCGAGTTCATCACCAAGCTCCAGGAGGGCGGGTCAAGGAAAAAAGGCAAATAATCAGGTTGAAAGGAGAATCATCGTTAATGAATTCACGAGAGAGAGTATTAAAGGTCTTCAGGAAGGAACCGGTCGACAGGGTGCCCTGCTTCAGCGGCATGGGAAATATCACCGAGACCGGCATCAATAAGCTCGGGTACCGCTTTGCCGGCATCCACCTTGACGCGAAGCAGATGGCAGAGACCGCGGCGACCACCTACAAACTGTTCGGTTACGAGTGCGGGGTCGTGCCGGTCGACCTCTGTGTCGAGGCAGAGGCCATGGGCTGCGTGATCAATGTCTACCCGCAGGCGGAAGGCATCCTCTATCCGACGATCAAGGAAAAACTGATCCATAACGAGGCAGAGATGGATACGATCAAACTCCCGGAGGGCCTGTCCGAAAAGGGCAGGATCCCGCTGATGCGGGAAGCGATCGGGCTCCTTAAGGCCGATATCGGGAAGGAGGTCGCGATCGGCTCCTACGTCCTCGGGCCCTTCACCCTGGCCGGCCAGATCATGGAACTGAACGATCTCCTGAAGCTTTCGTTCAAGAAGGCGGATAAGGTCGCGAAGCTTCTGGACCTCTGCGCCGACGCCATCATCCTGGTCGCAAAGGAGTATGAGAAGGCAGGGGTGGACTTCATCACGGTCAGGGAGATGGGCGCGACCAGCGACGTGCTCAGCCCGCGGGTCTTCAAGAGCCTTATCCTGCCGCCGCTCCAGAAGGTGATGAAGGCGCTCTCCGTCTTTTCCGTCCTGCATATCTGCGGCAAGACGAACGAGATCGTCACGTCCATGATGGAGGCAGGCCCCACGGCGATCAGCGTCGAGCAGAAGAACGATGTTGCAGAGTCGAGGAAGAAGCTCGGTCCTGATGCCATCATCTTCGGCAATATGGACGCCTACAACGTGCTGGTCTCAGGCAGTGAGGAGATCGTGCGGCAGTCGGTCAGAAAGTGCATTGACGACGGGGTGAGCGGGGTATGGCCCGGCTGCGACATCTGGCCGACCGTGCCGCCGCAGAATATGGAAGCGATGATGGATGAAGTAAAAAAATACGGAGGTAAAAAGTAATGGTTGATGACGCGAGAAAGAATGAGATCTATGAAAAACTGAAGAACGGGGTCATCCAGTATGACGAGGACGCCTGCAGGGAGGGCGCCCAGGAAGCGGTCGACGCAGGGCTGGACGCCAACGAGGCCATCTTCGACGGCCTCGTCTCCGGCATGGAAGAGGTCGGCAGGCTCTTTGAGGCCCAGGAATATTTTGTCCCTGAGATCCTGATGTGCGCCGACGCCCTGTATGCCGGACTCGACATCCTGAAGCCGCACTGCAAGCAGATGGACCTCGGGGTCAAGGGGTCGGTCGTCATCGGCACGGTCGAAGGGGACGTCCATGATATCGGGAAGAACCTCGTGAAGATGATGTTCGATGTCGCAGGCTTCAATGTCTATGACCTCGGCCGGGACGTGCCTCTGGACAAGTTCGTCGATGAGCAGCTCAAGACAGACTCCGAGATAGTCTGCCTGTCGGCCATGATGACCACCTCCATGGTCGGCATGCCGAAGATCATCGAGAAGATCAAGGCAAAGAACCCCGACTGCATGATCATGATCGGCGGGGCCCCGACCTCCAAGGAGCTTGCCGACAAATGGGGCGCTGACGGGTATGCCGAGGACGCAAGCAACGCGCTCAAGGAAGCCATCAAGATGGTCGCCTTCCTCAAGAAGCTCAGGGAAGAGAAACTGAAGAAGTAGACCGTGGAGACAGAGCCCCTGAAGCGTTTCCTGCTGAGGGAGGGCGCAACGCTCGTCGGGGTCGGTGATGTGACCCCGGCCCTGTCGGCCGAGATCAGCCACCTCAACCGGGGCATCGCGATCGCCGTCAACAGGAGCCTCGGGGCAGAGACCGTGGAACTGCTCTCAGGGCTGCAGGACCTGGCCTCGGGCTGGCTGAAGGTCAGGGGATTCAGGAGCCTGCTGATACCGCCGGACTCTGACAGACGCAAGGCCAAGTACATCACAAAGCTGTATAAGCTCTTTTGCCACAAGACCGCGGCCACCTGCTCGGGACTCGGCTGGATCGGCAAGAACGGGCTTTTGATCAACAGGCAGTATGGCTCGAAGCTGTCCTGGGCAACGGTGCTGACCAATGCGCCGTTCGTCCCGGATGAGCCGACCTCGGAATCAGAGTGCGGGACCTGCGAGCTCTGCGTGACGCACTGCCCGTCGCAGGCACTGGAAGGGCATCTCTGGTCCGTGCGTGACCCGCTGAGGGTCCTGGTCCAGTATGACAAATGCCGGGCCCTGAAAAGCAGAAGGACCGCCCTCGATGAGAGGCCGAACTGCGGTTTCTGCATAACGGTCTGTCCCTATTCGCGAAAGAGCAGCAGAAGAAAAAGCATCCGGCAGTGACGCTGCCTGCACGTTGTTCATCCCGGCCTGTCCGGGACCATTCTTTAAATGCATCGTATCAGGAGGAGTTATAGATGAGCCGCACATTCAAGGTAATATTCCAGCCGGCCGGCCGGCGCGGAGAGATAGAAGAAGGAACGACCATACTCAAGGCTGCCCAGCGCCTCGGCGTTGACCTTGAGGCGCTCTGCGGAGACAAGAAGGTCTGCGGCAAATGCAAGGTCAGGATCGAAGAAGGTTATTTTGAAAAGGACAACCTCGAATCAGGCATGGCGCATATCACGCCGCTGGAGCCGACCCCGGAAGAGCTGAAGCATATCAAACCCGAGGACGGGCCGGGCATCAGACTGGCCTGCTCCTGCGAGATCCATGGTGACCTCAAGGTCTTTGTGCCCGAGAGGTCCAGGGCAGGGAAGCAGGTGGTCAGAAAGGCGGCGAAAGAGCTTGTCATAGCGCTTGATCCGGCGGTGAAGAAATACGTACTGACCTTCACTCCGCCCACCCTGCATGACATGACGACCGGCGACTATGAGCGGGTCGCAAACAGGATGGAGGAGATCTACGGCATCAAGGGCCTGACGTTCGATTTTGAGGCGCTGCTGCAGCTCCAGGATGCCCTGCGCAACGGCGACTGGACGATCACGGTCACCGTCTGGATGGATAAAGAGATCATCAAGGTCGAACCCGGCCATGTCGATGTCTGTTATGGTCTTGCCGTCGACATAGGGACGACCACCTGTGTCGGCTATCTCTGCGACATGTCCACGGGCAACGTCATCAACACCGAATCGATCATGAACCCTCAGGTGCCCTATGGCGAGGACGTCATGTCCAGAATAACCTATGCCATGACGAACCCTGAAGGGCTCAAGACCATGCAGGATGCGATCATAGCAGGCCTCAATGAGATCATCGACAAGGTGGTGGCCGAGATCAGGAAGGACGGGCCTCATCCGGGGTTTGCGATCGATGACCTCACCATCGTCTTCAACACGGCAATGCACCACATATTCCTCGGGCTGAACCCGGTCTATATCGGCCGTTCGCCCTTCATCCCCGCGGTCCAGCAGTCCCTTGATATCAAGGCCCGCGACCTGGGGCTGAAGATAAACCCCGGCGCCTTCATCCATGTGCTGCCGATCGAGGCAGGGTTCGTCGGGGCCGACAATGTCGGCGTCCTGATCGCCCAGGAACAGTATTTCCAGGACGATATGGTCCTGATCATCGACATCGGCACGAACGGGGAGCTCCTCCTGGGGAACAAGGACAGGGTCTGCTCGACCTCCTGCGCAACCGGCCCTGCCTTTGAGGGCGCACAGATAAAGTTCGGCATGAGGGCTGCCCCGGGCGCGATCGAAAAAGTGAAGATAGACTACGAGACAAAGGAACCGAAGTACAAGGTCATCGGCAAGGCCGACTGGCATACCCATATCGAGGGAAAGATCAACGCAAAGGGCATCTGCGGCTCGGCGATCATCGATGTTATAGCCGAGATGTTCAAGGCGGGCATCATCGACAAGACCGGCAAATTCGTTCCTGACGCCGGGACCAACAGGGTCAGAAAAAATGCAGAGGGGAAGCCGGAGTATGTCCTTGCCTGGGCGGCTGAGACATCCATCGACCAGGACATCACGGTCACCCAGGGGGATGTCAGGGCGCTTCAGCTTGCCAAGGGCGCTCTCTATGCAGGGACCAAGCTGATGATGCAGAAGATGGGCGTTGCCAAGCTCGACCGCGTGGAACTGGCCGGGGCCTTCGGCAGCCATATCGACCGGGAGGCCTCTCTCACCCTGGGCCTCTTCCCCGATGTCCCGATCGACAAGGTCGTCGTCGTCGGCAATGCAGCCGGTGACGGGTCCCGGATGGCCCTGCTGAACAAGAACAAGAGAAAAGAGGCGAACGAACGCGCCCGGTGGGTCGAATTTGTCGAGATCGCGACCGAGCCTGCCTTCGAGAAGGAGTTCATGATGGCAATGCATATACCGCATATGAAGGACAAGTTCCCGAACCTGAAGGCGATGCTTGAGGAGCAGAAGGCGCCGATAAGCTCAGGGATCAAGGGCTGACCGGGACCTTCATGACACGACTCCTTATCAACCCCGGGGCCTGCGGCATGCTGGTGCAGGTTGACGTTGAGCAGAAGGACAATAAGACCTTTTCGCTCACGGTCACCTCGGAATGCACCATGGTGCAAAAGCTCGGGACCACGCTGACCGAGCTGACGACGATGGACGCCTTTAAGCAGCTGGTCGAAAATCCGGTGTTCATCAAGGGGGCAGCATGCCTGAAGCATGCTGCCTGCCCGGTGCCCTGCGGCATCCTGAAGGCGCTGGAGGTTGAGGCAGGACTTAACGTGCCGAGGGACGTGACCATGTCCTTTGTCAAAGACACTGCAGGCTGACCTCTCCTGCCTATATGCTGATACTTGCCTGACGATGACAATATTTTTTCCGGAGAGATAGTATGATATACAGTATGAAGCGCTACAGGCTGAAGAAAGGCTGCCCGGCAGGGTATATGAAACTCCGTCACCATGTCCGGTGACCGGGAGCAATAATGTCGCGATCGCTCGCCCTGCTGGCATATACCGTCTATCTGCTCTTCGGTCTCCGGCTCCTCTGGCACTTCTGGTCCTGGACACGGGCAACCCGTCTGCTGAAGTTACCCTCTGCCGTAAACCAGAGGACATCGTTCGGGACCCGTATGCTTATGACCCTTGATGTCATCTTCTTCCGCAGGGTATTCGTGGCCAACGGGATGCTCTGGACCGGTTCGTTCGCCTTTCACCTCTCTTTTCTCCTGGTCCTGCTGCGGCATCTCCGGTACTTTATGGAGCCGGTCCCGGTATGGGTGCAGGACCTGCAGACCTGCGGCCTCATCTCAGGCTATATCCTGCCGGTCGCCGTCCTCTGGCTGCTCTCCATACGCGTATTTTCTTCAAAGGACCGGTACCTCACCTATGACAACTACCTGATCCTCGGGCTGGTCTTCGTCATCGGTCTCACCGGGCTCCTCATGACAACCGTATTCAGGCCTGACCTGGTCCTGATAAAAGAGTTCGCCTTTGGTCTGCTTGTCTTTCGGCCTGGACCGCTCCGGGGAGAATATCTTTTTCTGTTCCACTTCCTTGCCGTCCTCCTGCTGGTCCTCCTGCTGCCCTCACATATCTTCTCGGCGCCGGTCGTCACCATGGAGGCGCGGAGGCGCGAGCAGTCCCTGAATTCTCTGATGCATGAAGAACATGCCGCCGCAGGTCCGGGAGCACATGGGTGAGGAGAGGCGGCAGATGAGCAAGAAACCCTGCAGCGCCTCGTTTGGCGGCAGCCTGACCGCGTTGCAGCTGATAGAGCTCGATGCCTGCAGCCAGTGCAGGGAGTGCCTTAAGGTCTGCCCGGTGCAGGAGGTGACCGGGAACCCTGCGGTCTCACCGCCTGAGAAGATACGGATGTTCCGGAAGTTCCTCAAGGCGACCAACGGCCTCAAGGCGCGGCTTTTCAAAAAAGGGGACATCGACAAAAAGCTCCTTGAAGAATTCACCCGGGCGGTCTTTGAATGCACCACCTGCGGGGCCTGCGGCCAGCACTGCACGGTCGGCCTCTTCACGCAGCGGCTCTGGCCGTATCTCCGCAAAGAGATGATAGAACGCGGCCTGGTCGATTACGAGATCCTGACCAAGATGCCGGAGGCGATACAGAAGACAGGCAACCCGTATAACTTCCCGACCGCTGACAGGTACAGACCCTGGTTCCCTGAATCGGTCAAGGTCTCAAAGCGGGCCGACCTGGCCTATTATGCCGGTTGTTCGGGGGCCTACGGCGCCCAGCCGATGGTGCGGGGTGATGCCCTTGTCCTTGGGGTCATCGGAGACCCGTTCACCATGCTTCCGGAGGAGGAAGAGGTCTGCTGCGGCTTTCCGCTCTTTGTATCGGGCCAGCATGACCTTATGGAGGAGCTGACCAGAAAACTTGTTGAGGCCTATAAGGCACTCGGGGTTAAGACCCTCCTCTGCTCCTGCCCCTGCTGCGTGAACGTCATGACCAGGGACTGGCCCCTGTTCTACGGAAAGGAACTCCCGTTCCGGGTCCTGCATATCACGCAGTTCGTCGTCGACGCGCTCAGGAAGCGGAAGATCCGGGTCAAAAAAGAGCTGCACGAAAGGCTGATCTACCACGACCCCTGCTATCTCAGCCGCGGGGTCGGCATCACCGAGGAGCCGCGGCAGGTGCTCAGAAGCATCCCCGGCGTGGAGCTCCTTGAATTCGAGCGGCATGGGCTGAATTCCCGCTGCTGCGGCGCGGGCGGCGCGGTCAGGAAGGTCTTTCATGACAATGCGGTCGCCATCGGAAGACTGGCGATCGATGAGGCGGTCAGGAAAAAGGCCGACAGGCTGGTCCTGAGCTGTCCAGCCTGCTATGGCAAGGTCAATGAGGCCATGCAGGACCACGACAAAAAAATAACGATCGTTGACATCATGGAACTATTTGCCGAATATATTGAAAGGGAAGAGCAATGAGCCATTTTACGATACGCTGCAGAAAATGCGGCAAGGAACTCACCGAGGTCTACTGCGCCTTCTGCGAGCACTGCATGGATGCGCTGCTGGTGACCGTTTACAAGGACGCCGAATTCAGGGACGATCGCGGCGAGGGCATATGGAAGTACCGCTGGCTGCCGGTCCATACCCCCTCTTTTGCGCAACCCGGAACGATCGTCTACCGGTCCCGGGGACTCGGAAGCGCCCTTGGCCTCGGGAACCTTTATATTGCCTTTAACGGCTACTGGCCGGAGCAGGGCGCCTGGCTTCAGACCTGCACCTTTAAGGAGTTTGAGGCCGCTGTCGTGCTCCAGAATGCCCTTGAGAACGGCATTGACGGGCTGGTCGTGGCCTCGGCCGGGAACACGGCACGGGCCTTTGCCCATCTCTCGACGGTTGCCGGCTACCCGGTCGTCATCGTCGTTCCGGGCGTCTGCCTCCAGGAGATGTGGTACCTTGAAGAATCTTCGGCAGTGCCGACCGTTGCCGTTACCGACGGAGATTATTCTGACTCCATTGACGTCGCCCGCAGGATCGCCGGACTCTTCAACTTCCCGTTTGAAGGAGGGGTCAAGAACATCGCCAAGCGTGACGGCCTCGGTACGACCATACTGGCTGCGGTAGCAGAGACCAGGAGGCTCCCTGACCACTATTTTCAGGCGGTGGGGAGCGGGACCGGAGGCATCGGCGTCTGGGAGATGTCGGAGCGGCTGATCAGGGACGGACGCTTCGGTAAGGTCCTGCCCCGGATGCATCTTGCACAGAACCTGCCCTTTGCCCCGATGGTCAGGGCCTGGCAGAAAGAGAGCAGGACGCTCTTCCCCGAAGACCTGAGGCCTGAGCTGATCGCCGAGATCACCACGCGCGTCCTTTCAACCCGCTACCCGGCATATTCGATCCAGGGCGGCGTCTATGATGTCATGAAGGCTGCCGGAGGAAGGATGTACGGGGTCGTCAATGACGAGGTCTATGCGGCCATGGAGCTTTTTGCCGCGACAGAGGGCATCGATATTGTGCCGGCGGCCGGCGTGGCGACCGCTGCTCTGAAGCAGGCAGTTTCCGGAGGTTTTGTTAAGCCGGAGGACCTCATTCTGCTGAACATCACCGGCGGCGGTGAGAAGAGGCTCGGAAGGGAAAAACAGGTGAAGGACGTTGTCCCTATGGCCATCTCAAAGAAGGCATCCGACAAAGAGCTGGAGGAACTGCTATGCACTGTCCTGAAAAAGAACTGATCGGGCTGCTTCATGAGGCGGGAACGGACTTTATGGCCTCACTCCCCTGCGAAAAGATAAAGGTCCTTCTGGAGCTGGTTGCCGGGAGCTTTCAGCACCTCCCCCTGACGCGTGAGGAGGAGGGCGCCGGCATCTGCGCCGGGGCCGCCCTGGCTGGGAAGAGGCCGGCCCTCTTCGTGCAGAGCTCGGGGGTCGGCAACATGCTCAATGCCCTGCTCTCGCTCAACGGCTTTTATGAACTTCCCCTGGCGCTCTTTGTCAGCCAGAGAGGGGTCTATAAGGAGCGGATCGAGGCCCAGCTTCCGATGGGACAGCGGCTGCCGCGGATGCTGCAGGCGGCCGGCATCCCCTGCTCGGTGATCAGATCCGGAGAGGACTTCAGCATCATACGGAAAAAACTGGCAGGGACTTACAGGAAGAACAGGCTCCAGGCCTTTCTGCTGAGTCCGGCCATTTGGGAAGGGTCAAACGTCCGGACAGAAGCGGGGAGAGGCCCCCTGCCCCCGGCAGGCAGTATCCCCGTAATGCCTCCGGCCAGGAAAAGCATGGTATCTCCGCGGTATACGCGCTTTGAGCTCATACAGGCAGTGGCGCCGTTCCTTGCCTCCAGGGTCGTCGTCTGCAATCTGGGGATCCCGTCAAAAGAACTCTTTGCCGTCAGGCATCAGCCGTCAAACTTCTATATGCTCGGCAGCATGGGGATGGCGACCCCCATCGGACTCGGCATCAGCCTGTCGACCAGCAAGGAGGTCGTGGTCATTGACGGGGACGGAAGCCTGCTCATGAACCCCGGGACCCTTGCCACTGCTGCGTTTGCAGCACCGGCAAACCTGACCATACTGGCGATCGACAACGGTGCATACGGCTCTACCGGCAACCAGCCCACGCTGACAGGCGACTGCGTCGACCTTGAGACGGTGGCACGGGGGTTCGGCATCAGCAATACGCTTAAGACCGCCTCGAAAAAAGAACTGATCGCAGCCCTGCAGGGGCGCGGCCAGGGCCCGAGGTTCATCCATGCGATCGCCGTCCCAGGCAACAGCGACGTGCCGAACATCTCCCTGCATCACCTGGAGAACAAGGCAGAGGTCATGCAGTTCATCAGGGCATGATACTGCTGCCCTGCTATTGAAGCAGGACAGGTTCCCCGGAGACCGGAAAGCCGCTCTTTTGCATGGCGTCATTGATCTCCGTGATGCTCGTCTTTGAATCGTCGAAGATGATCTTCAGTGTGGCATCCTCAGGGTTGTCGTCCGCAAAGCTTACACCGGGGATCGACTGGGCGGCAGAACTTGCCGCAATGCCGGAGCTTGCTCAGGTGATGCCGGGAACTTTGAACTTCATTGTCCGGTCGGCTGCCAGGGCAGTCCCGCTCACACTGCTCAGCAAAAGCATGCTGGACAAAACAAGGGAGACTGCCAGTGTTGTCTGTTTCATGAATACTCCTTCGTTCGTTTTATTTATTTTCCGTCTGCCGGAGGCGGGAAGTCAAGGGACCGTCTGCTGAAGAGCTGCCGTCATGCTTTTTTAAATATGAAAATATGGTCGTTCAGGTTATAATGGTCGTAACTATTTTATACCAGGAGGCTTTAACATGGCAGAAAAGATTACGGTAGCATTGATCGGAGGGGGCAGGACAGGCACTCCCCTGCTCAAGGAACTTATCAAGTATTCATATGTAACGGTCATCGGGGTCGCCGATAAGGACCCGAAGGCCCCAAGCGTCACGCTCGCCAAAAAGCATAAGATCTATACGACCACCCAGCCGATGGATCTCGTCAAGAAGGTTGCGGAGATAGACATCCTGATCGAGGTGTCGGGGGACAGCAGGCTCAAAAAGAATATCAAGGCCACGCTGGCAAAGACGAAGAATACCAGGACGATCATCATGCATGACCTGATCGCACGGCTGTTCATCAGCGTCTGCACCGGCAGGAAGACCCTCCTGTCAAGCTTCCACCCGCAGGATGTCGGCATCGGCAAATAGGGCCCAAGCACGGAAGGACCGGGTCTGTTCAGGGGGTCTGCGGTCTCCTGATCAGGCCCGGGAACTCCCGGCCGCCGCCGGATATTCCCCGAGGTACTGCGTTATCTCCTGAACAAAATTCCTGCCGTACCGCTGGAGCTTCACCTCACCGACGCCGCTGATCATCTTCATGTCTTCGAGGGTCCGGGGATAAGAGCGGGACATCTCATGCAGGGTCTTGTCCGAAAAGATAATGTAGGGCGGCACGTGCTGTTGTTCCGCCATCGTTTTTCTGAGGGAGCGGAGCCTCCCGAAAAGCAGCTCGTCATAGCCCTCACCCTCATGCTTCTTCTTTCGGGGCTGGGCCGTTCCCTCTTCCTTCCTGAGGGCCGTGACCCGTTCCCGGCCTGAAAGGATGCCTGAACCCTTCGGCGATATCTTCAGCACCGGATAGGGGTCGCCCTCCTGCATGACGGCCTCCTGTGCAAGCAGTTCGTCAAGGACAGACCGCCAGTATTTCTTTTGTTTGTCCCTGCCTGTCCCGTATGCCGCAAGCCGGTCATGCCTGAGTTCGCGCATGCGCTTTGTGTCGGCGCCGGTGATAAGGTCGAGGATGTGGCCTGCCCCGAACCGCTGTCCCGTGGCAGAGAGGGCAGCCAGAACGATCTGCGCATCAAGGGTCATATCGACCTGCTCGACCGAACCTGCACAGATATCACAACCGCTGCAGGTCTCATGGGGATAGGTCTCTCCGAAGAAGCCCAGAAGCTGCCGCCGCCTGCAGACGTTGTGGCCTGCGTAGCCGATGACCTGGTTCAGCTTCTCGACCGCTATGGCACGCTCGCCGGCCTCCGGCATGGAGTCGATGAAATAGCGGATCTTCGGGATATCTCCCCTGCTGAAAAAAAGAAGGCACTGGGCAGGCTCGCTGTCACGGCCGGCACGGCCGGTCTCCTGGTAGTAGCCCTCGATATTCTTCGGAAGATCGGCATGCAGGACAAAGCGGACATTCGATTTATCGATCCCCATGCCAAAGGCGATCGTCGCCACGATCACCTGCACCTCGTCCTTATTAAAGGCCTCCTGGTTCCTGCTGCGCTCTTCCGCAGGCAGGCCGGCATGGTACGGCAGTGCCGCGATCCCCTTTGACCTCAGCAATTGTGCGGTGGCCGTGACCGCGTCACGGGTCGTCCGGTAAATGATACCTGATTCCGCAGGATGATCTTTCAGGAACTCGAGGATCTGTACGTCCACCCGCGCCTTCGGCCTGACCTGATAAAAAAGGTTGGGCCGGTCAAAGGAGGCCCGCACGACATGCGGGTCCCTGAGGCCAAGCTTTGTGATGATATCCCTCTGGACCTTTTCTGTTGCGGTTGCGGTAAAGGCAGCCACGGCAACAGAAGGGAAGAGCTCTTTGATCCGGGAAAGGCTGAGGTAGTCAGGCCTGAAATCGTGGCCCCACTCGGATATGCAATGGGCTTCATCGATGGCAAAAAAGGACAGTGCAGCCTCCCTGAGCGTTTCCTGGAAATGCGGCAGGGCAAATCTCTCGGGAGCTATATAGAGCAGCCTGAGCTTGTTATATTTCAGCCTGCGGTAGACATCGGACACCTCACCGGCATTCAGGGAACTGTTCATGAAGGCCGCCGGTATGCCGTTCTCATTGGCCGCATCGACCTGGTCCTTCATCAGCGAGATGAGCGGGCTGACAACGACCGCTGTGCCTGTCAGCAGCATGGCCGGCAGCTGGTAGCAGAGGGATTTGCCTCCCCCGGTAGGCATGACGGCAAAGATGTCCCGCCGGTCAAGGATGCTCCTGATGATGGTCTCCTGGTTAGGACGAAAGGCCTCAAAACCGAACATGGTCCTGAGCATGCTATGAAGGGAGGTCTGATCTGATCTGCTGTCAATGCTCACCGTATACTGTAACACAGGGGGAGAAGGCAAAAAAAAAAGCGGGGAACCGCCTCACATCATCGGCTCCCCGCTAAAAAAATGCTTACTTCTTCGGTGCTGCCTTCTCTTCTGCTGCCTTCTTGTCCTCAGTTGTCTTCTTTGAGGCTGCTGCCTTGTCCTCGGTTGCCAGCTTCTTGGCTGCTGCCTTGTCTTCGGCTACCTTCTTCTTGGCTGCTGCCTTGTCTTCGGCTGCCTTCTTCTTGGCTGCCTTCTTGTCCTCAGCTGCCTTCTTCTTGGCTGCCTTCTTCTCTTCAGCTGCCTTCTTCTTGGCCGCCTTCTTCTCTTCGGCAGTCATCTTCGCTGTTGCTGCCTTGTCCTCGGCAGTCACCTTCTTAACTGCTGCCTTGTCCTCGGCAGTCACTTTCTTGACTGCTGCCTTGTCGTCAGCTGCCTTCGTAGCTGCCGGATCAGCTGCAAACGAAACAACTGAAAGGCCCATCACAAAGAGAACTGCTGTCATAAGGGCTATAATCTTCTTCATCTTTTTCACCACCTTTCCTTTTAAAAATTGGATATTCTGGATCATTACCATACAATTTACGTGCCAACACAATAATCATGTATAACTGCCTTTTATTAAGCAATAAAACGGTCTTTTCATCCTCTAATAAGAAAACATTTGACAATTTGGGGATATATTGAGTTATCCGATATACGGACGACGCCTCCTTCTGCCGTGCAGATGATATTGACAAACCATCAGGCAGTGGTATGATGATATGACATAGGCAACATCTATTGGAAGGCCTAAATCCATAGGAAGAAAGGAGGGACAAGGAATGAAAAAGGCATTGTCAGAAAAAGCCCTTGCCCGGGAAGCGGCGCTCTGGAACAGCCTCAAAAAAGCGGCCAAGGAGAATCCCGGCAAGGTATGCCACAAATGAAAGGGTTGAAAGAGTTAACGTTGCCGGTCAGGCAACAAAGAAGGAGACGGCAGATATGACGGCGCAGCGAAGGGATACGCATTCCGGAACCGTCATATCTGCTGTTTTATTGATATGACCGTTTCTGTAAGACCCCTATTCAGGAAAATGAGATGTCCATAAACAACCCCTATGAGTTCTTTGTCCAGCTGCACCTTACCGAGCGCTGCAACCTCAGCTGCAGCCACTGTTATCAGGATAGAGGCAGCAGCTCTGATGAAATGTCCTTGGCCGAGATACGGTCAGTAATCGGGGAGGTCTCGGACATGCTTGAGGCCTGGACCGGGACATATGACCTCGACTTTACATCCAGCTTTAATGTTACCGGAGGGGAGCCGTTCCTGAGACAGGATATCTTCAAGGTCCTGGAGGAGTTGCAGACCAAGGGGTTCGATGCCTATCTCCTCACCAACGGGACCCTCATAAACCCGGATATGGCTGCTTCACTTGCAGGGCTTGGCCTGAAGGGCGTGCAGATAAGCATAGAAGGACCGCAGGAAGTTCATGATGCCATACGGGGCAGAGGCAGTTTCGCGGCCTCTTTGAAAGGCATCAGGAATCTTCTCGATGCAGATCTGGAGGTCACGCTCAATACCACACTCTCCGGCATGAATGCCCCCTATTTCATGGATGTGATAGAGCTGGCATCGTCACTGGGGGTGCAGAGGCTCGGCTTTTCAAGGCTGGTGCCTTCAGGCAGCGGTGAAAAGTTGCTGGACTCGATGCTCGGAAGAGAGGCACTAAAGGCCCTCTACGGAAAAATATTCTCTCTGAACACCGGCAGGCTGAAGATCGTCACCGGAGACCCGGTCGCCTCGCAGTTCAGAGTGCCCGCTGAGGCTGACGGGCCTGAGCCGAGGCCCTCCGGAGGCTGTGCGGCAGGGGTATCGGGGTTGACCATACTCCCTGACGGCACCGTTACCCCCTGCAGGAGACTGCCTGTCCCCCTCGGAAATGTGCGGCAAGACTCGCTCAGGGAGATATGGGCATCCTCAGAAATGTTGAACCGCCTGAGGGATAGATCCGCCTATGAAGGCAGATGCGGCTCGTGCGGGGCCTGGTCCAGCTGCAGAGGCTGCAGGGCGATAGCGTACGCCTTTTCCCGGGCAACCGGCGCAGGCAGTTCGCTGGCAGAGGACCCGCAATGTTTTCTGACATCATAATGCATAGAAAGGATGTGTGCAATGGCTCAATGGAAAGTAGATCCTGACCACTCGGTAGCAGCGTTTTCGATCCGCCACATGATGATCGCCCATGTGCGGGGACAGTTCAACAAGATCGCAGGGACCATAGAATTTGATCCTCAGGATATTGGGGGATCTTCAGTGGAGCTGACCATCGAGGCCGCGCATATCAATACCGGGATACAGAAACGGGACGACCACCTCAGAAGCTCTGATTTTTTTGACGTCACTACCCATCCCGCTATCACGTTCATCAGCAGGCGCGTCGATTCAGTGAAGGGGAACCGTGCGGCCGTGACCGGGGACCTGACCCTGCATGGCATCACCCGTGAGGTGACGGTCGCGGCCGAATTTCATGGCCCGGTAAAAGACCCTTTCGGCGACGGGATCAGTATGGGCTTCACGGGATCGGCAGTCATAAACCGTGAGGATTTCGGCATGACCTGGAACCAGCCCATGGCAGACAACGGGCTGATGCTCGGGCGGGAGGTCATGCTTTACATAGACCTTGAAGCTGATCAGGTCCCTTAGCCCCCTGAATTGGCAAGAGATGACAACGTGGGGAAAAGGAGAGTGACCATGAAGAGGTATGATGTCATCGTGATCGGGGCAGGCGACGTCGGCCTGGGGATAACGTTCAAGGCCGTATCAGCCGGGCTGAAGGTCGCCCTCATCAACAAGGGAGCCGTGGGGGGGACCTGCGTCAATACCGGATGTGTGCCCTCAAAGACACTCATCCATACCGCGGACCGGATCATCGAGGCAGGCGAAAATACTAAATTGGGGATCCGGTCCGACGTCAGCAGTATCGACTTCAGCGCCATCATGGAGCGGATGAGAGGGGTCGTTGCAAGCGGCAGAGACTCGATAAGAACGGCCCTTGAGGATTCGGAAGATCTCGATCTCATCGACCGGGAATGTCATTTCATTGACGAGCATACCCTTGAGGCCGGTGATGAAAGGCTCAGGGGAAAGAAGATATTTATCGCCTCGGGCGCCCGTCCTTCGGTCCCGGCGATCAAGGGGCTTGATACGGTGCAGTATCTGACGAACGAGACAGTGTTAGGACTCAAAGATAAGCCGGAGAGCATGATCTTTATCGGGGGAGGATTCGTGGCGCTCGAATATGCTCATTTTTTTTCGGCCATGGGCGTAAGGGTAACGGTCCTGAACAGGGGCAGCACCCTCCTTGGTTTCGAGGAACCGGAGATCTCCGAGCTGCTCAGGAAGGAAATGGGAAAGCGCACTGAACTGCTTATGGGGACCGAAACCCTTGAGGTGCGACATACCGGCAGTGGATACCGGGTGCTGGTCAGAGAGACCGAAACGGTCCTGGTAAAGGAGCTCCCGGCAGAGCAGGTGATGGTCTCGGCAGGCAGACGGTCCAATGCAGATATCCTGAGGCCTGAAAGGGCCGGCATCGGGACGGACAAGGCCGGTTTTATCGTCGTTGATGACTATCTCCGGACGAACAAAAAACATATCTGGGCAATCGGCGATGCCATAGGCAGGGCCATGTTCACCCATGCCGGCGACAGGGAGGCGGAACTGGCCTGGAACAATGCCACACAGAGAAAGAAGCAGAGAATGGACTTCGGCTCAGTCCCCCATGCGGTCTATACGTGTCCCCAGATAGCCTCTGTAGGCCTGACCGAGAGCCAGGCCAGGAAAGAGCACGAGGTCCTCGTGGGGCGTGCCCAATATTCAGATATTGTGATGGGCGAGGCCATGCTGGAGCAGGAAGGCTTTGCAAAGGCTGTAGTCGAAAAGGGCAGCAGGAGAATCCTGGGGTTTCATATCATCGGCCCGCATGCGGCGATGCTCATACAGGAAGTGGTCAATGCAGTGGCGCAGAAGGGCACGGTGGAATCCATAACCGGCTGCATGCATATATTCCCCGCCCTTTCAAACCTCATCCCCGAGGCCTTCGGCAACCTTGAATGACACGCCCGCCGGAAGAGCGGCCGACCGGGCAATACAAGTCAGACGGGTCGCCTCTCCCCGTGCACGTCGTAACAGGTCTGCCGGTTATCGTTTCGCCTGATTCTCTTCGACAAGCTTGATGATGACGTAAGAAGACTTTGCCCCGGACACCTTATCCCCGTTGGCGAAGATCATTGTCGGCACGGAGTTGATGCCCAGCGTTTTGGCAAGTTTTATGTTGTCGTCTATCTCTCTGCTTTCGCAATCGGTCTTTGGTATGAGTTCCTTATTGAAATTGGCCTCCAGCAATTTGAGCGAGTTCTCACAGACAATAGTCTTTGACTTTCCGTAAGCCTCTTTATGAAACGCCAGCGGATAAAGCTTCAGAAAAAATACTATGTCGTTTCTCTGCTGCAAAACCGTTTTCATCTCCTGGTGAAGCTTGGCGCAGAAGGGGCAGTCAGGATCAGTGAAAACTATCACTTTGAACTGGGCATTTCTGTTCCCCATTACCAGGGCATTATCAAGAGGTATTTCATAGGGGGTAGAGCTTTGCCCCATGCTGTTGCCCGGAAATGATCCCTTGCTTTCCTTTCCAGCCTCTTTTTCCCAAGGCCGCTCAAGGGCAAAGCCCGTGGTTACCATCATCATCGTCATCACCAAAACGAGAACGATCTTTTTCATCTCACACACCTCTTTCTGAAGATCCATGTTCGTAACCTATTTTAAGCAGCCTGAAAGAATAGACCGCATCACGAACCACTTTTTTGGAATTTTCCATCGCAGAGTCGCACAGGACGAAAACAAAAAAACCTGTCTCCTGTGAAGGCAGCAGAGCAAAAAGGATATTGGCTTTCATATCATTATCCCCGATGAAAGCTTCCACCTC
>SCQH01000116.1 GCA_004321925.1 Nitrospirota bacterium | reverse complement strand
ATGACAACCAACAACGAAAACGGCCAAGCCCAACGGGAATTGATTAAAGGCGCCTTACTGAAAATCGATGCCTTGCAAACCAAACTCAAGGCCTGCGAAGCGGAGAAAAGCGAAGCCATTGCCATCGTCGGCATGGGCTGCCGCTTCCCTGGCGGCGTAGACAGTCCAGAGGCCTTTTGGCAGCTTTTGAACGACGGACGCGATGCGATAACCGAGGTGCCGCCGGAACGTTGGGACATTAACGCTTACTACGATCCCGATCCCGATGCGCCCGGCAAGATGAATACCCGCTACGGCGGCTTTATCGATCGCGTCGATGAATTCGATCCGCGCTTTTTCGGCATTTCGCCGCGCGAGGCGGTTTCGATGGACCCGCAACAACGCCTGCTGCTCGAAGTCGCTTGGGAAGCGCTGGAACACGCCAATATTCCGCCGCATAGTGTGTACGGCAGCGCAACCGGTGTGTTTATCGGCATTATCGGCCAGGACTATGCGCAACGGCTGTTCACTCCGGGCTATCTTGACCAAATCGACGCTTATGTCGGCACCGGCAATTCGCTGGGCGTTGCGGCGGGCCGTTTGTCCTATTGCCTGGGCTTGACCGGGCCGAGTTTCAGTCTGGATACGGCCTGCTCTTCGTCGCTGGTCACCTTGCATTTGGCTTGCGAGAGCCTGCGCCGTAAAGAATGCAATCTGGCTTTGACCGGCGGGGTTAATCTGATATTGGAACCGGGACTCAGTATTAATTTCTCGAAAGCGCAAATGATGGCGCCCGATGGCCGTTGCAAGACCTTCGACGGCGCTGCCGACGGTTATGTGCGCGGCGAAGGCTGCGGCATTGTGGTGCTGAAACGGCTATCCGATGCGCTGGCGGCGGGCGATAAGGTTCTGGCCCTGGTGCGTGGCTCGGCGGTCAATCAGGACGGCCCCAGCGGCGGCCTGACGGTTCCCAGCGGTCCTTCGCAGGAACAGGTGGTGCGCCAAGCTTTAAATAATGCCGGTATTGCGCCTGACGCAGTCGGCTATATCGAGGCCCACGGCACCGGCACGGCGCTGGGCGATCCGATTGAGCTGGGTTCATTGGATAAGATCTTCAGCCCCGGCCGTGCTGCGTCAAACCCGCTATATTTAGGCTCGGTCAAGACCAATATCGGACATTTGGAAGCTGCTGCCGGTGTCGCCGGTATCATCAAGCTGGTATTGGCGCTCCAACATGAATGCCTGCCGACCCATCTGCATTGCGACAAGCCTACGCCGCGTTTTCCTTGGGCCGATAAACCGCTGCGCGTGGTACGCGAGCGGCAGGCATGGGGACGCGGTACGCAGCCGCGTATTGCAGGCATCAGCAGCTTCGGCTTTAGCGGCACTAATGCCCATATTGTCATTGAAGAAGCGCCGCAGCCTAGCAAGACTATGTCGCCTCGCCTCCCTCAGGAAATGGAAGGAAGAGCGGAAGCGGCCGGTTCGCTTCAGCTCTTGGTCTTAAGCGCCCGCTCCGATGCAGCGCTGATCGCTTTGGCGCGCCGTTACCGGGATCATCTATCGGCCCACCCGGACATCGCCCCAGTCGATCTATGTGGTGCCGCCGCCACCGGTCGCAGCCATTTTTCCAATCGCTTGGCGATTAGCGCCGCCCAGGCCGCCGAGTTTACCGATAGCCTGGCTGCATTTATTGACGGCAATAGCGCTTCCCGCCTTGTTGCGAATCAGGCGCCCGCTGCAACGCCTGCCCTGGCTTTTCTGTTTACCGGCCAAGGCGCTCAATATCCGGGCATGGGAAAAGGGCTCTACCAAACCCAGCCGGTGTTCCGAAGAACCATCGACCAGTGCGCCGAGATACTTCGCCCGCTATGCGATATTGCCCTTGCCGAACTGCTGTTTGCCAGCACGGAAGAACAACTCGACCAGACCCGTTACACGCAACCGGCCCTGTTCTGCCTCGAATATGCACTCGCCGAGCTATGGCAATCCCAAGGCATACAGCCCGGCGCGGTAGCGGGACACAGCGTCGGCGAATACGTGGCGGCTTGTGTCGCCGGGGTATTTAGCCTGGAAGATGCACTTAAATTGCTGACTGCCCGAGCCCGCCTGATGCAAGCCTTGCCCAGCGGCGGCGCCATGGCTGCGATTTTTGCAGGCGAAGCGCGGGTATCGCTAGCCTTGACCGGGTACACAGGCAAACTGTCCATCGCAGCGGTCAACGGCGAAGAAAACATAGTTATCTCCGGTGAAGAGACCGCACTCAACCACGTACTGGACGCCCTGCAAGCGGAGCATATCGAGCACCGCAAACTGAAGGTGTCGCACGCCTTCCACTCGCCGTTGATGGAACCGATGCTGGCGAAATTCGCCAGCATCGCCGCCGACATCCAGTATCACGTCCCTCACCTGCCGCTGGTTTCCAACCTCACCGGCAAGCTGGTTAACGAAGACATCGCCACACCGGCCTATTGGGTCGAGCATATCCGCAAACCGGTACGTTTCGCCGACAGCATCGCCACATTGAAAAACCAGCAGTTCCGGCTGTTCCTTGAACTCGGCCCCAACCCCGTATTGCTG
>SCQH01000057.1 GCA_004321925.1 Nitrospirota bacterium | reverse complement strand
GTTCGAATACCCCACCCCGCCTTATTCCCTTTAGTTTTGAGTTCTTAATTCTTAGTTTTTAGTTAATGAAGAACAGAGTTTTCTTCCATAACTTAAGAATTCAAAACTCAAAATTAAGAATTTCTTTTTCTTGCCTTGCTTTTAACACTTTACTTTTTACGCCTCACGACTTACGTTCTTTGTTTTTGCTCTATGCCCTATGCTCTTTGCTCTAAGCTTCTTCTAGAGTTATACTTGTCTCATGATGAATAAGGAGACCGTATCGGCGTTTTTCAGGGAGAAGGTTCGGCGGCCGCTCTCTTACCGGGAGATAACCGAACAGATGGAGTTGAGCAGGCCTGAGGGCAGGGCACTGAAGCGGGTCCTCCGGGAACTGATCCATGAGGGCGAGATAGTCCTCAGCAGGAAAGGGATGTATGGACCGTCCGTTGAGATGAATCTCGTGACAGGCTACTACGAGGCGCATAAGAACGGCTTCGGGTTTGTTATCCATGAGGCCCCCGGCTCACGGGATATCTTTATCCCTGCAGGGGCAACGCTTGGGGCCATGAACGGGGACAAGGTGGTCGCCCGCATCGAAAACCGGCAGCGGCGGGGCGGAAGGGTCGTCCGAATACTCGAACGGGCATACACACGGATCATCGGGACGATAGACAGGACAAAGACCGCCATATACGTCAGGCCCAAAAATAAATTCATCCCCTTTGACCTTTATATAGCGCCAAAGGACGTCAGCACCGCCGTACATGGGGACACGGTCATCGCAGAGATAACCGAATATCCGTCGGACAAGCGGCTTCCTTCAGGCCGGGTCATAAAGGTTGTTATAAAGCCTGAGGATCCGAAAGAGGAGATAGACCTGATCATTGATGAGTTCAACCTTCCGGTGCGTTTCCCGAAGGCTGCAGGCGACGAGGCAAAGCTTCTGACCGGAGGTGCCGCTTCACTCCCGGGGGGCCTCCGGAGAAAAGACCTGAAAGACCTGCCGACGGTCACTATCGACGGTGAACGGGCAAAGGACTTTGATGACGCCGTCTCGGTCAGCCTGACAGAGCAGGGCTATAGGCTCTGGGTGCATATCGCCGATGTCGGGGCCTATGTCCCCTGGGGCTCTGCCATCGATCTGGAGGCCCGAAAGAGGGGGACAAGCGTCTATTTCCCTGATCGGGTCATACCGATGCTCCCCCGGGAACTCTCTGAAGATCTTTGCAGCCTCAAGCCGAAGGTAGAGAGATATGCCTTTACTGTGGAGATGGAGTTTGACAGGCAGGGCAACCGGTCCGGAGCACACTTCTATCCGAGTCTGATAAAGAGCGACGAGCGCATGACCTATACCTCTGTCAGGAAGATCCTGGTTGACCAGGATGCCGGGGAGCGCACGCGTTATGCCGCCCTTGTCAGTGACTTTGAGCTTATGGGCGAGCTCTGCAGCATTTTGAGGACAAAGAGGCTTTCCCGCGGGAGCCTCGATTTTGATCTTCCTGAACCGGAGATCATTCTTGATCTCCAGGGGAACCCCGAGGGGATCATCAGGGCCGAAAGGAACTTTGCCCATATGCTGATCGAGGAGTTCATGATAGCGGCCAATGAGGCGGTTGCCGAACATCTCGAGGGCCTCGGCGTCCCCTGCCTCTACCGGATCCATGAGGAGCCTGACCCGTCGAAGATAGAGGATATCGTCAGGGTGCTCAGGCCGCTCATGCGCACGGTCCGCCAGAGCTTCAAGCCAAAGGATTTCCCTGACCTCCTCAGGCAGGCGAAAGGCAATCCCTCCGAGGAGCTGATCAACTATATCGTCCTGAGGAGCCTCAAGCAGGCCCGCTATTCACCGGTGAATGCCGGCCATTTTGGCCTGGCCTCAGGGTCGTACGCGCATTTCACCTCTCCCATCCGGCGCTATCCGGACCTCGTTGTCCACAGGATCCTCAGAGAGCTGCTCACCAGGAAGCGGCTCTCTGACAAACGGGCGGAGGAGCTCAAAGGCATGCTGCCGGACATCGCCTTCAGCTCATCCCGCATGGAGAGACGCTCGGCAGAGGCGGAGGCGGCAAGCATCAATATCATGAGGGTCTGGTTCATGAAAGAGAGGGTCGGCGAGGTCTTTGGCGGGAAGGTGGTTGGCGTGACCCCGTATGGGCTCAAGGTCCGCCTCGATGAATTTTATGTTGAGGGGTTCATCCATATCTCGGCCATGACCGATGACTTCTATCATTACGATGAGATGAGCATGACCCTGGCGGGGAGGAACACCCGGCGCATGTACCGGATCGGGCAGGAGGTGACCCTGAGGGTAGACAAGGTCAGCACTGAAGACCGGGAGATCATCTTCGGGCTGACCTGAGGCAGTCCTTTACATATCGACCTTGGTCAGGACCCCGTGGAGCTTGCGGGGAGGGAATTTGTAGAATTTGATGAACGGCGGGGTCAGCCGCTTGATCACCGCAAACATCTTCCAGATCACATTTTTTGTGCTGATGTCCTCAAGTCCGTAAAAGACGACCCGCTCTTCGATGCCGGCCTCGCGCAGGATCTCCTCCACATCGATCACCTCCATATAGCCCATCTGCATCTCAAATACCCTCAGCCCCGGGGCCAGGTCGGGGTTGAAAAAGCCGGTGATGCCATAGGGGTCATCCCTCTTGATGATCGAGACGAAGATATTGTCCTCATAGATGATCCCGTGGAAGAACATGGTCTGGGTCACATAAAAAGGTATCTCCTTGGCGTCCTTCAGCAGGTACAGCACGGTCCCGCTGATCTTTGATGAGGTCGCATAGACCCGGTTGAATTTCAGCAAAAAGGCCTCAAGCGGCATGAAGTCCATCATACGGTAGAGTTTTTTCTGGCCCTCTGTATAGAGGAGTATGGTGGCAAGAGGCACTGCCGCGAGGATCAGGGACCAGTAGCCGCCGTGCGGGATCTTGTAAAAGTTCGAGCCCAGATACATCATATCGATGAGGGTGACAACAACGGCTATCGCCGTATACAGGACGCTTTTCTTCCGGGTAAATATCCAGATCATCATGATGCCGGTAAGGGTCATGGTCCCGGTGACCGCAAGGCCATAGGCAGCAGCCAGCTTGCTTGACTCCCTGAACTCGAGCATGATGAAAAGCACTGCGAGCAGGAGCGCCCAGTTGACCGACCCGATATAGATCTGGGACCGCCGCTCCCGGGACGTATAGTCCACCTTGAACATCGGCATGACACGGGTGGTTATTCCCTGATAGACGATCGAGAACATGCCGCTTATCATGGCCTGCGACGCGATGATCGTCGCCATGATGCTCAGCAGGAGAAAGGGGATATAGAGGATGTGGGCATAATGGTTGACCATCTCAAACAGGATGTTCTTTGCATCGGGATGCTTTATCAGGAACGCCCCCTGCCCCAGGTAATTCAGGACAAGCGCCGGGAAAACAGAGGACCAGGCCTGCCGGATCGGTTTTGCGCCGAGATGCCCCATGTCAGCATACAGCGCCTCCCCTCCGGTCGCACAGAGTATGATCTCGCCAAGGGCGATGAACCCGGTCATCCCGTTGCTGGCAAGGAACTTAAGTCCGTGATACGGGTTCAGGGCGGCAAGGACCCCGGGCGCCTCAATGATCGCTATGACCCCGAAGCCGACCAGTGAGATGAACCATATGACCATGAGCGGACCAAAGGCCCCGGCAACCTTCTCGGTCCCTCTGCTCTGGATGCTGAAGAGCAGGATCGCGATGACCATCGATATAAGAACGATCGCTGTCTTGGGGAGAGCCGCAAACCCGGGGATGAGGACGGCCCCTTCGACGGCGCTGAGGATACTGATGGCCGGGGTGATGACGCCGTCACCCATGAGCAAGGAGATGCCGATGAAAGATACGATGGAGATAAAGACCCTGCTTCTGCGTGATTTGAGCCCTGCAGAGAGGATCTCCTTCAGAACGATCGTCCCGCCCTCGCCCCGGCGGCTGAGGTTCATGGCGATCCATGCATATTGTATGGTAACGAGTGTGGCCAGGGTCCAGACGATAAGGGACAGGACCCCGAAGATATTCTCCTGTGTCGGTTTAAGTATCAGGAAAACAACGGTCAGGGTGTATATGGGGCTGGTGCCGATATCACCGAACACAAGCCCGAGGGATTTTGAGATCCCTTGTAATGTCGTCTGTTTTTCGTGCATGCCCTTCCTCGCCGGTAAAATGGCAAAGTATATTTTATACCTCTGCAGCAGATGAAACAAGTCAAATCAGCGGGCTTATCGGCCAACAAGGGCGCCGGCCAATTCTTGACAAAGGACCGACCGGTTGTTAGATTAGTGCAGGATGGAGCTCCATTTTGCAAGGAATAACGGTCTTTTTGACGAGGCAGTTGATGAACTCATTGCCCTGGCAGAGGGTGTGCATCACCCTGAGATCGTCCGCGAGATGATCCTCGCCTCTGTCAAGGCAGGCCAGGAAGACCCGGACAGGGCAGACCTGAAGCTCATGAACTCGACCCTCAAGGAGATGCGGTTCACGGCAAAGGTCTTCGGCCCCTATAACAGGACCAGGAAGGTCACGGTCTTCGGCTCTGCCCGGACTCTGGCGGACGAGCCGGTCTACGGGATGGCCCGGGACCTTGGCAAGAAGCTGGTCGAAGCCGGATATATGGTCATCACCGGCGCCGGAGGCGGCATCATGCAGGCGGTCAATGAGGGGGCAGGCCCGGAGCATTCCTTCGGGGTCAATATCAGGCTGCCCTTTGAGCAGGCGCCGAACCCTGTTCTGCAGGGCAACCCGCGGCTCATCACCTATAAATATTTCTTCAACCGCAAGGTCGCCTTTCTCAAGGAGGCGGATGCGATCGCCCTTTTCCCCGGAGGGTTCGGGACCCTCGATGAGGCGATGGAGACGCTCACGCTGCTGCAGACCGGGAAACGCGCCCCGCTTCCGCTTATCCTGGTGGACGAGCCCGGCGGAGAATACTGGTCCCGCTGGCAGCGTTTTTTCGAGGATGAACTCCTGGGCCAGGGCTATATCGTGCGCACGGATTTTAATCTCTTTGAACGGGTCGACACGGTCGAGGCTGCGGTCAGGGGCATTAACCGTTTTTACCGGCGGTACCACAGCCTGAGATATGTGGAGGGACAGCTTGTGCTCAGACTTTCCTCAAGCCTGCAGGAAGATCAGATAGGTGAACTCAATGATATCTTTAAGGATATACTGAGCCCCGGCGGCAGGATCAGCGCCTCATCCGCGCTGCCCATGGAGGCGGACGAAAAGGAGGCGGCAGAGCTCCCCCGTCTTCTCGTGGATTTCAACCGTAAGGATTTCGGCAGGCTGCGGATGCTGATAGACGCCATAAACGACTTCCCTCCCGTCCCACCTCTCTGAGCCGTACTTTTTGGCCGGTACTAGCCTCCTATCTCATGGAGCTTCATGAAGTTGGTCTTGGCCTGCGTCGGCAGCGGGGAGCAGGCTATGATCACGATCCGGTCATTTTTTCGTACGATCTTTTCTGAGAGGAGGGTCATCTCGATTGTCCCGAGCATCTGGTCAAGATTGTTGAACGGCTTCATATAAAGGGGCGTTACCCCCCAGAAAAAGGGGAGGCGCGCTATCACCGACCTGTCAGGGGTGAAGGCGATGATCGGGACCCCGGGCCGGAACTTCGAAAGCAGCCGGGCCGTAAAGCCGGACTCGGTAAAGGCGACCAGGACCTTTGCGCGGATGTCCTCGGCAGCCCTGCAGGCGGCATCGGCCAGGGCATCCGCATATGAGTCCCCCCGTTCATAGACCGACTGGATCCGGCCAGCCGACTCGGTAAAGCGGACAATGTTATCCATCATGTTTATCGCTTCCCGGGGATGGGCGCCCGAGGCTGTTTCAGCGGAAAGCATCACCGCGTCGGTGCCGTCCAGGACCGCGTTTGCAACATCGGTCGCCTCTGCCCGCGTCGGCCGCAGGTGCTCCTTCATCGACTCCAGCATCTGGGTTGCTGTTATGACGATCTTGCCCTTCTTGTTCGCCTTTTCGATCAGGCCTTTCTGTATGATCGGCACCTCCTCGGGCATGACCTCGACCCCGAGGTCTCCCCGTGCGATCATGATCCCGGCGGCCTCATCGAGGATGGCGTCGATGTTGACCAGGGCCTCAGGTTTTTCTATCTTCGCAATGATGGGGATCTGGCAGCCTCTCCTCTTCATCCAGGCCTTGACGACGCTGACATCATGGGCAGTGCGGACGAAGGAGATGGCAACGTAATCGACCTTCATCTGAAGGCCGAGCTCCAGGTCGGCCCGGTCCTTGTCCGTGAAAGAGCGCTGGGATATCTGCATGCCGGGAAGGTTGACGCCTTTCCTGTCCTTTATGATCCCCCCCTCGACCACCTGGGTTATAAGGGCCTTATCGGTCTTGCCGGTCACCGTTAATTGGATCAGCCCGTCATCCAGAAGTATCTTGTCGCCCCGAGCCGCATCGCGCAGCAGCAGGGGATATGAGACAAAGAGGCTCCTGTCATCTCCGAGCCCGTGTCCGGGATAGACAAGGACCTTGTTCCCCTTCCTGAGCTCTGCTGCGCCGTCCTTTATGAGCCCGACCCTGATCTTTATCCCCTGAAGGTCCTGCATGATAGATACCGGCCTGCCGAACTTCTTTATCCCCTCGCGGACCGTCCTGACAACCTGCCGGTGAAACGCATGGGTGCCATGGGAGAAGTTCATCCTGGCAACATCCATGCCCTCCTGCATAAGGCTGAAAAGGACATTTTTGCTGCATGAGGCAGGTCCGATCGTACAGATGATCTTTGCGCGGCGTACATTCATTGGTCACCCCCCAACAGTTTGATTTATAAAGCTGCTTTGACGTGTCTCAGACGCCTTCGAACCGGAAGCTCCCGTTGTCGAGGAGCGTATGCTCCCGCCAGTTCTCTCCTCGTTCCTTAAAGTCCGACCGGTAATGGGCTCCGACGCTCCCCTTCCTGCGCGAGGCGGCCTCGATGATGATCCTCGCGACCGTCAGCATGTTCTTCAGTTCAAGTTCGTGGCGCAGGAGATAGTCTTTTCCTATGATATGGTCGTATGGGGCCAGGCTGGTGCGGGCCTCCTCAAGGGAGCAGCCGCACCTGATGATGCCGGTCTTTTCCCACATGATCTTTCTGAGGGTCCTCCGTATCTCTTCGCTCCCGTCAATAGACGACGGGGAGAACGTAAATTCAGGGCTCTGCCGGGAGAGGACAGCGGTATGCCGCGCCGCAGTTCCGGCCCTTGCGCCGTAGACCAGCCCTTCAAGCAGGCTGTTTGAGGCAAGTCTGTTTGCTCCATGGACACCGGTGCAGGCAACCTCGCCCGCAGCATAAAGCCCGGTGAGGTTCGTCCTCCCCTCAAGGTCTGTCTTGACCCCGCCCATGATGTAGTGGGCCGCGGGCGAGACCGGGATCAGGTCCTCGGTGATGTCCACATCATAATGCAGGCAGGTCCCATAGATGCCCGGGAACCTTGTCTTGACGAAGTTCTTGTCCATATGCCTCAGGTCGAGATAGACATGGTTGCTGTTCGTCTTCACCATCTCGGAGATGATCGCCCGCGATACGACGTCCCGCGGGGCAAGCTCTGCCATGGGGTGGTAGGCGGCCATGAACCTCTCCTGGCAGATATTCAGAAGCACGGCCCCTTCCCCCCGCATCGATTCGCTCAGGAGGAACTGCGGGGCGGTCGGCGAGTAGAGGCTGGTCGGATGGAACTGGACGAACTCCATGTCCTCAAGCAGGGCCCCGGCCCGAAAGGCGATGGCCATGCCGTCACCTGTTGCGACGAGCGGGTTCGTGGTCCGCGAGAAAAGCTGGCCTGCCCCGCCGGTAGTCAGGATGGTTGCCTTCGCGCGCAGCGCGATCACCTCTGCGTCCTTCAGGACATAGGCTCCGTGGCATTCATTGCCATGCACGATCAGGTCCATGGTTATGGCAAAGGGATATTTTCTGACCGACGCAAGCGACCTGGTCTTGTTCAGCAGCACCCGCTCGAGCTCTTTGCCGGTGGAGTCGCCCTTCGCATGGAGTATCCGCCGCCGGGAATGAGCGGCTTCGAGCGTCAGCGAAAGCTTCAGGCCCTCCTTATCGAACTCGGCGCCCCAGGAAATGAGTTCCATGATCCGGTCGGTGCCTTCCTCGACAAGCGTCCTGACGGCCTCTTCATTGCAGAGCCCGTCACCCGCCTTCAAAGTGTCCTCAAGATGAATCCCGACCGTATCCTCATCGCTTATGACCGCGGCAATGCCGCCCTGGGCATATTCGGTGCTGCTCTCGCTCGGCTTGTCCTTTGTCACGACCAGGACGTCCCCGTACGGGGCAAGCTCTATGGCCGCCCTGAGACCGGCGACCCCGCTGCCGATGATAAGGAAATCCACCTCTTCAGTCTTCATATAAGCAAAGGATACAGGAGGCCTCCGAGGAAATCAAGCCTGCTGTTGCCGTCGGTTCAGGGGTTTTGATGGCGGACAGCGGCTGTGATACAATAAGGCGCACAAAGGAGGCGCCGGGTGGAGATCATAAGAATTCCGAGAATACTGCAGGACACCTGCTTCAAGCAGCGCATGCACGGCCGCTCAATAGGGTTTGTGCCGACGATGGGGGCGCTGCATGAGGGCCACCTGAGCCTTATCAAGCGGGCCGCTTCAGAGAATGATATCACCGTCGTCAGCATCTTCGTCAACCCTATGCAGTTCGGCCCTTCAGAGGACCTTGCCAGCTATCCGCGCGATGTCGAGAACGACATCCTCAAGATCCGGGAACTGAAGGCGGACATTCTTTTTCTTCCTGACAACAGCCTCATGTATGCCGAGGGTTTTTCGACCTCCATCCAGGTCGACGGACTTTCCGAGCGGCTCTGCGGCCATTTCAGGCCTGGCCACTTCAGGGGGGTCGCGACGGTCGTTGCAAAGCTGCTGAACCTGACCAGCCCGACCAGGGCATATTTCGGCCAGAAGGATTTCCAGCAGACGGTCGTCATCAAGAGGATGGTGCGGGACCTGAATATCGGCGCAGAGATCGTTGTCTGCCCGACCATCCGTGAGGCGGACGGCCTGGCGATGAGCTCCCGCAACCGCTATCTGGCGGCAGAGGAGAGAACCACCGCAGCTACATTATATAAGGCGCTCAGCAGGGCCTCGCAGCAGGTCGTTGCCGGCGAGCCGATGACCAGGATCAGGGAGCAGCTTCATGCCATGCTCTCGGCAGAGCCTAAGATCACCGCGATCGATTATGCCTCTGTCTTTCACCCCGAGACGCTCCAGGAACTTCAGGAGACAGGCCAGCTCAAAGAGGTGCTGATAGCCGTGGCAGTGCGCATCGGCAAGACCCGGCTGATAGACAATCTTATCGTGAACAGGTGAGAACGCAGTAATTACCCGCAGTGAATTGATTAAGGCTCCCGCTTGCCTTTGTAATGGGTGCTGTTAAAGAAGTCGCATTTGGTGCAGTCTTTAAGCTTGATCGCATTTATGCCCAGGATACGGTCCTTGTCCAGGCAGAAGGTCCCAACGACTTCAGCACAGGTCTCCCCCTTGTCAGGCCATGCAGGGCATCCCTCTTTATGTCCCCGTCCGCACTGCGTAAATTCCCAGCATTTCATATCATCTCCCCCTTCCACAAAGTTATCACCGAAACTATCTCACATCAGAATTTAAAAGGATCTAAGCACTCCAATGAATACAATCTAATATATTAAGGTCGAGAATGCAAGAGGTCTATCAGCGAATGCCCTATGAGCCTGATATCAGTTTTGATATACTATGAGAACTTGAGGCGGCGATATGAATACTGACGATCCACATGACCTGAATCGATTTCTGAACGCTCAGGCAGGCGCCTATGAAAGAGCGCTCGCAGAGCTTCAGGAGGGCCAGAAGCGGACCCACTGGATGTGGTACATATTCCCGCAGATCGATGGCTTGGGGTTCAGTCCAACCGCGAAGCGTTACTCCATCAAGAGCAGAGAAGAAGCCCGGCAGTACCTTGACCATCCTATCCTCGGGAAAAGACTGCTGGAATGCACAGAGGCGGTTATCGCCCTCAAGTACGGCTCGCTCTCAGACATCTTCGGCTATCCGGATGATCTGAAGTTCAAGTCCTCGATGACCCTGTTTGAAAAGATAGCAGACCCAGGCTCTGCCTTCTCCTCCGCCCTTGACAGGTACTGCAAGGGCGAGCGCGACACAAAGACACTCAGACTGTTAGAAGAACTCACACTTTAGATCCATCCTAAAACACACCCCAAAATGTCCTTCCTGGTCTCGAACTAATGGGTGCCGAAAGGATTACGCAAGGGTACAGCAGGAAATTTCTGACGTTGACAGATTCACCGTATATTACGAAAGTGCGTACTTAGTCCATATTATCGTAATATGCGCACTCTGGCAATGTGCGCATATTGATTCTTAAGGATTTTTTTACCTCTTTATTTCTTAATATGCTATATTGATAATGAAAATGGGGAAATTACGACACGTCGTATATTAATTGTTATAGCAGCAATATTATGAAAAACAACTTGATCAATAAGGCTTACCTTTCTGCATTTCCGCTACTTATCGTTCTGTGCGCTATTTTTGCACCTTCAGTCTGCGCAGACGAAATGGTTCGCTGTGAGCGCAAGGTGAAATGTACATTGCAGATTAATCAGAAAGAGGATGGAATTTGGGCGCTACTCAGTTTCGAAAATCTCTCCGCGTGTGATATAGACCTACTTAAAGACAAGTTAATGCTCGATGGAAAAGTGCCACATAGTCTATTTCAAGTTCGGTTTGGCAATTCGCGAAAAAAGGTTCATTACACCGGAAAAATTGTAGAAAAATATATGCCGGAGATAAATGATCGTTCCGATTACTATACTCTCAAAAGGCATCAAGAGATTGTAACAAAGGTAAATCTCAGTAAATACTTTGATCTTACTAAAGCCGGAAATTATCGTGTCTACTATGAGTCATATAATCCCGAACCCCTATTAGAATTATCAATGCAGGGGGGTGTTGTGAAGCCAGGGGAAAAGGGCCATGAGATCACAGTCAAGTCGAATGAAGTTAAATTCAAAGTAAAGAATACACAAAGAGCTATAACACGCGGCTCCACTTGACCGGGAATAAGCTCTGTTTGAAATTCGAAGCCATGTGGCCCGGCAAGTGAGCCATTTCGTTAGGCCTAAAATGATAATGAAAATATTTATTGCACTTGCATTTACCTTGCTGCTTCTCGGCTGCCAAGGAGAAATAATAGAACTATTTCCTGGCAAACTCATCCCTGTAGCACCTTTCGAGGTGCGAGTCGATTTAGATCAAAAGGCTGAGAAGATATTGAGAGAACGAAAGGAAACCATACATATTTCAGGCAATTTCGCAGGCGTACCCGATAAGAACTCATGCTTAAAAGAAAATAACAAAGCCACCGGCTTTGTGTTCGGGTCCTTTGAGAAGGAGCTCGATATATCAGATAAAACCCTAACGGTTAGATTCGATAAGTTACAGGTTCCCGAAAGAATTATTAATAGATTAGAGAATAAGCATTATGGCATAGAACTCAGCGTAAGAACCGGATGGAAATCAAGCCAATTTAATTTACTATCCTGTGATCCGCCCCTCATCTCAGAGGGTAGTCGTCAGTACTTATACAAATGTAAGATCAATAGTCTGTTCTAATGGAGATAAGGGAAGAACAGGAGAACCTAACGGGGTCAGGTCTTGAAAGTTGACAATCAGTAGATTGCTGAGAACAAAATGTAGAATGTTAACTTAAAAGACCTTACCCCGTTAACCCATAGTGCTCTGGTCGGCTCATCGTACGTTAGTTTAAGGGGGAATAGTGAAAGCTGTCATAGTAGCAATTCTGATTTTTGCAATAGGAAGTGTTTCTCCCCAGCCCGTTTTATGTGCCGAACCTGAACGTGAGAGCACCGTTAAGAGATTTATTAAAGTCGTAGAGAGCAACGATCGCACAGCAATAGCCAATCTCGTTTCCTATCCTCTCCATAGAGAAGTTCCACTGCCCCGGATAGATACCCCGGAACAATTTCTTCAGCGTTTTGATGAAGTGCTTGATGAAGAACTGCTTAAAGCGATCATCAATTCGAGCATTGCGGACGACTGGGCGGAAGTGGGATGGCGAGGGACAATGTTTAAGAACGGGAGACTATGGCTTGATGCAGATGGCAAAATAACGGCCATCAACTACCAAACGGAGAAAGAAAAGAGAGCGCGTGCCCGTCTCATTGAAGCAGACAAACGTGATCTGCATGTCAGCCTGCAACGATATGTGGAGCCGGTTCTGGAATGGAAGACCAACGACTATCGGATCAGGATCGACCGGACAGGCAAGGGGCGGTACAGATATGCTGCCTGGCCACTCCAAAAAACAACGAGTGAAAAACCGGATTTGGTTTTGGATAATGGGGAACTCTTTTTTGATGGCAGTGGCGGTAATCATCATTACGATTTCAAGAACGGCGCTGTCTTGTATAGATGTACCGTAAATGTGATCGGGGCAGACGATACGCCATCAGGTTATTTAGAAGTTTATAAAAACAATAAAGTTATATTGAGCCAGCCAGTGATCGAGGTCATAAAGGGCAGATAGCTTTGTCGTAGAACGTAATAAACACGATGTAATTTTGGTCAGAGGTTGGGTCGCAGACAGCCGCTAGTATAATGATAGAGAATTAATGGGGACACATCCCATTAATCTCGTAAGCAGGAAGGCGCATTCTGGAACAGGTTATTGCCTGTGCCGGTTAAGGCCGTGGCTCTGAGAGGTACGATAATGACGAAGAAGAGAAAATGGCTGATCGCGATAGTTATTGTATTGCCCATTATCATTGTGGGTCTCAGCGGCGGATGTGCAAGTACGTCATTGCCTCCAAAGCTTACGAAGGCGCAGCTTGATGAGATAGCAAAGACACATTTTGCTGTCACTGTCGGCGTCGAAGATTTTAAATATCCTGTTTATTCAGAGAAGCTAACAAAGGCCCTGCAGCGTACCGGTCTGTTTGACAAGGTCGAGCCTATAAAATCATTTAAAGAACCGCCCGCCTATGTAGCCCGGGTTGAGCGCACGATATATGGCACAGCCGCCATCCCTATCCTTACGGGACTAAGTTTCGGCTTAATACCGACGACCGTCCAGGAAGAACACGGGCATTCTTTTTCTTTAACAGCGACGGAAGGTTCAAATCGCAAGATTCCGATTGAATTCAGCCATAGAGGCCCTACAACGCTCGGATGGTGGGCTGTCATATTAAACATGTTGCCGAATCGAACGTCAGGCGATGTTTATAAGCATGCCCGCTTTAACCAAAGCTTTGCCTGGACTGTCGTCTCACATAAATCCGAAATTGCGCCTGAAATATCACCGGAAGCTAATCTGCGGATCGAGACCGGCGCGAAGAACCGTTAGTAATAGGAGAATCGTAAAGAGCTACAGACAAGACACGTGTTAACGAGGACTTTTATCTTGTCTTGTTTTTTTATAGTCATAGTCTTTGTCGAAGTCAATTTTGCCGAGCAGGTCGAGCACTTCGATCTGTTTTTTTCTTGCAATATATTCTTTTAATGCGGCTGTTACGGCATCTTTTTTTGTCCTGTGATGCCCTACCTTCTGTGCCTGGGAAATCAGGCTGTCATCTATATACAGATTTGTTGCCATGTTACACCTCTGTTTACACAATATCGAGTAATTTCAGGACTTTTTGTACAGGTCCTGGACGGTCGGGAAGAGGGACATGTCGGTATGCGGGAGGAAGAGGGCGGACATGTATTCGTCCATGAACCCGCGCGAGACGGAGAGCTCGACATAGGTCATACGGGCGGCGATCTCTTCGGCCTCTTTGCGCATCTTCGCCGATAACAGGCAGAGGTAGGCGCCTGCGACCGAGGTGTTGCCGATGAAGGAGTACTTTTCCTTGGGAAGGTCAGGCAGCATGCCGATCATGATGGCCTTGTCCACATTAAGATAGTTGCCGAACCCGCCGGCGATATAGATACGGTCGACGATATCGAGCGAAAGGCCGACCTCTTTCAGGAGGACCGAGACCCCTGCATAGATGGCGGCCTTGGCGCGCATCACATTTTCGATGTCGACCTCGCTCAGGACGATATTCCTGCGCTCGCCGCGGTAGAGGATGAATTCAGGGCCCTCGTCCTCGATCCTGATCCTGTCGGTCTTGAGGTCCCGCATGAACTTACCCCGCTGATCAATGACCCCGGAAAAAAAGAGCTCTGAAATGGCATCGATCATCCCTGAGCCGCAGATGCCCGCAGGCGTGGCATTTCCGATGACGCCAAGCGTTGGCTCAAAGGTCGCCGGGTCGATCTTCACCGACTCGATCGCCCCTTCGGTCGCCCTCATGCCGTGGCGTATGCCGCTCCCCTCAAAACAGGGGCCTGCCGAGCAGGCGGCGGTCATCAGCCATTCATTATTGCCGATGGCGATCTCCCCGTTCGTCCCGATATCCATAAAGAGGGCGATCTCGGAATTGAGATGCAGCCGTGAGGCAAGGACGCCGGCAACAATGTCCCCGCCGACGTAGCTGCCGACCGAGGGCACGGTATAGACCGGTGCCTGTGGATTTATCTTTATCCCTGCTGTGCCCGCGTCCCAGATCGGGTAGGTGTTCAGGGTCGGGACGTACGGCTCTTCCCTGATGGAGGAGGGGTCGAGCCCCCAGAAGAGCTGTGACATGGTGGTGTTGCCTGATATGACGACCGAATCAACTGTCGCGCTGCGTATGCTTTGCCTGTCGAGCATGGGGGCGAGGATATCGTTGATGTCGTTGACCACAACATCCCTGAGCTCTTTAAGACCTCCGCCTTCGGTGGCATGGACAATCCGGGTGATCACGTCATCGCCAAACCGCATCTGCGAGTTATAGGTCATGCCGACATCCACAAGGCTCCCGTCGGAGTAATTGACAAGATAGACCACCACGGTCGTTGTTCCGATATCGACGGCCAGACCGTACCTGTCCACCTGTTCAGGAGACGCGATCGCAACGGCATAAAGGTCTTCGGTATAATCGAGATTGAACTTCCAGTTGAGAGCCCTGAGAGAATGTGCAAGATCAAGCACAAACCCGTGGGAAAATCTCATCCCCTCAAGCCCTTTTTCCGCAAGAGCAAGCCTGAGGCGTTCAAGGTCGCTTGAATGGTCCTGTATCGTCGGGGGGGCGAGCTCAAGATAGACCCTCCGGATGGCGGGGATGAGACCTGCCTCAACAGAATGAAGAAAGGACCGGAGGTCCTTTGACCGGGAGATCGCGATCTTGTCCCCGATAACGAGCCGCGACTCCTCAGGGATCTCTATGACGATATCTCCCTCAGGGAAGGTGGTGCAGGCAAGGACCATATGTTCTTCGAGCTCTTTTTGCAGGAGTTTCGCGGTCGAGCCGACCTTGGCCGGCCCTTCAAGCAGCTTGACGCGGCACTTCCCGCAGACCCCTTTGCCACCGCAGGACGCGACGAGGTAGATCCCGTTATCCTTCAGGGCCTTGTAGACGCTCTGCCCCGGGTCCGCCTGGATCGTTTTGCCGTTTGTGATCTTTATTTCCATAAATTACATTCTATGGGTTATAAGGCGGCAAAATCAAGAAAGCGGACTGATTACAATGACCCACGCAGACGTTCCAGGTAATTTACTTCAAACCCAAAAGGGAGTAATATTAATGAGAGAGCCAAAAGGGAGCTTTCCCCGGGAAGACTGCGGGCAGATAAATAAACGACAAATGAAAAACAGGAGAGGTCAATGAAAAAAACAATACTGATGCTTTCAACTCTGTTGTTCATCGTATGCCTGAACACAGGCGCATGGGCTCACCATGCTGCGGTAGGCATGGCGACCGCAGATGCCGGCCCTATAAAGACAATCCCTGCATCCACCTTAAAGCAGGGCAGTTTCGGATTTGATATCCAGGCTGAATATATCGATCTGAAAAGGTTTTCCGACGAAGAGCTCCTTGGGTTTGCTGCAGCGGGGAATGACGTGCACAGTATCGATTCCGTCAGGCATCTTTTTTTGAGCATGGGGTATGGGTTGACCAATGACCTTACCCTCGGGCTTAAACTGCCGTATGTCTCGTTGAAGAACATCCGTGCTTCACATGCGGAGGAGCCTGAAGAGGTACACAACCATGGCAACTCAAGCGGCCTCGGCGACCTTTCGATCGTCGCACGGTACCGTTTCATCCGGGCAGCGGATCAGGGTTTTGAGGCCGCACTGATCGGAGGCATTAAGGCCCCGACAGGAGAGACGAACGTCAGTGACCCTGACGGCGAGAGGTTCGAAACAGAGCACCAGCCCGGGTCAGGTTCGTGGGACCCGATAATCGGATTGGCGGCAACAAAGAAGATCGGCAACGTATCGCTCGATGGGAATATACTCTATATGATCGCAACGAAGGGTTCTCAGGAGACCGACCTTGGAGATACGCTCAATCTAAATGTTGCGGTCTCATGGCGGGCGATTCAAAAAGAGGTCTCTGTTGACCTGGTGCTTGAGGCCAACGCCGAGTGGAAACAGAAACAGAAGATCGGAGGGGTCAGGGACGATAACAGCGGAGATACGCTCCTGCTGCTGTCTCCGGGCCTCAGGCTGGCATTCAAGAATAATATGATGGCTTATGTATCTGCCGGATTCCCGGTGGTCCAGAACCTTAACGGGATACAGACCGAAACCAGGACCCGGACGCTTTTTGGCTTTGCAGTCGGTTTCTGATCGGGAGGACAATGCGATGAAGAGAAATAGAAATCTTATTATCATACTATGCTGCATGGCAATAACGCTGACTGGTCAGGCATTTGGTGGAGATGCGGCCTCAGACAGCCGGAAAACCAAGTTCACGAAACATTTTAAAGAGACCTATTTTGCGATCACGGATAAAGGCGAATTCAGCTTAGAGATACTCCCTGATGAGAAGGAATACAAGATCGGCAGGAACGTCATCGGTATTGTGATCCATGACAAAAAGGACCAGGATGTGGAAGGGGCTGCCCTTGTTATCATTGCAGAGGGCAGCAAAGAGAAGGCCTCAGTAAAAGAGAAAGGCGAGGGTCTTTATATAGTCTCCAACGTCGATCTCAGACAGCCCGGGGCCTGGAAACTGACCGTCCAGGTCAAAAAGAGATCGCTTGCCGACGGCGCGACCTTTGCATTCCCCGCCGGCTCTGCATTCCTGCCTCAGGGCAAATACGATCAGGAGAGCCTCAGCGGCCGCTGACAGGATCGTACCGGCGGGATGACCTGATTGCCCGGGCTATATTGCAATTCACCCTGGGCTCAGGTACTCTTAAGTATATGGCTGCCGCTGCTTGATGGGTCATAATCTCAGGGTCTTCATGACGCAGAAAGGGTATGTACAATGACTGCTGCCCCTTATCCCTTGATCATGGGCATATGCCTTTTGCTTGGGTTTGCGACAGGCATGATACTGCATCGCTCTGACTACTGCATTGCCGGCATGTTCCGTGATCTTTTTCTCTTCAAACGGGTCGTTATGCTGCGCACCCTCCTGCTGCTTATCGTCTCAAGTATGGTCCTTTTTGAGCTGGCACGGCTGTTGGGTATGCTTCCCCTCTATCCCTTTCCGCTGCTCTATTCGCCTACCCCAGCCAACCTCATCGGCGGTTTCCTCTTCGGCATCGGGATGGTGCTTGCCGGCGGCTGTGTCGTCGGCACACTCTATAAAATGGGGGCCGGCAGCATCCTCAGCACTGCGGCCTTTGCCGGCCTGATCCTGGGAAGCGCCCTGTACGCGGAAATACACCCCTTCTGGGCATCGTTCATCAAGAGGACGACCTTCTTCAGCGGGAGCATCACCCTGCCCCAGATCCTGAAGCTTCCTCCGGTCATCCTGATCGTCCCTGCAGCGGCTGTCGGGTTATTCCTTCTCCTGAAGTGGAAGAAGTCCGGGGGTCTCCTCAGACAGTCCTCTGCGGAAGGGTATCTCCAGCCATGGAAGGCGGCACTTTTGCTTTCGCTGCTCGGACTTTCTTCATATGTCCTCATCGGCATGCCCCTGGGAATAACCTCCTCTTACGCAAAACTTTCAGGGTATCTCGGCAGTATCGTTTTCCCTGACCATGTCGCAGGGCTTGCTTACTACCAGGCGATCCCCCTGAAGTATGTCCACCCGCTTACCAACACATATCTCGAGGGCGGTGGCGGACCACGCTTCGATGTGCTTTCCGCGGTCCAGTTCCCCCTTGTGGCCGGGATCATCCTGGGCAGCCTGTCCTCTGCCCTGTCGCTGAAGGAATTCAGGATCTACTACAAGGTCCCGGCCGGACAATATATCTCTGCCTTTACCGGCGGCATTATCATGGGCCTGGCTTCACGGATGGCCCCGACCTGCAATGTTTGGCATCTGATGGGAGGGCTGCCTATCCTTGCCGCCTCCAGCATGCTGTTCCTGACGGGCCTGCTCCCGGGGGCATGGCTCGGCAGCAGGCTGCTCATGGGGCTGGTCCTGAAAAATCCGGTTGCGGAGAAAGGACGCTGCAAGGTTTGAAGGTCATAGAATTTGACATCCGCGGACAGATCTGTCCTTCTACTCTCCTGACCGCTCTGAAGGAGATAAACGAATACAGCGACCAGCTGGTTGACGGTACGGTCAGGCTCGCCTTCAGGACCGATAACAGGGATGCGGTCGGCACGATCCCCGAATCAGCCACCAACATGGGATATAGTGTAACCGTCACGCGGGGCGATGGCTATTATCTTATTGAAATAGACGGGCTGGAACCCTAGCCATGTCCCTTTTGTCTGACGCAGCCAGACCTGCCGGGGCCCCAGAGTAACCGGATGGGAACAAAAGAGAAGAAAATATCTCCTGACGGTGCGGGGAAGAAGACCATCCTGGGGAACCCTGCAAAAAACCTCCCCGCCGCTGAGGAGTACGAAAGACTTGCCCGGGAACATACGGAACTCAGCGGAAAGTATGCAACCGCAGTCCGCTATATTCGGGACAAGATCGATCAGCTTCTGACCGTTATGGGGACCTCTGCGCTTAAGCCGGAGGAGCTCGACGACAAGACCCTGATCGAGACCGACCCCATAGGGATAATCAGCAGTTCATTCGTTCAGATATTAAAACACCTGCATAAGACCAACGCTGCCCTGAAGATGAAGAACAGGGAGATCAAGGCCATTTTCGACTCGGCAGGCACCGGTGTCCTCGTCATCGACCGTGACATGAAGATCCTTGAGTACAACACGAGGCTCAGGGAGCAGTTCTTCCCGGACAAGGTCGACATAAACGGACTGCCCTGTCATGCGCTTATCTGTAATCTGAAGGATCCTCTCTCCGCCTGCCCCTTCAGAAAGGTCTTCGAGACAGGGGAGAGCGTCCATATGAAAGGCTGGGTCCTTCATAACCGGCACTATGATATTGTCGGCACCCCGCTGAAAGACAACGTCGGGGAGGTGACCGGGGCGGTCATCCTGTACATGGACATCACCGACCATGTCCGCACTGAAGCTGCCCTGCGGCAGAGCGAAGAAAAATACCGCGACCTTTTCGAGAACGCAAACGACCTGATACAGAGCATCGGCCCTGACGGATCGATCCTGTATGTGAACCAGGCCTGGCTGGAAACCCTTGAATACAGCCGGGAGGAGGTCCCTGATATCTCCATATTTGATATCATTCACCCTGACTGCGATGAATGCGGAGCTGACTTCAAGAGTGTCGTCTTCGGCGAAAGGGCGGGACGCGTCGAGACCGTCTTCATAACCAAGACCGGCAAAAGAATACTGGTCGAGGGAAATATCAGCACGGTCTTCGACTCCGGAAGGCTTATCGGGACCCGGGGGATATTCAGGGACATCACCGAGCGTAAAAAAGCAGAGGAAGTCCTTGCATCTGAGCGGGAACAGCTCGCCGTGACACTGCGCTGCATCGGCGACGGGGTGATCACGACCGATACCGCAGGCAACATCGTCCTTATGAATAAGGTGTCGGAAGCCCTGACAGGCTGGTCCCAGGGAGAGGCACGGGGCAGGCCGATCAGTGAGGTCTTCCGGCTGGTAAGCGAGGATTCGGGAGCTGCCAGGGAAAACCCGGTGGACGTCACGCTTAAGACCGGCAGGATCATGAATATCCCGGACCGGACCGTTCTGGTCAGCAGGACCGGCGTGTCGCGGATCATTGCGGACAGCGTTGCCCCCATTATAGACAGGACCAGCAACATCATCGGGACCGTGCTCGTCTTCCGTGACATCACAGAAAAGCGCTATATCGAAGAAAAGCTTCTGCAGTCAGGGAAGATCGAATCTCTCGGCATACTTGCCGGCGGCATTGCTCATGATTTTAACAACCTGCTGAATGCCATCATGGGCAATATCGATCTGGCCCTTGCTGAACTGGACGGCAGGGACCAGCTCTACGAGACCCTAACCCGTGCTGAAAAGGCTGCCTTGCGGGCAAAAGACCTTACCCAGCAACTCCTGACCTTCTCGAAGGGGGGAGCCCCTATTAAAAAAACCGCCTCGATCACCGAACTCATCCGGGAATCTTCTGATTTTGCGGTCAGAGGGTCAAATGCACAATGCATCTTCAACCTTCCGGAAGACCTCTGGAAGGTTGAGATCGATATGGGCCAGATGAGCCAGGTCATCAATAACATTGTGCTGAATGCTGTCAGCGCCATGCCGGACGGGGGACAGATAGTGATCAGCGCAGTGAATATGCTCCTGGAGCAGGACCGGCCGGAACTGAAACAGGGGCGATATGTAAAAATTGCGATACAGGACACCGGCACCGGCATTCCCAAGGAACATCTGGGCAGAATATTTGAGCCCTACTTTACGACAAAACATACCGGCAGCGGCCTCGGACTTGCGACAACCTACTCGATAATCCAGAGGCACGACGGCCTTATCGAGGTCGAATCTGAAGTCGGCAAAGGGACGACGTTCTTCCTCTATCTGCCAGCCGCTCCCGGCGACCGCGCCCCGGAAGAGCAGTCCAGTGAACCCCGTGCTCCGGTGAAGGGCTGGGGGCGGGTCCTCCTCATGGATGATAATGAGATGGTCAGCTATGCTGCGGGGGAGATGCTGAAGCGGATCGGGTATGATGTCGTGATCGCTGCCGAAGGGAATGAGGCCCTGACCGCCTATAAAACAGCAAACGAATCCGGCAGACGCTTTGATGCGGTGATCCTCGACCTGACCATCCCCGCCGGCATGGGAGGCAAGGAGACGATGAAGAAGCTTCTCGATTATGATCCGGAGGTCAAGGCGATCGTTTCGAGCGGGTATTCCAGCGATGCGATGATGGCCAATTACCGTGAGTACGGTTTTTCCGGAGTGCTCACCAAGCCGTACCAGATGAAAGACCTCAGAGAAGTCCTCCACCAGATCATCAGCGGGGAAAAATAAACAGGCACCGGCGGGGCCGGCCGCCGGCCCCTGCATTGCTGTTCTTCAATCCCCTCTGTTTGTTTGCCGCAAGGCCATGTCTTATTTTCTCAAATGGAACGGCACGCTTGTCGAGACCACTCCCTTTTTGAAAAGCAGGATACCCTTGATAAAGAGGGCCGTCTGGTTATGCAGAAGATGATGCCACCACTTTGACGGCACGAATTCAGGCAGGACTACCGTAATAACGCCGTCAGGGTATTTTTCGCGGATGCCTTCTATATAGTCCATGAGAGGTTCGGTCACGGACCGGTAAGGCGAATGCAGGATCTCGAGTTTTACTCCCATGCAGAGGGCGTCCCACTTCTCCTTCATCTTCCTGGTCTCAACAGGGTCTATGTATACATAAACGGCAGTGACGTCGTCAGAGAGGGCCTTTCCGTATTTTATCGCCCCGATGACCGCCTGCTGCATACCGGAGATCGGGACAATGACCGAGTGATGCTGATAATCCTTTGCCTCGATGATACAACTATCAAGTGAAAGCTGCTCGGCAACGGATTCATAATGCTGGTGGACCTTGCGGGTGAGATAGACCAGGGCCGGGATGGCGATGAGAACGATCCAGGCGCCATGCTCGAACTTTTCGACGGCTATCACGACAAGGACAACGCCGGTGGTGATGGTCCCCAGTCCGTTGATCACAATACCCCGCATCCAGCCATCGCCCCGTTCCTTCAGCCAGTGCACGACCATGCCTGCCTGCGAAAGGGTAAAGGCTGTGAAGACACCGACAGCATACAGAGGGATGAGGGCATGGGTGTCCCCGCGGAAGACCACCAGGAGGGCGGCTGACATGAAACCGAGGATCAGGATGCCGTTCGAAAACACCAGTTTGTCCCCGCGGTTGCTGAGCTGACGCGGCAGATACCGGTCAGTCGCCATGATGGAAGAGAGCCTCGGAAAGTCTGCAAAGGATGTATTTGCCGCAAGAATAAGGATCAGGGATGTTGCGAACTGGATCGTATAATAGATCGGTCCCGTCGAAAAAATGGTCCGGCTAAGCTGGGACAATACGGTCTCGTTCGCATTCGGCAGGATGCGGTAATAGTCAGCAAAGTAGGCGATGCCGATGGTGAGTACGCCGAGGATCACGGCCATCCAGACAAGAGTGACGCCGGCATTTTTTGCTTCAGGGGCCTTAAATGCCCTTACGCCGTTTGATACTGCTTCAATGCCGGTAAGTGTTGCGCACCCTGACGCGAAGGCCTTCAGGATGATGAACATCGGGAGCAGATTGCCTGCAGAGGGCTTCAGGTCGGGCATGGGCGGCTGCAAGATTGAAAATGATCTTGAAAAACTTGCAGCGATCAGGAGCAGGAGGCCGCCGACAAAAAGGTACACAGGCAGAGAGAATATCTTGCCTGACTCCTTCACTCCCCTGAGGTTGATGATCATGATGAGCCCTATGGCAAGCAGACAGATCGCAACTACATGGTCGCGAAGTCCCGGGAATGCGGAGGTTACTGCTGCAATGCCGGCAGAGACGCTGACAGTCACGGTCAGGACATAGTCGATGAGAAGGGCCGCGCCTGCGATGAGGCCGGGATAGGTGCCGAGATTTTCCTTTGCAACGATGTATGCGCCCCCGCCTGAGGGATATGCATGGATGGTCTGGAAGTATGATGTTGCCACGATGGCGATCAGGATGACAATGCCGACCGCTATAGGAATGGAAAGATGCAGCAGTGCCGCACCGCCAACCATGAGCGCCAGGAGGATCTCTTCTGGGCCATACGCAACAGACGATAAGGCATCAGAGGAAAAGACCGCGAGCCCCATGGTCTTGGTGAGGCGCTCATGCTTTTCCTTTATGGTCTCGATCGGGCTGCCGATAAGAAAACTTTTGAGTGACATGACTTCTCTCCTGTGAGGGCATAGGGAAGAAATAAAAAACCGCCGGGCGGCGGTCGTCTTTCCTGGCCTGGCCCTTCCAAGTGCCTGCGAGGTTAGCTGTCGGGCTCGGGCCTGGAAGTGCCCTATTCCCGGCGAAGGCCGGGAAATACGCCCCAAAAACTGGGTCCCCCGCATCCATGCTCATCGAAGCGATGAAGCATGGATCTCGGCTGCATCTCTACTAGTTCCATGCTAACTCCGTATAAGCCTGCGAGTCAATGGTAACAGCCACTATCCTGTAAATTTTACAAAATTTTTACAAGGGCAGCCAATTTCTTTACGCCTGTTTTGCTCTGTTCCGTGATATGCTGAAAATAACGGAGGTATGTCAATGGATGGATTATATCTTGTTATCGTCGTCGTATTTTTTGCCTTCACCGGCTTACTGGTAAAATTGTCCGGGAAGGTGTAGGAGGAAGCATTATGGAGATCTTTTACTGGATAGGCGGTATCGTGGCCTTAGGGCTTCTCGTTTACTTGACGATAGCACTCATGAAACCGGAGCTTTTCTCATGACAACATATGGGGTGATACAGATCGGGATATATTTTCTGGTTCTCCTGGCCCTTGTAAAACCGCTCGGCAATTACATGGCGAGGGTGTACCAGGGCGAGTCCTTCGGGCTTGATCTCATCCTTGGTCCAGTCGAGAGGCTGATATACCGCGTGCTTGGGATACGGCCCGAGGACGAGATGTCCTGGAAGACCTATACGGGTTCGGCCATTGTCTTTAAGGTGGCCTGCTTTTTCCTGCTGTTCCTTATACTTCGTCTGCAGGGGATATTGCCGCTTAATCCGCAAGGGGTTCCGGGCGTTTCACCTGACCTGGCCTTCAATACAGCGGTCAGTTTCATTACGAACACCAACTGGCAGGCCTATGGCGGTGAATCGACCATGAGCTATCTGACGCAGATGGCCGGGCTGACCGTCCAGAATTTTGTCTCGGCGGCGCAGGGGATGGCGATACTCGTTGCCCTCATACGGGGCTTTACGAGACGGACTACAGCGACGATAGGCAATTACTGGGCAGACATGACGCGCTCAATACTCTATATCCTGTTGCCACTCAGCCTTTTCCTGGCCGTTGCGCTCGTATCACAGGGAGTGGTGCAGAATTTCAGCCCCTATAAGAATGTGCCGCTTACGCAGACTATCAGCTATGACAATCCAAAGCTTGATGCTGACGGAAAACCTGTCACAGGCGTTGACGGAAAGGCGGTCACGGAACCTGCAAAGGCTTCGGAGCAGACTCTGCCGCTCGGTCCTGCCGCCTCTCAGATCGCGATCAAACAGCTTGGCACAAACGGCGGAGGCTTTTTCAATGTCAACTCAGCACATCCTTTCGAGAATCCGACCCCGTTTTCGAATTTTCTTGAAATGCTGGCGATTCTCCTGCTCCCTGCAGCACTCTGCTACACCTTCGGAAATATGGTCGGCGACAGGCGGCAGGGCAGGGCTTTGCTTGCCGTGATGCTGATAATATTCATTCCTTTCCTGATCCTCAGTTATATCAGTGAACAGACGGGAAATCCTCATCTTGCGACAGCGGGCGTAGATCAGGCTGCAAGCGCTCTCCAGCCGGGTGGCAATATGGAGGGCAAGGAAATGCGTTTCGGGATCGCGAATTCAGCGCTCTGGGCCACGGCAACCACCGCTGCATCAAACGGTTCGGTCAACGCAATGCATGACTCCTTTAGTCCTCTGGGCGGGTTGGCGCCCATGGTCCTGATACAGCTGGGGGAGATAGTTTTTGGCGGAGTCGGCTCCGGCCTATACGGCATGCTCGCCTTTGGCATGGTGGCGGTCTTTATTTCAGGCCTCATGGTTGGCCGCACGCCGGAATATCTCGGCAAGAAGATCGAGGCCTTTGAGATGAAAATGGCAGCGATTGTGATACTTATACCTGCAGTCTGCGTTTTGCTCGGGACCGCCGTGGCATCCGTAACAACTGCGGGAGTTGCCGGAGTTTCCAATCCCGGGCCGCATGGGTTTTCGCAGATACTTTATGCCCTTTCCTCAGCTTCGAACAACAACGGAAGCGCCTTCGGCGGTCTTTCCGCAAATACCCCTTTCTATAACACCCTGCTCGGACTTGCCATGCTTTTCGGCAGGTTCTGGGTTATGGTGCCGATCATCGCGATTGCAGGGTCTCTGGCATCAAAAAAATATGTGACCCCGAGCGCAGGCACATTGCCGACACATACGCCGCTCTTTGTCATGTTCCTGGCCGGCATAATCATTGTAGTCGGAGCTCTGACGTTCCTCCCGGGCCTTGCGCTGGGACCTATCGCCGAGCACCTGACGCTGTATAAGTAGCAAGGAGGACCATTAGAATGACTCAGAAAAAGAAACAGCTCGCCCTTTTCGAAGCGCGGATAATCCGCCGCGCGCTTATCGATTCGCTGGTTAAGCTCAATCCGAAAGATCAGGTCCGCAACCCGGTCATGTTTGTGGTCGAGGTCGGAAGCATCCTGACGACGCTTCTCTTTGTGCATGCCCTTTTCGTGCCCGGCACTGAGTCTGCGGGGTTCATCCTCGGGATCTCCCTCTGGCTTTGGGCCACGGTGCTCTTTGCAAATTTTGCTGAATCTGTAGCAGAAGGCAGGGGCAAGGCACAGGCAGATGCGCTGCGCGGCTCCAGAAAAGATATCCAGGCAAAAAGGCTTTCATGCCCAGAACGGGATGCCCCAATCACTACGGTTGCATCCCCTCATTTAAAAAAGGGAGACCATGTCCTTGTAGAGGCAGGGGATATCATCCCGGGTGACGGTGAAGTGGTTGTCGGTGTTGCATCGGTCAATGAAAGCGCTATAACAGGGGAGAGCGCGCCGGTCATCAGGGAGAGCGGAGGAGACAGGTCTGCCGTTACGGGCGGCACCCAGGTGTTGTCGGACTGGCTTGTGGTAAGGATAACCGCCAACCCGGGAGAGACCTTTCTCGACAGGATGATCTCGATGGTCGAAGGCGCCAAGAGGCAGAAGACGCCGAATGAGATCGCGCTTGATATCCTGCTTGCAGGGCTGACCATCATCTTTCTGCTGGCAACCGTTACGCTGCTTCCCTTTTCGCTCTTCAGCGTAAAGGCAGCAGGCCAGGGAAGCCCGGTCTCGATTACCGTACTGGTATCGCTGCTTGTATGTCTGATACCGACGACGATCGGCGGCCTTCTTTCCGCCATCGGCATTGCCGGCATGGACCGCATGATCCAGGCAAATGTCATCGCCATGTCCGGACGCGCTGTCGAGGCGGCCGGTGACGTGGATGTGCTCCTGCTCGACAAGACCGGTACGATCACGCTGGGGAACAGGCAGGCGACCGCATTCATCCCGGCCCAGGGGGTTGATGCCAAGGCCCTGGCAGATGCTGCCCAGCTATCCTCACTCTCAGATGAAACGCCTGAAGGCCGCAGCATCGTGATACTTGCAAAAGAAAAATACGGGTTTCGCGAGCGTGACATCCATGCGCTCAATGCAACGCTGATCCCTTTTTCAGCCCATACCCGCATGAGCGGGGTCAACCTCGGCGAGCGGGAGGTCAGGAAGGGCGCGGCAGATGCAGTCGAAGAATATGTAAAGAGGCTGGGAGGCGCATTTCCATCCGACGTCAGGGCCGCCGTTGATGAGATTGCCCGGGAAGGCGGCACCCCCCTGGTCGTTGCCGAAAGTAAAAAAGTCCTTGGTACTATTCGTCTCAATGACATCGTCAAAGGCGGGATCAGGGAAAGATTTGCCGAGCTTCGGCGCATGGGCATCAAGACGATCATGATCACGGGCGATAACCCGCTTACTGCCGCTGCTATCGCTGCAGAGGCAGGCGTGGACGACTTCCTTGCGCAGGCAACACCAGAGGCAAAGCTGAAGCTTATTCGTGAGCACCAGGCAGGCGGCAGGCTTGTGGCTATGACCGGCGACGGTACGAATGACGCTCCGGCACTCGCACAGGCAGATGTGGCTGTGGCCATGAATACCGGTACGCAGGCCGCAAAGGAGGCGGGCAACATGGTTGACCTGGACTCCAATCCGACAAAGCTGATAGAGGTCGTCGAGATCGGCAAACAGCTGTTGATGACCCGGGGTACGTTAACCACCTTCAGTATAGCCAATGACGTGGCAAAATACTTTGCGATCCTGCCGGCAGCGTTTCTCACCATATATCCGCAGCTCGGGGCTCTCAACATCATGGGGCTTTCAACCCCGCAGAGCGCCATCCTCTCGGCGGTCATATTCAACGCGCTGATCATCATTGCGCTGATCCCCCTGGCACTGCGGGGTGTTGCCTACCGTCCGATGGGAGCCGGGGTTGTGCTGCGCAACAATCTTCTTGTTTACGGGCTGGGCGGTTTGATCGTGCCGTTCGTCGGCATCAAGGTGATCGATATGATCATAACTTCCCTGAATCTGGCATAAGGAGGCATACCATGATGAATATAATACGACCAGCGATAGTTTCCCTGTTCGTCTTTACCGTACTGACGGGAATAATTTATCCCCTCGGTGTTACAGGCCTTGCGCAGCTGTTCTTTCCGGCCCAGGCAAACGGCAGCATCATCATGAAAGACGGAAAGGCTGCAGGCTCTGCTCTTATCGGCCAGCCCTTTAATGACCCCAAGTATTTCTGGGGAAGACTGTCGGCGACCGCGCCATTTCCCTATAATTCTGCCTCTTCATCCGGTTCCAACCTGGCACAGGGCAGCCCGGCCCTGCTGGAT
>SCQH01000056.1 GCA_004321925.1 Nitrospirota bacterium | reverse complement strand
TTGAATTCAGCTTTATGCAGTGGCTATAATGGTGTAATAAATTCGACGACTCATCCGGAGGCAGGATCATGAAAACATTCAACACAGGTAAGTTCATCGCACTGCTTTGCTGTATCATCCCCGGTCTCTTTGTTCCGGGAATATCCGTGTCAGCCGAAAAGAAACCGCCAGCCGCCCTTTACTGGATATCTGCAGCCACCGAAAACCAGAGCATCCCCGGGATGTCGGAAGAGATGTCCGGCAGCGGAGGGCTCTTCGGCAAAATGGCAGGTATGCCGCAGATGGGTCCGCGCAAGACCCTTCGGCTGCAGCTGAATTCTCCGCGTCCGCTTCCTGCCGACCCCGAGGCGCAGCACGATATTCCGCCCGGCCAGAACATGGGGAAGATGCTGCCCCTTCAGGTTCCTGTCCGCGAGAAAGCAGCCCGCGAGTACGACGAAAGGCAGCAGCAGACTGAAAAGCCGAAGGCACGGATGCTTATCTACTGGGGTTGCGGTGAGACTGTGGGCAAGGGGCAGCCCCGTGTTCTTGATACCTCGTCGATGAGCCTGACCGAGTTCGGGAAGGCCATGTCAGGCAGAGGTCTTTCTCCTCAATATCCTCCCTCTGTCCGGTCCGGATGGGTCTATTCCGAATGGCCGAACCAGATGAACTCGGCCCAGGTTCCCCGTGACAGTGAACTGCAGGGCAACCATTTCGTTCATGGGAACTATGTTCCCGATATAAAATTCGGGGTAGGACAGGGGCATGATTTTATGGCTCCCGTTGAGTTCAGTTCGATCAGGGGCGGCCTGGCCGACAGTATGAAGTTCACCTGGAAGAAGGTCCCGACCTCCACAGGTTACTTCGCCCAGGCCATGGGACATAATGAAAAGACGGGCGAGATGATCTTCTGGACCTCCAGTGAGGTCTCCGACACAGGCTTCGGACTGCTTGACTACCTGACTCCCGCCGATGTGCGGCGTTTCATCAAGGAAAAGGTCGTCATGTCGCCTGAGACGACGGGTTGTGCCATCCCCAAAGGCATATTTAAAGAGGCCCAGGGTGCAATGCTTCAGTTCATCGGTTACGGGGATGAGCTCAATATCACCTATCCTCCGAAGCCAAAAGACCCCAAGGCCGAATGGAACCCTGTCTGGACAGTGAAGCTCAGGCTGAAGTCGACCGGTTTTACCCCTCTTGGCGGAGATGACGAGAGTGCTTCACGCCGTCCGGCACGCCAAAAAAGAGACCGCTCTGAAGAGCAGGGCGAGGTGAAGGAACAGGATAGGGAAAGAAAAGAGGAGGGCGGAGGTCTCAAGAAGATCAAGGGACTCTTCGGATTCTGAGTGCTGACCGGACAGCAGGCCGCCGGCCACTGGTCCCACCCCGGGCCCCTGCTGTCTTAATCTGACAGCAGGGCATTGAGGGTGTTCCTCAGTTCCTCCAGCTTATAGGGTTTTTCGAGGCGGGCCCTGAACCCGTGTGCCCTGAAATCCGATAAGATGGCGGCATCGGTATAGCCGCTCGAGACGATCGCCTTCACCCCCGGATCCGTTTCGAGAAGCCGGCCGATAGTTTCCGCCCCGCCCAGTCCTCCGCGGATCGTCAGGTCCAGGATCACAATGTCAAAGGGGCTGTCCGATCCCAGCGCAGAGCGGTATTTCTCCAGGGCATCTTCTCCTTCGGCTGCCACAGCCACTTCATGACCCAGGGCCTTTATGAGTTCCCGGGTAATTTCCCGTATCAGTTCCTCGTCATCCATAACGAGGATCTTTCCTTTTTTGGTCTTCTGCCTGGCAGCCTCAGAAGCGGCAGGCGCTTCAGCTGCCGCTGTCTTGACCGCCGGGAGGCAGATCGAAAATGTGCTGCCTTTACCCGGGTCCGAGGTCACGTCGAGCATACCGCCATGGTTTCTGATTATGGAATATGACGTGGCAAGCCCCAGGCCGCTGCCCTTTTCCTTTGTGGTGAAATACGGGTCGAATATCCTCGGCAGATGCTGAGCGGGTATGCCGGGCCCTCTGTCCTGGATGCATATCTCCACACAATCTCCCTCGGGGATGCCGGTGAAAAGCCCTTTCCTCCCCCGGGCATGGAGATTCCGCGCCGTGATCGTGATGCTGCCGCCGGCGGGCATTGCCTGGTCGGCATTGAGAACAATGTTCTGGATGACCTGGCTGAGCTGTCCTTCGTCAGCCTCAACAGACCAGAGCTGATCATCAATATCGATGCGGTAGTCGGCCCGGGATCCGCTCAGGGCGAACCTCACGGAGTTCTCGATTATCAGGCGGAGCTGGATCTTTTTCTTGACCGGCTTTCCGCCCTTCGAGAAGGTCAGCAGCTGAGAGGTCAGGTTCACCGCCAGTTGGAGGGCCTCCTCTGACTGGCCGAGCATGGCAAGGGCCTTCTCTTTCTGGTCGATGCTCATCCTCGTCATGGAAATATAGCCGAAGATGCCCTGCAGCAGATTGTTAAAGTCATGGGCGATGCCGCCGGCCAGTGTCCCGATAGCTTCGAGCTTCTGTGTCTTCAGCTGCTCCTCCTGAAGGAGATGCTTTTCGGTTATGTTATTGACTATCTCGATCACCGATTCAACGGCACCCGAGTCGTCCTTTATGGGAAAGGCCTTTGTTTCGACATACAGGATACTGCCAAAGCCATCGGGATGCCGGTGGACCACGGCACGGGGTTCTCCCGTCTCAAAGACATGCCTGACCGCACATTCCTCGCCCGCCTCATAACAGGGACGGTCAATACGGTGAGAGATCTCAAAGCAGTGTTTGCCGATCACATCCCCAGCTGAGGCATGTACCTGGCTGCAATAGGCCCGGTTTGCGGTCAGGATTCGATAATCAGGGTCAATGACGATGAACCCCTCATCCACGGTGTCGAGAATGCTTCGCACGAACCGTTCGCTGCTGCGCAAAGCCTCCTCGGTCCGCTTGAGCTCGTCGTTGTCGACGGTCTGTCCGGCCGGGTCGTTGAGTTCGGCTGTCATATCCTTCTCTGGCCTGTATGTATCTTCCATAGAGTTCCTTCCTTTGTCATAGAGTAACCTTGATCAGTCGTCATTTCCAGAATTGTGCGGGTATCATGATCATTTCCCTGGCTGTCTGATTGAGCAGTCCTTTTAATAAGAGCAGGGGGATGCTCAGCGAAACACCGAGGAGCAACAGGATGAAGGCAGGGATGATAAGATATCCGAGGGTCCCGGCCCCGATCCATTTGAACTTCTCTCCTGTCGATGAGTGATAGGCAATATCACCTTTTGCGGCCTTCAAGTCCTCATAGATCAGAAAAATAAAGATCATCATGAACGGCATGAAGGCGACCGTAAAAAGAATACCGATGCAGGGAACGATCCCGACAACGCCTGAAGCGATCCAAATGAGGAAAAGGCGCAGGAAGACATCAGGCCAATAGCCTCTCACATATTCTTTGCTCTTCAGCAGGGCATCCATGCCCCTGAGATCTTCGCGGGCAAGGATGAACTGCCCGAAGGCGAACCAGACGAGAAATATCACCCCGGGGACAATCAGCAGAAGGAAGCCGCCGAAGATGATATAGCCGGCGATTGAAAAGAACCAGATGAAGGCCCCGACCTTCTGCCATCCAAGGGCAAGTGAGTCCCTGATGCCGAGGCTTTCGTCAGTTACGGCAAAGACGACTGCTGCCAGCCCCCAGCTCATGATGATCATCCCCGCCAACAAACCGATAAAGACCCCGCTAGCTATCACGGCCTCTCCGGCACTGCCGGAGACCAGGGAAAGGAGGAGGCCGGTGCCGCTGAAAAGGCCGACAGCGGCAAGGAGGGCAACGAACGAAATAAAGTACAGGGAGATCAGGACCCCAATACGCCTTTTATAGATCTCCCAGGCATTACTGAAAAGGTCGCTGATCTCTGTCAGTTCTTTCCGTGAAGCTGCTGCGCTGTCCCCTGCTATTCCCAGGTTCTTTCACCTTTGAGGAAGGCATTCATATCGGCTGCAGCGCGTTTGCCTGCGCCCATGGCGCTGATAACGGTTGCTGCCCCGGTCACGACATCACCGCCGGCCCATACCCGTTTCTTCTTCGTCCTGCCGGTCTCGGTATCTGCCACTGCAGTGCCGTGCTTTGTCCTGTCGAGTCCTTCAGCGTCCACAAAGACAATAGGGTTGGGGTTCGTCCCCAGGGCCATGATGACGGTGTCGACCTCCATGACGAACTCGGAACCTTCAACCGGTACCGGCTGGCGCCGGCCGGATTTGTCAGGCTCGCCAAGCTGCATCTTTATGCATTTGAGCCCTGTTACGGCCCCTTTTTCATTGCCGATGATCTCCACAGGGTTGGTCAGGAAATTAAATATGACCCCTTCCTCCTCAGCATGATGCACCTCCTCTTTGCGTGCCGGCACCTCGTCCTTTGACCTCCGGTAGACGATATGCGCCTCGCCCGGGGCTTCTCCCTGGCCAGTCTGCAGAGAAAGGAGGCGCTTGCTGCAGCGTACGGCGTCCATAGCAACATTACCGGCTCCTATGACAGCGACCTTTTTGCCGATCCTCACCGGTGTATCATAGTCAGGGAACTGGTAGGCCTTCATCAGGTTGACCCGTGTGAGGAACTCATTTGCCGACATGACACCGTTGAGGTTGATGCCCGGGATCCTCATGAAGGACGGCAGTCCGGCCCCGGTGCCGAGGAAGACCGCATCATTTTCAGCAAGGAGCTCATCGAGGGTGAAGGATCTGCCGATGACGTGGTCTGTTTTCAGGTCAATGCAGAGACAGTCGACCGCATAGCTGATCTCCCCGTGGACAACCGCCTTGGGAAGTCTGAACTCGGGGATGCCGTAGACCAGAACTCCCCCGGGGCCATGGAGGGATTCATACAGGGTGACCTTATGACCCTCTCTGGCGAGGTCAACGGCGCAGGTGAGACCGGCAGGCCCTGATCCGACGACAGCGATCTTCTTACCCGTATCGGCTGCCTTGACCAGAGGGCAGGTGCGATGGGCCAGTTCATAGTCCCCGACAAAGCGTTCGAGCCTTCCGATTGCAACGGCCTCTCCCTTTTTTCCGAGAATGCAGTTGCCTTCGCACTGGACCTCCTGGGGGCAGACCCTTCCGCATATCGCCGGCAGGTTGTTCTTCACCTTCATCCATTCGACCGCCTTGACCATGTCGCCTTCCCTGAGGGCCTTGATGAACTGGGGTATCATGACGCCGACCGGACAACCTGAGATGCATTTGGGGTCCTTGCACTGGAGGCAGCGCTCTGCCTCTGCCTTTGCGGTCTCTTCGGAATATCCGAGCGCAACCTCGGTATAGTTTCCGCGCCGGACAACCTGGTCCTGGTTCGGCATCTCATGCCTTTTGATCTTCATCCGCTGCTGGGTCGTCATGTCTGTCATTACTTTTCCCCCTTCGCAGCGGCGCTCTCAAGCCGGCACTTATGGGCGTAATGCTCCATCGCCTTCTTCTCTTCATCCTTATAGAAGGAGAGGCGGGAGAGCAGGCTGTCCCAGTTCACCTTATGGCCGTTGAATTCCGGGCCGTCCACGCAGACGAACTGGGCCCCGTCTTCGAGGAGCACGCGGCATCCCCCGCACATCCCCGTGCCGTCTATCATGATGGTATTGAGGCTGACGGTCGTCGGAACATCATAGGGTTTTGTGGTCAGGGTAACGAACTTCATCATGACAGCGGGGCCGATGGCCCAGACGTGAGAAACCTTTTTGTCCCGGTTTTCGAGCAGTTCCTTTAACGGCTCGGTCACGAGGGATTTGCGGCCGTGCGAGCCGTCATCGGTGCAGACGACAAGCTCATCGGAGACAGCCCGCATCTTCTCTTCCCAGAAGAGCAGCTCTTTGTTGCGTGCCCCGATGATCGAGATCACGGTATTGCCGGCCTCCTTCAAGGCACGTGCTATCGGATAGATCGGTGCAACACCGACGCCGCCGCCCATGCAGACGACCGTCCCATAATTCTTTACCTCGGTCGGGTGGCCGAGAGGCCCGGCAAAGGAGGATATGGTATCACCCACATTCAGTTTTCCGAGCTGGATGGTCGATTTCCCCAGCTCCTGGAATATGATGGTGATCGTCCCTGCCTCACGGTTGAAATCGGCGATGGTCAAGGGGATCCGTTCCCCGAACTCATCGATACGGACGATCACGAACTGACCTGCCTGTGCCTTGCGCGCAACATGAGGCGCCTCGATCTCCATAAGCTTTACCACATCACTGAGGACTTCCTTTTTCATGATCCTGTACATGTAAACGCTACCTCCCGGGTATATTATCTATAACAGTTCACTATATATTTATTAATTATATTTATGATATCATAGAACAGAAATCTTATCCAAGGAAAAAATCAGCGCATTTAGCCTGATATTAGCACGGCGATCAAATAGCTAAGCTTTGTCATTCCGGCTTGCTTGTGCCCGACGTTTGGGTATCCGGAATCTCTCCGAAAACAAAGAAAGATCCCCGACAAGCGGGGATGACAGATTGGGATATATTGCCGGGGTGATAATTTGTTTCTGAATACGGCATCGTCCGGTAAGGAGTGAGTTTGGAACTGGTCCCGCTTAAGACAGTGCATGGGGAGGAGAAGGTCTGGAACCTGATCTCCGAACTGTCGCCTGTAGACATCTGCGCCAGGGCCGGGGTCACCTGTGATCAGGGCGGCAAGATCTTCACGGTGCGGTCCTTCGGGATCGATTTCAGGCTCTCTGCATCTCAACGGAGCATCTCCTCGGACTCGCCCCTGGCCTCCCTGTTCCTTGAGCAGCTGAAGGATTTTTTCCGTCTGCCGATGCTCTGGTATCTGACGAGCGCCAAGGACATCCCCTGCACCAACAGGCTGATAAAGCCGATCGACGTCAAGGGAGGGCAGCGTTTCTTCAGCGGCACGCATGTCCTGCCGCTTGACAAGCTGGCTGAAAAATATGGAAAGGACAAGGAGCTGTTCCTCCGCAAAGGTGCTGAACTCGGCGCCGAAGTGGTCGGCCACGGGGATGCCGCCTTACGCTTCTACCCACTTCCAAACGTTCCGATAACCCTCATCCTCTGGCTTGAAGATGAGGAGTTTCCTGCCAGGGTGGACCTGCTTTTCGACTCGACCTGTGACCTGCAGATCGCGCTGTCGGACATCATCTGGTCTCTGGCCACGCTGACCGCTCTCGTCATGCTGCACTAGGAATAAAGAACCCCCTTCCTTCCCGGCAGCAGAAATTCATTCCCGGCATCATCCATTTTTATCCCGCATCATGTGTTAACGTGTTCAGACCTGCCTGCTTCAGTGAATCCTCTCAATTACTACATATTTGTAGGAATTATGGGGTTTATAAGTTAATAAAATAATAAAATAACAAAAGGGAAAAATTATGTGTTAGATTACACGCCAGAAATGTAACCGGCAGTGGAATATCAGGGGGTTGACCATTCTGATATGCCAGGAAGACCGCAGGGGCTTCCTGAGACGCCTCTCCCGGGAAATACTGAGAGCTGAGGTGGAATCTAATGAACGTTGAAGAGCTGAATGTTGACGAGACGATCGGCAGGGTCGGGAAGATCCTCTGCGAGCATGACAGGAAAAAAGGTATTCTCATACACTCGTTCCAGAAGATACAGGAGGACTTCGGCTATCTGCCGGATGATGTCCTGAACAAACTTGCGAAAAAACTCTCCCTCCCGCTTGCCGAGATCTATAGTGTGGCCAGTTTTTACAAGCAGTTCCATTTCTCTCCCCGCGGGAAAAAGGTGGTCAGGGTCTGTACCGGGACCGCCTGCCACGTCAGGGGGGCCCAGAAGGTCCTCACGGCGCTGGAGGACGAGTTCGGGATCAGCGACGGCGAGACGACCCCTGACCTCACCATGACGCTTGAGACGGTCGGCTGCGTCGGCTGCTGCGGCCTTGCACCGGTGGCGACGGTGAATGAGGATGTTGTCGGCGATATCACCCGGAAGAAGCTCGATGATCTTATCAACTCCATAAAAGAGGACTAGCATGATTAGCAGATTACATACCGTAGATGAGCTGAAAAAACTGAGGACCAGGCTGATGGAAGAGACCTTCATGCCTGAAAAGAACAGGGTAAGGGTCTGCTGCGGGACCGCCTGCGTTGCTTCCGGTGCGAAGAAGGTCGTGCAGGAACTGGAGGAGGAATCGGCGCGGAAAGGGCTTGAGGTCGATATCGTCAGGACCGGATGCCAGGGACTCTGCCAGAAGGGCCCGGTCATGAAGGTCGAGCCGCATGGCTTCTTCTATCAGAAGGTCACTGACAAGACGGCACGGGAGCTCGTGGCGCATACGTTCGTTGCCGGAACCTCGCTCCGGTCGCTTCTCTACCGCGATTCGATCATGAGCGAACCGGTCGAAGCGGTCGAAGACGTTCCCTTCTATAAGAAACAGTTACGGATAGCGCTCAGGAACAACGGCATGATCGATCCCAATAATATCCTCCACTATATTGCGCTTGGCGGGTATGCGGCGACCGAAAAGATGTTCGGTGCAATGAATCCGGACTCTGTCCTCCATGAGATCGACAGGGCCAATCTCAGGGGGAGGGGCGGCGCCGGGTTTCCTGCGGGAAAGAAATGGGCCCATACCAACAAATCCCCTGAAAAGATACGTTTTGTCATCGCCAACGGGGACGAAGGCGATCCCGGAGCGTTCATGGACAGGGCCATCATGGAAGGCGATCCCCACAGTCTTCTTGAGGGGATGCTCATCTGCGCCTATGCCCTGAACGCACACTACGGGTTCATCTACGTGCGGCATGAATATCCCCTGGCAGTGAAGAACCTTAAGATCGCCATCAAGCAGGCTGAGGACATGGGGCTGCTCGGCGAGAATATCCTCGGCAGCGGCTTTAATTTCATCATGGATGTCCGCGAGGGCGCGGGCGCCTTCGTCTGCGGTGAATCAACGGCACTCGTTGCATCGATCGAAGGGGAACGAGGCTTTCCGAGGCCGAGGCCTCCGAGGCTTTCTGAGTCGGGCGGCGGCCTCTGGGGCTATCCGAGCAACCTCAATAATATTGAGACCTATGCGTGTATGCCGCCGATCATCGAAAAGGGGGCTGACTGGTTCCTGGGCATCGGCACGCCGACATCGCCGGGGACAAAGGTATTTGCCCTGACCGGCAAGGTCAAAAATACGGGGCTTGTCGAGGTCCCGATGGGAACGACCCTCAGGGAGATCATCTATGACATCGGCGGGGGCATCCTCGGCGATAAGGAGTTCAAGGCGATCCAGACGGGCGGCCCTTCCGGCGGGTGCATACCGGCAAACCAGCTCGACCTGCCGGTCGATTTTGACTCGCTCACCAGGGTCGGTTCAATGATGGGCTCAGGGGGCATGGTCGTCCTTGACGAGGAGACCTGTATGGTCGACGTGGCGAAATATTTCCTTTCGTTCACCCAATCTGAGTCCTGCGGCAAATGCCCTCCGTGCAGGATCGGGACCTCCCAGATGCTGAAGATCCTTGAGGACATAACGGCGGGACACGGGAAACAGGGCGATATTGAACGGCTGATCGAGCTCGGGAAACTCATCCAGAAGGGTTCTCTCTGCGGCCTCGGCCAGAGCGCCCCGAACCCGGTCCTCAGCACCATCAAGTATTTCAGGCATGAATATGAAGAACATATCTACGATAATTACTGCAGGGCCAAGGTATGCGGGAATATGGGGGTATTTGTCATCCATCAGCCTGACTGCATCCGGTGCGGCCTCTGCAAACAGGCCTGCGCCTTCGGCGCCGTGACCGAGACCCGGGACATCTTTTCGATCGACCGGCAGTACTGCACCAAGTGCAAGGCCTGCTACCTGGCCTGCCCGGTGGGTGCGGTAAAGATCAGGAAACAGAGCGTTGTACAGCTCGAAGAACAGTTCAATATTCCTTCAGATAAAATTGAGGTCCTTGAAAGGAGGGCGAAAATGCTTCTCAAAGATGTTTTAGAGTCAAAACCGATGAAGATCATCACCTGCAAGAAGGACTGCAAACTTTCTGATGCGGTCACGATCATGGACGGCAACAATATCGGCTCGATCCTCGTTGTTGACGATGACGGGCTGATCATCGGTATCTTCACCGAGCGCGATATCATGCACTGCTTTGCCAAGAGGATCCCGATCAACGAGGAGGTCATGGGCAATGTCATGACCCCGAAGCCGATCACCCTCGATTCGTCGGTCGACATCAGCGTTGCCGTACAGCTCATGTCCGAAAAGAAGATCCGGCATCTGCCGATCACCGACAATGAAAAGGTCATTGGCCTGATCTCCTACCGTGATCTTGTTTCGTATCTCCTGCCAGAGGTCATCTATATGGCAGAGGACATGTACTGAGGCAGTCCATGACAGAACCGGCGAAAGAAATAAAGGTAGAGGACATTAAGACGGCCGCAGAAGGCAAGGGCTGTCCCGTCAGCAGGGCGCTTTACTTTGTGACCGAGTTCCTGGCCGGCCCCATGTGCGGCAGGTGCTTCCCCTGCGCCATGGGAACGTATGAAGCGCGGATCCGGCTCCAGAACCTTGTCGGGGGGAAGGGTACCGAAGACGACCTGGCCGCCCTGCGCAGGATATCCTCTGATATGGTGGAGGCCTCCTTCTGCAAAAAGGGCAAGGACACCGGGAAATTCATCCTCGATTGGATGGAGACCGGCGTTTATCAGGAGCATGTCGCGGGCAGGTGCCCTGATAAGACCTGTGCGGCGCTCATCGAATACCGGATCATTCCGGGCAGATGCATCAACTGCGGGGACTGCAAGGATGTCTGCAAGGACTTTGCGATACAGGGTGAAAAGAAAAAGCCCATGAAGAGCGGGTATCTGCCGTTTGAGATACGCCAGAAGCGCTGCACCCGGTGCGGCAACTGCATCAGCGTCTGCCCTGTCGGTGCGATCGTCCTTGTCGATGCACTCGCAGCGGAGCCGGTGGGTGTTTAGGAATACGAGCATACTTACTATACACGGAGGTCACAATGTCAAAGACGGTAAATCTGAAGATAGATAACAAGGAGGTCCAGGTCCCTGAGGGAACCAACCTCATCGACGCTGCAGCAACGGCGGGTATCCATATCCCCAATCTCTGTCATATGAAAGGGATGAAGGGCATCGGCGCCTGCAGGCTCTGCCTCGTTGAGCTCGAGGGGATGAAGTCCCCGATGATCGCCTGCACGACCAGGGTCAGAGAAGGCATGGTCGTCAACACACAGACCGAGAAGGTCCGGGAGATCAGGAAGTTCGTCATTGACCTGATCCTCTCGATGCACCCGCTTGATTGCATGACCTGCACCAAGGCCGGCGTCTGCAACCTTCAGCAGTATGCCTATGACTTCGAGCTGAAGGAATCCACCTTCACCCGGAAGAGATTCGACTTTGCGGTCGATAATGCCAATCCGTTCATCAAGAGGGACCCCGACTACTGCGTCCTCTGCGGGCGGTGCGTGCGGATCTGCAAGGCACAGGGCACGAATGTCCTTGAATTCAGCGGCAGGGGCGTCGGCTCAAAGGTCGTCACCGCCAATGATGCGCCGCTTCAGAATTCGGGCTGCACCTTCTGCGGCAGCTGCGTGGATGTCTGCCCGGTCAATGCGCTCCTTGAGGCAGACCGGTGGAGGAAGGGCAGGGAGTGGGAATATGAACATACGGCATCCGTCTGCCTGTCGTGCGGAAATGCCTGCAGCATATCGGTGAGCACGAAGGACGGACTGGTCTCAAAGGTGAATGCCGGCGCCCCCGAAGGCAGCCTGCAGCGGTACATCTGCGCGATCGGACGGTTTGGCTTTGACAGTGTTTATGGCGAGCTTCGGGTCAGGACACCGATGAAGCGTGTCGGCGATGCGTTAACGGAGACCACCTGGGAAGATGCCCTTGCCCTGGCAGCCGGCAAGCTGAAATCGGCCGGTTCAGAGGCGTCAGTTCTCAGCAGCGGGAATATCCTTAACGAAGATGCCTTCCTTCTGAAGAAACTTGCGGCCGACGTCATTAAGACAAAGAACGTCGATTCATCGGTCAGTCTCTATGCTGACTACGATTCGATGAAGGCAGGTGCTGCTGAACTAGAGACGGCTGACCTCTTTGTCCTGGCCGGGCTTGCAGCCGACCAGTGGGACAGGGTGCTTCCCGCTGTCCATGCACTTATCGGCAAAAAAATGCATAACGACGGTGCAAAGCTTATCGTCATTAATTCCGGAGATATAAAAATAGCCCAATCAGCCGCCGTTGTCCTTAAAGGGGATGAGGTCAAGATGATAGAGGAGCTTGCCCAGGCCGCTATCTCAAAAGGTGTCAAGGCCCCGAAGGAGATGGTCAGCGCCCTGGCGCATGTCGACCCCTCTGACCAGGCAATGGAGGCCGCAGACCTTTTCATGGCATCGAAATCGCCGGTGATACTCTCGGCGCCCTCGCTCTTTAAGGCGGCCGCCAACCTGACCCTGATCAAAGGGGAAGCCGTTGCGGTACCGTTTGAGGCGAATGCCCGCGGTATTGTCGCGATGGGTCTTACCTCTGAGGGAAAGAAGTTCCGGGAGATGGCCACATCTTCGTCGCCGGTCCTTTATGCTATCGGGGATGTCCCGGTCGATAAGAGGCCTGATACAGGGTTCCTGATCGTACAGACCAGCCTGATGACGGACCTGGCCCTCCAGGCGGACCTGTTGTTGCCGGCAGCGCACCCTCTGGAGACTTCCGGGTCCATCATCGATTATCTGGGTACGCTTAAGGAGACACGGAAGGTCGTTGACCCGTCAGGCGGGGCAAGGACGAACGTTGATATTTTCGTAGCCTTGGCAGAGGCCATGGGCGGCGCCCTGAAGATGCCTAAGGATACTGATATCAGGAAGGCTGCCAAGACAAAGGCAAAAATATCATTCAGTCCGTTCAAGAGAGACCAGAACCTCGACAACAATGCAGGACAGCTGATCGAACAGTCGACCAGGCAGACCGTGAACTGCTCTCGCCTGCTCTGGCTGAAAGAGACCGAAAAAGCAGCTCTCGTTTAAGACATATTATTTCAGTCACCAGGAGGCGTGCATCAACAATGCACGCCTCTTTTTTATTTAGCTGTTGCAAAGAGAAGAAGGCGGGCCAGAGCCCTCGCGCTCATTCTCGGCCCCGGCAAGACCAGGGCCTCCGAGGCTTTTACCTGACGATTATAATATTCTTCTGTCGGTATATCGGTAAAAGAATCCGCCCGAGCACTCTACCCCGCCTTCTTCTTTTTAATTTCGGTAACTGCTCTCTTCCGCAATTCAAAACACATAATTCAAAATTAAGAATTATCCCTTTTCTTCGGATTAATTTTATCTCATTTTCTGAAATTAACTTAATTAGGTTCCATGGCGGATTTATGAGACTATAAGGAAAATAAAGATAACGAGGAGCTGCCATGAAAAAAGCGGGACATCGACGGTCAAGGGGAATAGGGGTAATGCTGATCTTCATGTTGGCCTGTCTTGTTCTCACCGCTGCTGAGAGATCTGCTGATGCTGCCGCCAAGAACAGGAAGAACGCTCATAAAGAATGCGTCTTCTGTCATATCTCGAACAATCCCGAAGCTGACGCCCAGTTGTTCCCTAATGGCATAGATCCTTCCCAGACATGCCTTGAGTGTCATAACTACCGCACCAGCCATCACCCGGTGAATTTTGTCCCTGACAGGGTTCTCTTCACTGACGGCGAAGAGAACACCCTGCCCCTGTATGATGACGAGATTCGCTGCCTTACCTGTCACCAGATCCATGCAGACATCAACTCGCGAAAACTGCTGCGCGGGGGGCCTTATACTGACAGGCGGGAGATATGCTTCAAATGTCACTATGACGAGCAGTACGCGGGGATCAATCCTCATAAGATGATCGATTCAAACGGGGACAGGACCGAGGTCGACGGCAAGCCCGTCTGTCTTGTCTGCCACCGGTCCGTGCCGGTTCAGGACGGCTATACCCCCCGGGTCTATTTTAAGGCAGAGGTTGCCTTTCTCTGCTGGCGGTGTCATCCGCCGATGCCGGATAACTTCTTCAAGGGACATTTTCTTGCAAAACCGTCTTCGAAGACCCTGGGAATAATGCGGAAGACCGAGGTTGAAAGAGGCATCAGTTTCCCGCTCCTCAACCGCGGCAGGGTCACCTGCTCGACCTGTCATAACCCTCACCAGAAAGGGGTCATCCTCTATGGACCGGCAAAGGCCGGAGAGGGGGAACACGACAAACTGCGCATGCCGGCGAATGAGATCTGTGCCGGGTGTCATGAAAAGTAATGACATGAGGTCCGGTCTGTATGGTCGGCGGATCCTTTGGGCAGAAAAAGGCAGGGATGGGCGGGGCCGGGAACGTCAGTCAGCCGGAACTGGCGAGTGGTCGGTGCGTTTTGTCTGTCTCACGGTGTAGATGGCGAGTACAACCGTTATAAACAGCCCCGCATAGAAGAGCAACAGGGCGATCTTGTAGTGGCGGGGATCAAAGACAAAGCGCACGTCATGCTTTCCGGGCGAAAGAAGAACGGCCTTGGAGTTATAGTTAGAAATCAGCACCGGCAGTTCTGTCTCACCGTCATAAGCCCTCCAGTATTTGCTCCATCCGTCGGTATACTGCAGATATCCCCCGACCCTGTTTTCGACCGAGAGGGCGATCTCATTTATCGAAAAACCACTGACCCTGAGCGTAACGTCTTCGTTGGATAGAACACGCGCGATGTTTCTGCGCAGCACGGCGAGGTATGGCAAATAATCGTTGTATACGGTGGTAATACGATCATCATTGAACCAGAGTACGTCCTCAAGGTCACTCAGCCTGAAATCTGCGGGCGGATCGTATGCGGCCTTTCCGTTTTCCTCGATGAACATATATGTTTCAAATGACCGGAAACCGGAGGTGCGGATATTTTCGAGCAGTTCCCGTCTGTCTGTCGCCTTAATTGTCTGATCCAAGGGGAAAAAGCGGACAACGGGATGAAGCACTCCATTGATCAGCATCTGCTGTTCGGGCAGAAGAAGGCTGAACATATCGTAATACCTTTTTGTCGTGAAGGTGTGCCCCAGGACATTGCTGATGAAGGCCCCCCTGGTCTTTGCAAGGAGCTCATTGAATGCCGCGACCGGTATCAGGCCTATCGGCACAAAAGGGGCCCGGTAGAGCTCGAAGCCGTCAAATACACGTTCTGAATCATGGAGAAGCTGCTCGCGTTCTTCCCCGCTCAGGGAAAGGAAGCGATACATCGTTGCTGTTGGCCTTAATTGACTTATCTTCGTTATGCACGGAGCGGCCAGATCAACGAAAGAGATCAGTAGTATAATGCCGACGGCGACACCGGGACGGATCAGACGATAGCGGACCAGGAGCAGCGCTGCAATGACGGCTATAGGTATTGCCAGGACAGCCGCGTCATAGCGTGAGAGAAACAGCGGCGTGCCTGCATAATAGCCGGTCATGATCGTTTTTGCCGCGATCGGGATAAGACAAAGGAACAGCACCGTGCGCAACCGGTTCCGCGGGACCATTGTCGGGGTGCTCTGGTGCCGCATGAGGGCTGATAACCCCAGGCAGAAGAACAAACACATAAAAAATGAAATGAGGGATGCGAAATTAATCCGCGTATCGAGCATGCGAAGAGGCGGGAACATCAAATTCAGAGCCTTTTGAACAGGGTTAAAAGTGCTGTATACATCGGTAAAGCTGAAAGAGCCCAGAACGACAAAGACCATAAGGAGAAGAAAGGGAGCGGTCAGTGAAGACCTGCCATAGAATATGCCGAACAGGAAGAGGATCAGCGGGATGATCCCGATATAGAGCGGGACCACCGGAGGATTGTCTGAACCGGTCCTGTAGCGAAGCCCTTCAAGGTCAGGGTAGAGAAGATTTAAGGCACTCCCATATGACAGGAATGTTCCGCTGTCCTTTCTGAGCTTATCGAAGAAGAGGTCCCCCCCGAATTCCGTCGCCATCATTTGTTTAAACCTGAAGTTATTGCTGTCCACAAGTTTTGCAACGGCAAACAGTTCCCCATCCTTTGCGGTGTCGAAAAGATAGACCGAGAAAGGAGGCGCAGACATCATGATGACCAGGACCGCGCAAAGAAGCAGATGCAATATCATTTTCCTGCTCCGCAGTGACGTGATAATATGCATGAGGTCATAACGCCGGAAGACAAAGAGGGCAGTCAGGAAGAAGAACATCGTAAACAGGTAGAGGGAAGGGATAAAGACATTCATCGTGATCCCGGTTATGAGGGTCAGACCTGACAGGTAGAGGTAACGGCGCCGGTTGGTGATATTGTCGAGCAGAAGCAGCATGAAATACAGGGCAAACGGAATGGTGAAGCAGTAATCCATCATGGGCTGGCCTGTGTTCTGCAGCGTGACGGTAAACAGTAAAATACCGGAGGCGGCAATTGACGCCAGCCTGTTATTTGACACATAACGGTAAAGGAAATATGCCCCTGTTGTGAAGACAAATATGCGGTAGAGCCTGAAGAATGTAAAAAGGGTATAAGGCAGGACATGGAACAGCTTCGACAGGGCGGTGAAGACGAGGCAGGCAGGGTCAAGCAATCCGTACCCGGATATGTTCGGATAGAAATAGGTACCCATCAATGCATAAGGGTCCCAATAGGGAAATATCCCCTGCTTCATATGTTCCAGATAATAATGAAAAGACCCGTACCAGACAGTGGCGTCATTCATGAATGCCTGTTTGCTGGTGATCAGGTCGAAGAATGTGGCTCCGTAGATGATGACGATCGCCAGCGCAAGAACCTTCCACCCCTTTGAGCTGTTTTCTTCTGATGTTAAGATGTCAGAAAGACTGTTCACCGGTTCTCCTGTCATCTCTGTTTCCTGGCAGTGGCAAAAAGGGAAAGACCGAACGGCAGGACATATCTCTGCGCCAGCCTGTTCTCAGCAAGATGGAATCGCCTGAGCAGGTTGTTAAGCAAAGGAGGAGGCATGACAACATCAGAACCGGTAGTGTTCTCATCCCCGGTGCTGATCAGGAGCTTTCTGGCCAGACGGTAAAGCGCCACCGCCGGGAACAGGGCGGTAACACGGTGAGTCATGTGCTCGACCTGAAACCCTGCTGACTGAAGAAGTGAAGCAAGACCTGTTCGCGTATAACGCCGTGCAGTATGCACAGCCAGGTCATGGCTGCTTTTTAACCAGTTATATGCCGGCACCTGAATGATCAGCAACCCGTCGCCGCGCAGGGCGCGATAGAACATGCGAAGCACCGCTGAATCATCAGTGATCTGCTTATGATAGAGGACATCCATTGAGGTGATCACATCAAAACGCTCCTCCCCAAGGTCAAGACTGTTGAGGTCGGCCCGGACG
>SCQH01000055.1 GCA_004321925.1 Nitrospirota bacterium | reverse complement strand
ACTGCTGCCACGAGGCCCAGTGCGGATGCGAAGAACCGTCCGCGCATTTATAAAAATTGGCCCGCCACTCGGTCCCTGCCGGGTTGCCGATCCTGCCGGCATATTTTTCGAGCAGGCTCAGCGGGACAAAGAACTCAAGCGTCCAGACGACCGGGTGAGGGATCTCGGTTCCGATCTCCGGGGGCAGGGAATGACAGATACGGACCTGCCCGGCATCGTCTTGCGGCAGCAGGCTGAATTCTTTAAAGCCGCCCTCCGCCCGCGCCGGGTCGACGATATAGCTGCAGAGCAGCCTGCCGCCGGCATTGAATTCAAAATTGAAATATCCGCGCCCCTCTTTCGGCCGGACAAAGAACTCGACGCAGCTGTCCTTATACACCGGGTCGCCATGCTGCAGCAGCCTGCTCAGGACGTACCGGTCCTCAACGCGGAATATGCCGGATATCCCTTCTGCATCATACAGCAGCCTGACAAAGGTCCTGGGCCGGTGATCGCTGCCCTCAGGCCGGAAATGGGTGAGCTCAAGGGTCTCTGCCATGGCCCAGGCAGGACTGTCCCAGTCTCCGTCCATGCCGGGGCAGGCATTGGCCCGCTTCAGAAGATACAGATCGGTCATGGTATAGTCTGCCTGATGGACCCTGCGAGAGGAACTACCGTGGGACGGCCGCAGCAGAAAGAAGAGAGATGCTGCATTCCAGAAAGACATGGGGAACGGCGCGGAGAGCCGATCCGCCCCATTATTAAGGGTAATATGGTAAAATCATGCAATGGTCTCAAAAGAAAAATGGTCGGGGCGAGAGGATTTGAACCTCCGACTTCACGGTCCCGAACCGTGCGCGCTACCAAACTGCGCTACGCCCCGTAAGGGACATAATAAGAGTCTTTCATACCGAAAGTCAAGTTTTCAGAGAAAAGGGCGCTGAACAGGTGTCCGAAAGCAGGTATTACGGCAATGGAATCATATAAGAAGATAACGATATCTAAGACCAGGGACAATACGATCGAAGAAACAGAGGATATTGTCGCGGTCGAAAAGAAGGTCAGGATCGCCGTCAACGGGAAGAACGTCCTGAACCTCTACTGCACACCCCTGATGATACGGGAGTTTGTCGTCGGCATCATCTATAACGAAGGCCTGATATCAGGCGAGTGGTGCGCCGACAGGATCAGCATCGAATACGGGGATGAGATCGAGGTCGATATCCCGTCGGCCGGTGTGGTCAGCGAAGGTGAAAAGACGGTCACCTCGGGCTGTGCCGGCGGGGTGAGCCTGCTGAGAGGGCTGCCCGAAAAGATAGCTGCGGACGGCGTATCCTTCAGCCTTGAGGCGGTCAGGAACATCTTCAGGGAATTCCAGAGACGTTCTGAGATATACCGGATCACCGGCGGGGTTCACAGCGCTGCGGTGACCGACGGAGCGATCCTGCTCGCCTTTGCAGAAGATATCGGCAGGCATAATGCCGTGGACAAGATCATCGGCTTTTCGATCCTCGAGAACATAGTGCTTCAGGACAAGATCATGCTGGCCAGCGGCCGGCTCTCTTCAGAAATTGCCCTGAAATGCGCACGCTGCGGTATCCCGGTCCTGGTCAGCAGGGCTGCCCCCACGAGCCTCGCCGTCGAGATAGCAGAAAAGACCGGTCTTACCATGATCGGTTTTGCACGCGGGGACAAAATGAACATCTATACAGGCAGGCACCGGATAACCACCTGACCGCGGCAGGTCATTCGGGCCTTTTTGCCTCGACAACCAGGGTTTCAAAGGCGTTAAGCTCGTCACTTCCAATGGTGTCGCCATGCCGGTCAATGCCCTGCAACTCCCTGACACTGCTCACCCCGGGGGCAGCCCGCCGTATGTCTGAAAAACCGGCCCTCAGCAGACTGTCCCGGATAGTCGCGAAGTCGTATAGGAACTGATGTCCCCAGTTTCTGAAGGCATTATTGATCGCGAGACATTCGTTGCAGAGACCGCTGTCCGGATAATAACGGCCGACCATCCAGGTGATGTACTGCTGCTGCCCGGCAGTCTTCTGCTGTGTAAAAAGACCGGCCAGACGGTCGAGGTCGGGGGTGGCAAGCCGGAGGATACCCCCGGGCTTCATCACCCTGAAGCATTCGCCAAGCATGGCCTTCCCCTCCTGGTAGGACAGATGCTCGATCTGGTGTTCGCTGAAGACCAGGTCAAACTGGGCGTCGCTAAAAGGAAAGGGCCGGCTGGCGTCGAGCAGGATCGATCCGCCGGTGAATTTGGGGTAATTGGTATTGAGCCATCCGCTCAGGATATGGGTCCCGGCGCCGATGTGCAGGCCGCGGAACTGATGGGTCTTCAGGTACTGTCTGATCGCCCTGCCGCGCAGCAGGGTCCCTGCCGCGGTCCGGACAGACGTCTTGATGAAACGCCAGACCTCGGCCGAAAAGGCTGGGGGCATGTACTACAGGTCCATGATCTTGCTTCTGAGTATGGCCATCTCGAAGCTTAACGAGGCGATCGAAACGATCTTGTTGATGTAGCTCAGGCCGGCATCCAGAACAGAGGCATTGCCGTTGTCGATATACATCAGGGCGATGACCTTGTCCCGGATCAGGACCGGGATCACCAGGCAGTCCTGCGGTGCCCCGGCGAGGATCGAGATGAGGGCTTCGTTGCCGGGCACCTTCAATACCGGTCCCCGGTAGTAGCTCTTCTTGCTGATCGCCTCGAAAAAGACCGAATCAGCGGCCACCCCGAGATTCTTGTTCTCGATCTCCATCCCCTTTGATTTCCAGCCCTTGAGCTGCTTGTCTTTCAGGACGAAGAGCCCCACCCTCGAATAAACCTTGCTTGCGGCAAGGAGCAGCAGGCCGATGATCTCATCCTTGTTGCGCGCCGCGGCAAACTCCTCCTTCAGCTTCATCAGCTTTTCCTTATTTTCAGCGTCCGTGGTCTTTACCTCATCGTCGGCCTGGAAGGTGCTGATATACCTGAGGTCCCTTTCCGTCCCGTAGTACTTTTCGAGTGCAAAGATGAGCCGCAGTTCCGTGATGATGTAGGGGATAACGTCAAACCCGGTCGTAAAGCGCATATCATCGAGGTCCTTGTGGGAACGCGGCTCAGACATGGCAACATGGAGCCGTTTGCGGTCCTTCCTGAAAGGGATGCCCCGGTATTTCTCGGCCAGTTCCCTGCTGAAACAGGCAATGACCTCGCTGTCTATCGCTGCAAGGTCTTTGGGATTAACCGCCGGGACCCCGAAGAACTGGCTCAGAAAGGCCGAAAGTTCGCCCTCTTTCAGAAATCCGAGTTCGACGATATTCGTCCCTATCCTGCCCCCGAAGATGACCTGGCGTTCGAGCGCCATCCTGAGCTGCTCACGGGTTATCAGGCTGTCTTTGACCAGGGCTTCGCCGAGCTTCATTTTCATCAGTGAATACCGTATTTCTGAAGCCGGTGGCGGAAGGACCTGAAGGAAAGCCCCAGCATCCTTGCAGCGTCGGTCTTCATATTGTTTGATTTTTTCAGCGCCTTGATCAGGTAGTCTTTTTCGATCTGTTCCATGATCTTTTCGAGGTCTATGGCCGTGTCCTCAAGCGCCGGCAGGTGCTGAGCGTCATGCCTTCCTCCCGTGATCTCCCCGGGGAGATCTTCGGGCATGATCAGCTCCTTATCGCAGAGCAGGACCGTGCGCTCAATGATATTCTCCAGCTCGCGGACATTGCCTTTCCAGGGGCAGCTCATCAGCAGACTGAGCGCCTCCGGTGCTATTTTAACTGAATTCCCCGAGTATTTCGAGAGGAAATGCTCCACGAGAAGGGGTATGTCCTCTTTTCTGTCCCTCAGGGGAGGTATGTTCACCGGGACGACATTCAAACGGTAATAGAGGTCCTCCCGGAAGACTCCGGAAGAAACCGCTTCGAGGATGTTCCTGTTTGTCGCCGACAGCACCCTGACATCCACCGTTATGTCAGACGTGCCGCCGACACGCCTGAACGTCCCGTTTTCGAGCACCCGCAGCAGCTTCGACTGGAGGGACAGGGGCATTTCGCCGATCTCATCCAGGAAAAAGGTCCCGTTGTCAGCAACCTCAAAAAGCCCGGCCTTGCTCTGGAACGCCCCGGTAAAGGCGCCTCTGACATGGCCGAACATCTCGGATTCAAGGAGACCCTCAGGAAATGTCGCACAGTTGATGGTCACAAAGTTCTTGTCCCGCCGCGGGCTCAGATTATGCAGGGCAGCAGCCACCAGTTCCTTCCCCGTACCGCTTTCCCCAGATATGAGGACCGTAGAATTGCTGTTTGCCACCTTGGGGATCAGCCTGAAAAGTTCCTGCATCGCCGAGCTCTTCCCTATGATGTTTTCAAGCCTGAAGGACGACTGGAATTTCTCCCGCAGCAGGGAGATCTCCTCCCGCAGTTTTTTCTTCTCAAAGGCCTTGGTGACGATGAGGCGTATTTCGTCTATCTTGAAGGGCTTATTGATATAATCGTACGCCCCGAGCTTCATCGCCTCTATGGCCGATTCAGTCGTTCCGAAGGCGGTTACCATGATGATAACGGTATCGGGGGAGATGGCCTTGACCTGCCGGAGCACCTCAAAACCGTCAGCCCCGGGCATCTTGATATCGGTTATGACGAGATCGAAGATGTTACTCTTTATGAGGTCGATGCCTTCAAGTCCGTCAGAGGCGGTTGCAACGTCATACCCTTCCTCTTCAAGGAGTATCTTGAGCACCTCCCGCATGCTGCGCTCATCTTCGATCGCCAGTATTCTGCCCTTATTATTGTCCATCGCCCTGCTTAAGTATAATCTTAAATATTGTCTTTATTCCAGGGTGGCTCACTGCGGTGAGCTGGCCGCCATGCTCCTCGATTATCCGGTAAGCGATCGAGAGCCCCAGACCGGTCCCTTTGTCCTTTGTGGTGAAGAAGGGGAAAAATATCCTTTCGAGGTCAGGCGCGGTAATGCCTGCTCCGGTATCCTCAAAGCTGATGGTGACCGTGCCGGGAGTGACCTCTGTTGCCACGCGCAGTTCACCACCGTCCTGCATCGCCTCAATGGCATTCATGCCGAGGTTCCAAAACACCTGTCTGATCTTTTGAGGGTCTGTCATGGCATAGAGTTCTCCGTCAAAGGCCTTCCTGATCCGGATCGTCTCTTTCCCGGACACTGCATTTCTCAGCAGCGAGAGGGTCTCATCAAGCAGCAGGTGGAGGTCGACCCTTCTCTTTTCAAGCGGTTTGGGGCTCGAGTACGTAAGAAAGTCGGTGACGATATGATTCAGGCGGTCCATTTCCTTGAGGGCTATGTCCATAAGTTTTTCTCTGTGCTTTGCAGGGATCTTCTCGTCCAGCAGCATCTCTATCGAGCCTTTCATCGAGGCCAGGGGGTTTCTGATCTCATGGGCAATGTTGGATGACAACTCTCCTATGGCGGCCCATTTCTCCTTCTGCTTTATCTCCGACTCAAGCTTTTTCAGCTGGGTCAGGTCCTGAAAGACCCCGATGAACCCGGTATCCTTCCCGCTGGTATCCCGGAGCACGGACACGTTGAGCCCGATGATGCGCGTTTCCCCCCTTTCAGAGATGATGACCTCTTCGTGACGCCCCCGTGAGAAGGGGAATGGTATAAAGGGCATGACGCTCCGGATAGAACTGCCGATCACCGTTTCCATCGGCGTCCCGACTATCTTTTCGGCAGCCCGGTTGAAGATCAGGACCCTGCCGTCCATGTCGGTCGTGAAGAGGCCGCTGGGGAGGCTCTCAATGACCTTGATATTGAAAAGCTCGAGATCTTTCAGCTGTGCATCCTGTTCCTCAAGTTTCTGCTCGGTCTTTTCAAGCCGGTGCGAAAGGTACCCTGCCAGGAATGCGGTAAGATAAAAAGAGACTATATGAAGGAATATGTTGTAAAACAATCCCTTTTCAACGATCTGGGTATCAAAGGGCATGGGCAGGACCCGGTAGAACTGGAGCTCAAGCATCATCCCATAGCAGAGGCTGGCGATAGTCGCAATAATAAAGCCTGCCTTCTTTCCCAGGACGATGCTCGACGACAAAATAGTGAGCAGAAGCATGAAGGAGAACCAGCTGTCAATGCCGCCGGTTATATAGATCAGGACGATCTCGGCAAAGACGTCCAGGCTCAGCTGAGCATAGCCGAAGATGACCTGGTTCTTTACCCTTACGACGATCAGTGCATAAATGATGGTCAGTAAATAGAGAACGACAATGAACGAGGATATGATGACCGGGTTGGAGTAAAAAAAATCTATCCGGAACAGAAATGCCGACCCGAGAAGAAGAGTGACAAAGAGGGCCCTGAAGAATATCAGGGCCCGTATCCGCGACGTCAGGGCATCTTCTGCCATCTGACCTACTTAATGAGCGTTATCAGTTTGAAGATAGGCAGATACATGGCGACGACGATAAATCCAACGGATCCGCCCAGGAAGACCATCAGCATGGGCTCCATCATAGACGTCAGGTTATTGACCGCACTGTCGACCTCATCGTCATAGAAGTCGGCGATCTTGCTCAGCATGGTATCAAGGGCGCCTGTCGATTCACCAACAGCGATCATATGGGTGACCATGGGCGGGAAGACCTTCGATTTCATCAGGGGTTCGGCCAGGGTCTTACCTTCCGAGACAGCCTGCCTGATCTCGAAGACCGCATATTCGATGACCTTGTTGCCGGCGGTCTTGGCGGTGATCTCAAGCCCGTCAAGAATGGGCACACCACTGCTGATCAGGGTGCTTAAGGTCCTGGTGAACTTGGCAACGGCAACCTTTTTCAGGATCATGCCGAATATAGGAAGCTGCAGGAAGACCTTGTCAGTTGTATGCATACCTTTTTCGGTCTTCCGGAACTGGACAAAAGCGACGCCGAGACCCGCAATTGTTATTGCGGTCAAGAGGCCGCCGAGGCCCGCAATAAAATGGCTGGCGTCAATAACGATCTGTGTCGGGAGCGGCAGCTTCCCGCCCATGGACATGAACATCTTCGAAAAGGTCGGGACAACGAAGATCATGATGACCGCAATGACTATAATGGCAATGGAGGAGACGACAATAGGGTAGACCATTGCCCCTTTGACCTTTTTCTTCAGCTTCATGGCCTTTTCCATATACGCGGCCAGCCGGTTGAGGATGGTATCAAGGATACCGCCCGATTCGCCGGCCGCCACCATATTGGCATACAGCTCCGTAAAGACCTTAGGATGTTTTCTTAAGGCATCGGCATAGGTAGACCCTGATTCGACATCATTTTTTATGGCTATGAGCGCTTTTGCGAGCGTCTTGTTCTCTACCTGGCCTGAAAGGATCTCGAGCGCCTGGACCAGCGGAAGACCGGCATCGATCATCGTGGCGAACTGCCGGGTGAAGACAACGATATCCTTATCGTCCAC
>SCQH01000054.1 GCA_004321925.1 Nitrospirota bacterium | reverse complement strand
CCTTTCGGGACAAGCTTCCCTATGGAAAAAATGTATGGCCAGAATATCCTCCTGGTCGCGGGTGGCCTCGGCCTTGCCCCGCTGAGGACACCGATATCGTATGTCCAGGAAAACAGGAGCCGGTTCGGAAACGTCGATATAATCTACGGCACAAAAGACCCCTCCCAGCTGCTCTTTACCTATCAGTACGACATGTGGAAGGCCGACGACATGAGGCTCAGCATCACCGTTGACAAGGCAGGCCCTGACTGGACCGGCAGGGTGGGTCTGGTGACCACGATCCTGGAGGAGCTCTTTGCCGAGAGGGATGAGCAGTATTTCCAGAATACCTATGCCATTGTATGCGGTCCGCCGGTGATGTTCAAATTCGTCTGCGGCATGCTCAATCAAAAGGACATCCCTATGCAGAAGATGTTCGTTTCCCTCGAGCGCCGGATGCATTGCGGCATGGGGAAATGCTGCCGCTGCAATGTCGGTTCAACCTACACCTGCCTCAGCGGCCCGGTCTTTGACTACTGGACCGTCATGAATCTGAAGGAGGCCATATAATGGCCGGCGCAGCCGCAGAGGGGAAAAACTTTCTTGGTGTCCCTGTTTACCGGCCGCGGGTGGCTTTTTTCGAGCTTTCCTCCTGTGAGGGCTGCCAGCTCCAGCTCCTCAATAATGAGGCAACGCTCCTTGATTTCCTCTCGCTCGTTGAGGTCGTCAACTTCCGTGAAGGCATGAGCGGCGGGACCGATGACTACGAGATAGCCTTTGTTGAAGGCAGTGTCACGCGCAGCGATGAGGTCGAGCGGCTCAAAAAGATCCGCGCTAACGCCAAGGTCCTCGTGGCCTTCGGCTCATGCGCCTGTTTTGGCGGTGTCAACCAGCTCAAAAACAGGTTCAGCCCTGACTGGGTCAAAAAAGAGGTCTACGGCGACCACCCCGTGGAGACCTCTCCCGCGCGGCCTCTTGAGGATTTCGTGACGATCGATCTCAGGATATTCGGCTGCCCGGTAAAAAAAGAAGAGGTCGAAAAGATCGTTGCCGGCATTGCGATCGGCACCGCGATCGCCTATCCGAAATACCCGGTCTGTATGGAATGCAAGGCCAACGGCAATATCTGCCTCTTTGACGTGGGTGAACCCTGCCTTGGGCCGGTGACCCGCGCCGGATGCGACTCCTGGTGCCCCAACAACAGGGCAGGCTGCTGGGGCTGCAGAGGTCCTGCCGACGACATCAATATAGAGCAGATGATCAGCATCATGGACAAACACGGCTTTACAAAGGACACGATCATGGACAGGCTTGAATGCTTTGGCGGGTTTGCCGCCTATGCCGGGCAGCTCAGAGAGAGCCTGAATGCTGAGGACAGGGGATAACCGATGAAGATCAACTGCGATGTCAATGTCCATCACCTTAGTCGCGTAGAAGGACATGGCAACATAAAGATCTCGATCAAGGACGGACAGCTCCGTCAGGCGACCTGGGAGGTGGTCGAGACCCCTCGTTTTTTTGAGGCGCTGCTCGTCGGCAAGAAGTGGGACAACGCCCCCTGGATCACCGGCAGGATCTGCGGCATCTGCTCGATCGGCCATACGCTTGCAAGCATCCGCGCTGTCGAGAACGCCTTCGGCATCCTGCCGACCGACCAGACAAAAAAGCTCCGGCTTCTTCTGAAACATATGGAGACCCTCCAGAGCCATGTCCTGCACCTCTACTTTCTGGCTGCTCCTGATTTCCTGAATGCCGGCAGCGTATTCCCTCTTATCAGATCGAACCCGGATGTGGTGGCGCGCGCCGCACACCTGAAAAAACTTGCCAACGACATCTGTGACTGCGTGGGCGGCAGGAGGATGCACCCGACACGGACCGTGGTCGGCGGCTTCACCATGCTCCCTGATAAAAAAGAGCTCGCCGGGTTCAGGGACAGGCTGAGCGCCTCAGTAGCTGACCTGCAGGCCACGGCCGAGCTCTTCAGTACCTTTCATATCCCTGATTTTTCGCGCGAGACAGAGTTTGTTTCTCTGAAAGGAGCCGGGGACTACCCCTTTATCGGCGGGGACCTCGTCTCAACCGACGGCGTGCTGAAAAAGGAGTCTGAGTACCGGCAGATGACGAACGAATATATGGTTGAACAGTCAACCTCAAAGTGGAGCAGACTTTCACGCCAGTCTTTCGCGGTCGGCGCGCTGGCACGGGTCAATAACAACTTCAGCTTTCTGCATCCGGCCGCTCAGGAGCTTTCGGCCGGGGCAGGTCTCACCCCGGTCAACCACAACCCTTACATGAATAATATCGCCCAACTCGTCGAATGCGTCCATGTTGTTCTGGATTCGATCGGCCTGATAGAAGAACTGCTCGGTTCAGAATGGCAGGAACCCCGGCAGCCGGTCACGGCCCGGGCCGGGACCGGAGTCGGAGCCGTCGAGGTCCCCCGGGGGATCCTCTACCACAGTTATGATTTCGACGAGGCCGGCCATATCACGAAGTGTGACTGCATCATCCCCACGAGCCAGAACCACGCCAATATCCAGCATGACCTCACTGCCCTTGCATCGAAATTCGCCTCAGAGGGCATACAGGACAGAAATCTTGAACTCCTGGCAGAGATGCTGGTGCGGTCTTACGACCCCTGCATCTCCTGCTCGGTCCACTGATCTTTTTGCCTGCTTCTGACGTGAGATATATCCGGCTGCTGATGGAATATGACGGGTCTGCCTACCATGGATGGCAGTCCCAGAGATCAGGCGGGACCATTCAGGACATCATCACCGGGACCCTTGCCGGTATCACATCCGGGCCGGTCAAACTGACCGGCGCAAGCAGGACCGATGCCGGGGTGCATGCCCTGGGACAGGTTGCCGTCTTCAGTACGGCCTCTGCCCTGAGCGCAGACACGATAAAAAGGGCCCTCAATGCCAAGCTCCCGCGGGACATGCGGATCCTCTCGGCAGAAGAGACCGGCAGCAGTTTCCATCCCCGGTATGCCGCCCTGAGGAAAAGCTATTTTTACCTCATCTCCACCAGCCCCCGGCAATCGGCCTTTCTTCACCGGTTCCTCTGGGATGTAAGGACAGGGCTTGATATCGGGCTGATGCAAGAGGCTGCCGGATGCATAACCGGGGAACATGATTTTTCGTCCTTCAGGGCGACGGGCTGCGGGGCAAGGTCAACGATCAGGACCGTGACCTCCCTTGAGCTTGCGCAGCTCGACGAGATAGGCTTTATGACGGCGTCAATGAAGGGAGATTTTATCAGGATACGCATTGAGGCGAATGCCTTTCTGCGTTACATGGTGCGCAACATTGTCGGGACCCTGGTCGAGGTCGGCAAGGGGAATATATCGCCGGCAGGCTTCAGCGAGATACTTAATGCCCGCGACAGGACCCTGGCAGGCCCGACAGCCCCTCCGCAGGGTCTCTTCCTGGAGCATATCACCTACTGAAGAGTGCGTGGAGCTCTTCAAACCGCCTGAGGCCGTCTTCCCCGAACCTGCCGACCTCCTGCCGGACCTTATCAACCGTCTTTTCCCTGTCCAGGCTGCCGATATTCTTTGAGTAGAACTTGTCCGCATAGCAGATGATCTTTTCTTCAAGCGTAATGGGCAGCATATCACGCCTCGGCAGCGGAAGGCCGTGACTTTCAATGTCGCTTGCAAGCAATCCCAGCCCTATATGCCTTTCACAGACAAGGCCATGCTCAGGCAGACCTTCTTTTTCGAGCAGCTCCCTGCCGAGGTATCCGTGGCAGATATAGTCCTTATCCCCGTTGCAGCCGATCCCGGGGGCATGGGTCAGGATAATGCCGATATCATGCAGCAGGGCGGCCTCTTCCAGAAAGAGCCTGTCCGGACTGAGATGTTCGACCCTGCCGGCAACGTCAAGGGCCTTTCGAGCCACCATTGCTCCGTGTTCCTTCAGCACTGAGCAGGCGAGCGAATCCGGCGCATAATACCGCCTGATGATCCCCTCTATATCTGCCGGCTGCCTCAGACCTTTTCCCCCTGGACACATACCGGCCTGACCGGGAACGGGATCACTATCCCTTCCAGCCGGAATCTTCTGAGCAGCCTCCTCCGCAATTCATGCTGTGCTGACCGCTGATCGCCGAACTCACGTACCTGGCATACAAGGGTAAAATTGAGGGCCGCCTCTCCAAACCCGGGGTCCAGATAGACAGAGGCAGCAGGGACCGGAAGGATATAGGGCAGCTCCGACGCGGCAATTGCCGCCTCCTCTTTCATGACACGCTCGACCTTTTCCGGGTCAGAGTCGTAGCTCACCCCGACCTGGACCTGCACCGCCAGGCTTTTCCCCGGCAGGTTATAATTTGTTACAATGCTCTGGGAGAGCTTGTTGTTCGGTATCACGATCATGTTCTGGGAGACCATCCTGATCCTCGTGGTCCTCCAGGTTATGTCCTCGACATACCCCTCCAGCCCGTTTTCAAGCCTGATGACATCGCCGACCCTGATCGATTTCTCGACCAGTATATGGATCCCGGCAAAGAGGTTCGACATCGTGTCCTGAAGCGCCAGGGCAACGGCAAGGCCTCCAACCCCGAGCGCCGTGATCAGCGGTGCTATGGATATCCCAAGGACGCTCAGGCTTATGAGCAGGCCCATGACGAGGATCGAGCCGTACATGATGCCGTAGGCGAGCCCGGTCGCCGGCACCGCCAGGTCCGACCGCTGTATATATGCCCTGAATATGCCCCCTGCCAGGTTTGCGGCAGCAACGGTTATGGAGACGATGACAATGACATGGATCCCCTTGCTCAGATAAAAGACGTATCTCTCCGGCAGGTCCGATAATGCAAGCCCCAAATACAGGCCTATTGCAATGCACCAGTAGACCGAGGGGGTCCTGAAGACCGGGATGATAACATTATCAGGCCTGTTCTCCCTTTTGCTCCCCCATGCCCGGACCATCCGGAAGACCGCCGCCCTGATAATTAAAAGTATGCAGCCTGAGACCGCTGCGATGACCGAAGGGATCACAAGCCCTTTTATAGTACTCTCCATCTTCTCCTGTCCTTTCCCACCTTCCATCGCGGCGGCCCGGCATGATGCCGCAAACAGGAAAACAGCCGCGCGATAATTATATAATTATACATGAAGTCAGCGGTGTTGGTTCAGGACAGTATAAAAATCCGGCGGGGACAGACCGGGTGATCAGGTATACCGGGATAAATCATCTGGCCATGGTCACCGGCAATATGGAGGGGACCATCCTCTTCTGGCGGGACCTCCTCGGCATGCGGCTGATAGCAGGGCTCGGCGAACCGGGGTACCGGCATTACTTTTTCGAGATCTCGGCCAATGACATGATCGCCTTCTTTGAATGGCCGGGGGCAGAGCCTGTTGAGGAAAAGGAACATGGCAGAAAGGTGGCCGGGCCAATCGCTTTCGATCATGTATCGTTTGGTGTCGGGTCTGAAGACGAGCTCTGGACCCTGAAGGACCGCATCGAGGCTGCCGGCCTCTGGGTCTCCGAGGTGATCGACCATGGCTTCATCCATTCCATTTATGCCTTTGACCCCAACGGCATCCCGATAGAATTCAGCTGGTACGTCAAGGAGTTTGATCTGCACAGAGAGCCCCGGATGCTTGATGCAGCCCCCTCCCCGGCTGCGCTCGAAGGATCAGAGCCAAACGAAGCTTCATGGCCCGGCAGCAGCACCCCGACACCCCGGAGCCTGCGCCGGGTATATCCGGGTCAGGGCAGCGGGTTCTTCTTCGGGACAAAGAAAAAATGATCATCTTTTTCGGCGTCTTCCTCCTGCTCTACGGCGGGATGCATATCTACCTCCTCGCAAAAATATGGTCAGCTGACCTGCTGAGCCGGGCAGGGATGATAATCTCTTTCTTGTTTCTCCTGCTGATGGTCCTGGCCCCTCTGATAATCAGGTACATAGAACGGTCTGAGCATGCCTCAGCCGCGCAATTGGCAGCATGGATCGGCTATTCCTGGATGGGCTGGGTACTGCTCTGGTCTTCCTTTGCCTTTGCCTATGACCTCTGGCGCGGCGTTATCTATGTCGCAGGGCATATAAGCCACCGGGATCTTTCTTTTCTCGTCGCCGCGCCCCGGTCTTCGTTCCTGGTCATCCTGGGCCTTTCCCTGATGGCAACTGCCTACGGCTTCTTCGAGGCACGCAACATTCGCACTGAACACCTGCAGATAGTGACCACAAAGCTCCCCTCCGGTGTTGACCGGCTCAGGATCGTCCAGATCTCTGATGTGCATATCGGTCTGATCCTGAGAGAGGCACATCTGAAAAAGATCGCCGGGATCGTGAAAGAGGCAGGTCCGGACCTCTTTGTATCGACCGGGGACCTTGTCGACGGACAGGTCTGCGGCTATAACGGCTTTGCTGCCATACTGGATGAGATAAGGCCGAAATACGGTAAGTATGCAGTGACCGGCAATCATGAATTCTATGCCGGGCTGAAGGATGCAAAATGCTTTACCGAGGATTCCGGTTTTGTCCTTCTTCGCGGTCAGCGGGTGAACATCGGCAATGTAATAACGATCGCCGGGGTTGACGACCCGGCAGGCAGACAGGTGAAGGTCCCGGTCCTGGGAAACGAAAAGGACCTGTTTGCTGATATCCCAGCAGACAGATTCAGGCTCCTCCTGAAGCACCGGCCTCTTATTAATAAGGACGCCCTCGGCATGTTCGACCTCCAGCTCTCCGGACATGTCCATAAAGGCCAGATATTCCCCTTCAGCATCCTCACCTGGCTCTATTACCCGGTCCAGTCCGGCTACGCAGACCTCCCGGGAAAGGGAGCGTTATATATAAGCAGGGGGACAGGGACCTGGGGCCCGCCGGTCCGCTTCCTCGCCCCGCCCGAGATCACCGTCATAGACCTGGTCAGAAGCCAAAAGTAGCACTTTTTGGCCTCACCGAAACAGTTACGCGGCCCCATCATCCTGCCAGCTAATCAAAATCGACCCTCAATCGGTAGCCGATACCCGGTTCATTGATAAAAAAACGCGGGCGCGCAGGATCAGTCTCCAGTTTATGGCGCAGCTGCCCCATGTAAATGCGCAGATAATGGCTCTGACTCACATATGCAGGGCCCCAGACCTCCTTCATGATCTGACTGTGGGTCATGACCTTGCCTGCATGCCTGATCAGCATGGTAAGGAGCCGGTATTCAATTGGCGTCAAATGTATCTCTCTGTCATCGAGCAATACCTGTCTTTTTACAAGATCGACCTTAAGGTTATCGAGAACGAAAACAGACTCTTCTCCGCCATGCTGCGTTGCCGTATGACGGAGTGCCACACGGATTCTGGCTAATAGTTCTCCTGCGCCGAATGGCTTGGTCAGATAGTCGTCTGCCCCGGCATCAAGGGCCCTGATCTTGTCCTCCTCCTGTTCCCGTGCAGAAATAACAATTACCGGGATCTGAGTCCATTCCCGCAGCCTCCTGGTAACCTCCAGGCCGTCAATGTCAGGCAGGCCGAGGTCAAGCAATACGACGTCAGGATTTCGTGTTGCCGCCTGCGTCAAACCTTCCTCCCCGGCAACTGCCTCGATCAGACGATACCCGTGCCCCTGAAGCGTTATCCGAAGAAAACGGCGCATCTGCGGCTCGTCTTCGATCAGCAATATTAAGCCGTTATCATCGACCACAGCGGCAGGCCTTATTCACTTTCTTTCTCCATCAACGGCAGTTCTCCGCCCAACGGAAGAGTGAAACGAAACGCTGCCCCGCCGTCAATGCGATTTTCAGCCCATATGCTGCCGCCGTGAGCAGTTATGATCGCCCGGCAGATCGCCAATCCCAATCCGATGCCGCCGCCGGGGCCGGACCCGCGCACGAACTTCTCAAAAATGTGCTCTTCGCTCCCTGCGGGCAGCCCCGGACCTCTGTCAGCAAGCTCTATCGTCACTTCAGCTTCTCTGACAGATGCGGAGACGTCAACCGGCGTACCGGGGGGCGTGTATTTGAGTGCATTATCGAACAGGTTCATGAGGACCTGCTCTATCAGCAGGGGGTCAAAGGGGATCAGCGGAAGGTCTTCCGGCAGCGCAACTGAGATCTGACGCCCCTTAAGTTTTTCGGAAAGCCGATTCAGCACGACCCCTACGATCTCCTCAAGGGACTGCCATTCTTTTTTTATGGTTATCGCCTTGGATTCGAGGCGGGTCATATCCAGCACATTGCGGATGATCTGGTTCAGATGATCGGCCTCTTCAGAAATTGTCTGCGTAAGCTCCCGCTTACTATGCTGATCCAGAGTTGCATCCTGATGAAGCAGGGTCGTTGCAGCACCGGTAATAGCTGCCAGAGGGGTTCTGAGGTCATGCGAAACCGAGCTGAGCATGGTATTTCGCAGCGACTCTTTCTCTGCCCTCAAAAGAGCCTGCTGTGCCTCCTCTGAGAGAAAGGCACGTTCAATGGCCATTGCAGCCTGATTTGCAAAACTTTCAAGGGCATGTATCTGCTCCTGATCAAAAAAGCTCTCTGGCGGATTGGGAAGCACCCCTATCACGCCGACCGTTTTTGACGCGGCCACAAGCGGAACGTACAGGGCGCGTGAGCCGGCAAGCGTGTCTGTGCCGAGACCGGCCCTCTGGCGATGGTCAAAGGTCCATTGGGCCACACTCTGCTCTTTCTCATCCAGGGCAAAAGTATCCGGTCCGGTCACCGGAATGATCAGCCTTCCGCGTTCATCAGGGGTCAGTATGACCACCTGGCTGGCAAAGACCTCGCTTATATGTTTGATCGCAATGGCACTCAGCCTTTCAATGCCCCGCTCATGGACAAATTTGCGGCTCAGACTGTACATTGCGGCAGTCCTCTTTTCCCTCTGCCTGGAGGCGTTTGCCTGGTCCCTTACACGGTGCGTCAGGCGGCTGATAACAAAGGCGATCGCAAACATGACGACAAACGTAACCATGTAGCGGACATCGCTCACTGCAAAGGTGTAGTACGGAGGAATAAAGAAAAAATCGAAGGCAGCTACACTGAGAACCGCGGCAAACAGGGATGGCCCCCTGTCTGTCCTGCCTGCTGCAATGACCACGCCGAGAAGATAGACCATGGCAAGATCGACAATTTCGAAATAAGGGGACATAAGAAAAGAAAGACCTGTGCAGGCACCGACAACTCCGAAGCTGAATATCCAGTCTGTCGGCCTGGACTTTGGGCTCACCGGCTTGACAGAAAGGCCCTTTATCGGTTCCCCGGAATCACCGGATATGACATAGACCTCGATGTCTCCGCTGCCGCGCACCAGTTCATCAAGCATTGAGCCGAAGAGCGTATCCTTCCAGCGCGGATGCGTCGGCTTGCCGGTTATGATCTTGGTGACATTCCGGTAACGGGCGTAGGTCAGGATCTCGTCACTTGCCTTCGGACCGGTGAGCGTCACGGTCTCTGCTCCAAGGCTTTCAGCCAGCCGCATATGTTCTGCCAGAGACCGCAGATCGCTCTCTGACGGCTTGACCTTGTGAGGGGCCTCGACATAGGCTGCTATCCATTCTGCGCGAAGACCTGCAGCCATGCGTTTCGCGGCCCGTATCAGCCGGATCGACCGGGGGTTGGGGCCGATGCAGACAAGCAGTCTTTCTGCAGCAGGCCAGACCTCCTTAACCCCCTTCACCTCGCGGTAGCTCTGCATCTGCTCATCGACACGCTCAGCAGTGCGGCGGAGGGCCAATTCGCGAAGAGCAAGAAGATTCCCCTTCCTGAAAAAGAAATCCTTTGCCCTTTCTGCAAGCTCCGGGACATATACCTTGCCGTCCTTCAGGCGCTGCAGCAGGTCGTCAGGAGGAAGGTCCACCAATTCTATTTCATCAGCCCTGTCGAGCAGGAAATCCGGAATGGTCTCCCTCACCGTGACCCCGGTTATCTGGGCCACAACATCATTCAGGCTTTCGAGGTGCTGTACATTTACCGTGGTATAGACTGAGATACCGGCACCCAGGAGTTCATAGACATCCTGCCAGCGCTTCTTATGTCGGGAGTCAGGGGCATTGGTATGGGCCAGTTCATCCATCAGAACGATCTCGGGTTTGCGCTTCAGGGCTGCATCGATGTCGAATTCCGACAGCACGGCACCCCGGTATTCGACAGGATGGCGGGGAACCACTTCGAGGCCCGCGAGGAGTGCTTCCGTTTCCTTCCGTCCGTGGGTCTCGACAACTCCGGCCACGATGTCGACACCCTCTGCCAGCTTCTGCTGGGCAGCGCCAAGCATCGCATATGTCTTGCCGACGCCGGGGGCTGAGCCGAAGAATATCTTCAGCTGCCCTTCACGTTTGCGTTCCTCTTCCTGCCGGACCTTTGCCAGGAGGAGATCAGGGTCAGGCCTTTGCTCTTCCATTCTTATTAATACCCATGGTTAGTGCTATTCTCGCATTTCTGAAGCAAGCAGGCAACTGCATTATTCTTTGCATACCCCTGCAGAGATCACGAGAAATGACACCTTATCCTTCTTCGCGATATCATCTGGCCTGATCTCGCCTGCAAAGACCTCCCCCTTGATATAGGTCTCCCCGACAAAAGAGACGACCTTGATGAGCCCTACCGGGATCACTTCGCATGAAGCTGATACCCTGCTAACGGCCAGGCTGTCATTCGGACGGACAGTCTTTTTGACATCGGCTGTGCCGCTGTGAAAGAGATATACTGTTTCACCTTTCACAAACCTGTCATGCCTGTCCTCGCGGTGATATAACTGGGCAGGATAGGAGACAGCAAACGCCGCCAGGGGGAGCGTCACAGCCAGAAGAAGGATACTGACGAGTATCCTTCTTCCCCAAATGGCTTTTTCATCATTTCGATTCATCATATGCCTCTTCATTTCTGCCCGAGTTCATCGAGCGCAAGATTCAGTTTGAGCACATTCACGACCGGCTCACCCAGAAGCCCAAATTGTCGTTCCTCTGTACTTGCAGCCACGAGTGACCGTACGGTCGCCTCATCCATTCCGCGCTGCCTTGCCACCCTCTGGACCTGGTACGCGGCAGCGGCGGGACTCATGTGGGGATCTAGTCCGCTCCCTGAGGCAGTAGCCAGGTCCGCAGGCACTGCCGGAGGGGCGTCCGGATCAGCGCCCTTCAGAGCAGCTATCCGGCCTTTGGCATTATCCAGCAGGGCCGGGCTGCCCTGTGCCAGGTTGGAACCGGATGA
>SCQH01000053.1 GCA_004321925.1 Nitrospirota bacterium | reverse complement strand
CTCGGCAAAGCGCGGGTTCGCGGCAATGACCTTCGTATAATCCTCTGCCGCAAGGCCGTACTGTCCGGTCTTGAGATAGGCGATCCCCCTGCTGCTGAAGATATCAGGTTTTGCGTAGCCGTTTGAGACCGCCATGCTGTAGTCTGCGATCGCCAGGTCATTTCTGCCGGTCTTGTAATAGGAGAGTCCGCGGTTATAGCTGGCCAGGACATGCCCGGGGGCCAGCTCGAGCGCCTTCGAGTAGGCGGTGATGGCCTTGTCGTACTGCTCCTCATTAAAATACCCGTTGCCGATATCAAAATATTGTTCCGGACCCGACTCGGCAGCAAAAACAGCTGACAGACAGCAAAATGAGCCGACAAACACCACAAAATAAATCAATGATCTCATTGCGATAAACTCCTTTTTATTTCATTCAGGAATGTTTAATTATACCAGAAAGGGATAACTTGTCATCCTCCGGCAGCTCCGTTGCTTGAGCACAAACAGTAGGTCTATTAAGGAAAACACTGGGTTACTAACTGTCATGCTCCGGCTTGACCGGGGCATCCATAGGTCTACGACTGGATTCCCCGGTCAAGCCGTGGAATGACGGCCTATTTGGCTCTGGGCATGACTGACTTGGAATAAGTGCTTACACTAGCGCCATTCGTTTGTGTCCAGAAAGCTTTCGTGAGGGCGTTATCTTACAGGAACGGAGGTGTTAAAAGTGAGAGAATTTCAGTTATGGCTGAAGTCGTAAGTGAAGACCTGGGATGCCTCGCCGCCTTTGGGATCGCTCGCAACTGCCGTGTAGGAACCCTTGGCAGTGAACCCCTCGGGGATATGCCAGGTGATGAGGCCGGATGTCGAATTTATCGAGCAGCCCTGCGGGGCATTCTTCAGGGAATAGCTGATCTGATCACCGTCCGGGTCGGTCGCCTTAAAGGCAAGCGTGTAGGTCCTGCCCTGATAGACCGGCTTTTCGACGACGATAACCGGGGGCAGGTTGCGCAGGGTGGACTTGATCGTCAGGGGCTTGCCGCAGCCTTCACTGTCACAGGGCGTTACCACGACGACCACCTTGTCGTCGCGTTTGACAGGGGTGTCGATCTTTTTCGAACTGCCTGCAGCTTCGCCGTTCTTTGTCCATTCGTACCGGATGATCACCTCATCATCGTCTGGATCAAGGGCCTTCGCCTCGACGCTCAGAAGGTCGCCGGGCTTGAAGATCTCAGGGAGCAATTTTACCTTGCCGGCCAGCTCAGGCGGGGTATTCTTTATTCTCACGACGTTCGAGAGGATCTCCGTGCCTTTTGATGTGGCCCGGGCCTGGATCGTCTCACCTTTTTTCATGTTGGAGGCAACAAACTGCTGGGGGTCAGGTGTCTTAACGCGGACCCCGTTGACCAGCCATTCGATCTCGGCCTCCGCGATATTAAATCCCCGGGGGATAAGCAACAGGGTAGAATTCCTTATTGGCTCCGGGGGTGTTATCATCAATGCCAGCGCGGCACTGTCTCCGGCGGATCCGGGCTGCTGCCCTCCTCCGGCCGTGGTCCCCGGCGACTGTTGGCCGGGAGTCTGCTGCCCAGCCTGTCCGGCAGGCCTGTCAGAAGAACAGGCGGACAGGGAAATGATCACCAGCGCAATCAAGATCGCTTTCATCTTCATGCAGCGGTTAATAGGCATAGAGGAGCGAGTAGCGGGAACGCTCACGGGTATTTGGCATGGACTGGGTCTGCACCTCGACCCTGTACATCGACGGATAGGTCGGCGGTGTGACAATGCCGCTATTGGAAGCTGTCACTGCCTCCCCACCCAGTTTTCCGCCCGTAACAACACCGGAGGCATCCGTATTCCCCTTGACCGTGTCCACGATCTTGGTAAAGACCGTGTAGGTCGTGCCGGGCTCAGTGCCCGTAACGGTATACGTCATATCAGTACCTGCCGTTGGGTCAAGGGAGATATCAATTCCTGCGCAGTTGACCCAGCTTGAGGAGGTCCAGCTGCCTCGGGAGATCCCGATCTTATCGCTCAGACAAGGGACGTTTCCACTGACAACATTGGGAAGACCAATTGGCGGAACAGCATTGCCCTTTATATACTCCACGGCGATCTCGGTACCGCCAAGCCCCGCTTCGTCAGCAGACCTGAACTGTTTGTTCGAGCCCGACATTATCGTGCCCTGTGTGATCATGAACATCATGCCCGAGACAACAGCAAGCCCGATCAGGGCAAAGATCAGGACCATGACCAGAGCGACTCCCTTTTCATTTGTTATTATTTTCATAATCATCACCTCAGATTATAAGGGGTCAGGACCATTCTATGGACTTTCCACCGGTAGTTCGGCGAGAATTCCAGGGCACCCGTTCCCACGGTCAGGGCCTTGAAATTCCCGAGGTCCCGGTCATTGATATTAATTGGCCCCACAAAATTATAATTGGCGTCTGCCTGCCCTTCATGCGAGACAATATAGACCCTCACCTCTTTCACCTGGTCCCGTATGTTCTGCGCAGTATAGCCTGCAGGGATAGCCCCGAAAAGATCCGGATTGATATTCGTGTCTGTCGGGGTATTATCAATAGCAAAGACCACCTGCATATCCGCCACACAGTCCATGATCGGCATCTCAGTGAGTGCCCCATTGCTGTGATTTACCGTTGCCTTATACAACATGCCGGTATTAGGGGCACACCGCTGCGGCATGCCCGCTGCCGGGATCCGCACATAATAGTCTGCCCGGTTGAACGGCATTCTCGGGGCAAGGCCGTCGGCATTCGTCTTGATGCCGTACACAAGGAAGGTATTGTCCACGTCTCTCGTCGGCTCAAAGGCAAAGGTGGGCGGGTTCGCGCCACTGTTGAATGAGAAATTGTTGTTGCTCAGCTGTGCCGAAAAACCCCCGCTGTTGATGAGCCTCCTCTGGTTCAGATCGAGGATCACCACATGATCAGCGCCGGCCATCTGTTCGTTGCCGAGGGTGCCCCATCCCCTGAGGATATTGGGCTGGCCGGGGTTCTTTGTGATGTAGGTGAACCGCTGGGCAGCATCATTCGTTGCAGCATTCGTGGACTTGACGACGAGGTAATCGGAATTGTTCAACCCCGGGTCAGCAGTCGTGGCAGGCGCAAGATTATCTCCCAGAACAAAGGACCGCGGCACACCGTTCGGGGCATCGTTATAGACATTGGCTGGCGCTGCTGCCTCATTGGCATAGGCTCCCCCGCTTATGTCCCAGAAGAGACCGAAGCCTGCCTGCTCGATGTCATAGCGCAGCAGTTCAAGCCCGACAAGGCCTTCTATGTTAGACTCTGCTATGCGTGACTGCTGCTTGAAGTTCGTGAGCATGCCGACAAACATCTGGGAGGAGGCCGCAAGTGCAAGCACAAAGATGACCATCGTGATCATCAGCTCAACGATCGTAAAGCCTTCTTCTTTCTTTATTCTCCTGATCATTTTGGTTTCTGCCTTATGGTTGAGCTTATGGAATAGCGCACTTCAGGGTCATCCCGGTAAGTGTATCTGACCTGTACGATGACCTGTTTACTGAGGTCGGTTGCCGGGTCAAGCCTGGTGACTGTCTTGCCTACTGCATATCCCTGCGGATAGTTACCGACAGTCCTGGTGACCGAGGTCCATCCCGGGGTATTGTTGCATACCAGGGGCAACGGCTGCACCACCGCCAATAACGTATCAGTAAGACACGGATCACTATAGTCCCTGGACTTGAGCTGGGTCATGGTCTCATTCGCCTCATTGACCGCGCCGTCCCTCACCGAATTCCTCATATTATGCTCGACACTCAGGATCGAGGTCTGGATCAGTCCGACAAAGACCACCAGCAGGATGACGAGGGAGATCATCACCTCAACAAGGGTAACGCCCTCCTGACCCGTCTCTTTATTTTGAGATGCAGTTCGTAGGATCACATACACCTCCTGCTGTGTTCTGGGTTGTCAGCTTACCAAGATAGAGCTTCGACTGGGTTATATTGATGCAGTCATAATCAGGGTCATAATCCGACACACCATTATTATCATAGTCTGTAAAAATGCATATGCTCGAGTCATTCCGGACCGCGGGGATAAGTGGTGTGGTTATCATGCCTCTTTTATTAAATGCTACGGTGCCTGCCGGCAATAAAGGCGTTGCTGCTATGGGATTGGGAGTGCCGGTCAACAGCCCTGCGAACGGTGAGGCAGCACTCGTCTGCAGGTCGATCGCCTTTGAGAGCTGCGTCACCGTCGTATCGGTCGTGGCTGCAACCGCGCCCCAGTTCGATCCCCGCGAATTCTGGGGAACGGTCCAGACAGCCTGTTGCTGGAAGACGCCATCACCATCGGCAAGCTTTGCAATCCCGTTGCTGTCATCATCTGTTGTCCGGTAAAGCTGTCCGTTGGTAGAAAAATCCATAAAATAGGTCCTGTTCGTCTGCATCGACCGCGTCCGGGCATCCGACATGGACGAATAGACGGCCTTGATAGTCCTTTCGACATCGTATCTCCCTTTCCAGCCGAAATACGAAATGCCCAGAGAGACCAGGAGGACGCTGACGACCGAGATAACGATCATCAGCTCCACTAATGTCACGCCCCTGTTGTTCATTTTTTCCTTATATGCATGATCCTGTCTATCGGCGTCGGAGGTATCTCGACCGACAGGCCCTGCCCGGTCGGCGGCATGCCGAGGATCGGGTCGCTGCGCCTGCCGAAGATCTCGAAGGTGCCCGCATCCGGGGTTGAAGATCCCTTGGTCGCATATTTATGGCCGAAGGACTGGGCGAAATCAATATCCACGATCTCGCCGGTCGAGACCTGCAGGAAGGCCTTGCCCTTTGTGGTGCCGGACCGGTGGGTCCCGGCTGCCGACAGAAGGTCACCTGCCGCCAGATACGAACTCCCCATGTTATAGGTCAGGGCCCAGACAAAACTGGTTCCGCCGAACTTGCAGATGTCCTGGCTCGGCGCAAAGGTCGTAAAGAAGAGGCCTCCCTGCGGTGTGACCAGGGGATCGGTGATGACCCGTTCTGCTGTCACTGTCCTGTTGCACTCACCGGAATCGGTAGAGCACTTCGAGGATGCCTGGCAGTTATTGGGGCTTTCGAGGTTTATATACCACCCGATATCGTTCAGCGTCAGTCTTCCTGCCACGGAAGGAAGGTCAATAGGCTCTGTGGCGTTATACAGGTCTCCGCACTTCGTAGGAGCAAGGTTCATGCAGGTGACCCCCACTGCGCAGGTGCAGGGGGTATAGACATTCGAGCAGTAATTCACCTTTTCCTCGCTGGTGGCTGCATTCACCCCGTCCCTGCAGATGGGACTGGTGGGGGTTGCAGCTTTAACCTTTTCGACATTCAGCATCCTGCGGACATTCCCGATGCTGGAATCTGCATTGAGGCAAGGGTCCTTAAGCCCGAAAAGGGCCCTCTGTGAGCCGAGGTCGTCCCCCTGGAAGAAGTAACGCCCGGTGCCGAAGAATGCCCAGGCCTCTGTCGGCTTGCTTGGCAGATTGCCGGTAGGGACAAAGGTGGTATGTGTCACGGCAGAGGTCACCGGCCCGACATCATCTATCAGCCTGCTCGTTTCCCAGTTGCCGGGGTTCAAACCTGTTGTGCCTCCTACCGTGGTAATTAAATTATCACCGTCCAGGTCCTCCATGGTCAGGAGTCTCAGGACCCCGCCCTGAGACCAGTAGGTGCTGGCATCAGGGACAGCCTTTTCTGACTTGACATACCCTATATAGACTACATCATCCTGATAGTCCTTGTCCAAGTCAGAGGAGGTGTTGTTCAGCGAGCCGGCAAAGGCATTTGTGATGCCGCTATTGATCGTCCGGAGCAGCGCCCCACTCTTGAGGTCAAGCACAAAAAGCCTGAGGGGCTGGTTGGAATAGCCCTTGAACTGGTGCTTGGAGGTATCGATCGGGCCGGTCGGGCCGGAGGCAAGGACTACATGCCACTTCCCGTTGTTGGCATTCCCGTCGACTGCCGTGCTCTTCCCTCCGGCCACTGCAGGAGGGGTTCTCCAGTTGAGCCTGACGACCGCCGGACCTGCTGTGGCAAAACCGAGGGTCGGGTCAGTGAACTCCCAGAGGAGCTTGGGAGGATAGAGGGCCAGATCATCGGGATGCTGGACCGCATCGGTTATATCGAGAGCGAAATAGGACGAGAAGCCCTCGTTGGCAGCCGGCGTCTGCACGCTCAGAGAAGAGACTGCATTGCTGCAGGCGCCGCCGAGCCTCATGCTTCCGATCAGGATCGTCCGCCAGCTCTCCTGGGTCTTTGCACATTTCCAGTAGTCGGTCTCGGTGCAGGCAGCGGGGATGCCGATGCTTGCATCAAGGATGAACGGCGTTGCGTCGACATAATAAAGATGACAGTATTTCGTGTCCGCCAGATACTTCAGGTAGGGCAGGACATTCTTCGGCACAAAGGCCCACTGCTCTTTGCCGAGATTGTCCCTGTTTGCGGACCCTGAGCAGACATACTTTCCTCTGCCGGCATCAAACGACGCGTCTGCCTTGTCGCAGAGCTTGCCTTTTGTGGAGGTCCCGGTATCGATGACCTCAAGCATGCCGAGGTTAAAGGCATGGAGCATGCCGTCATTGGCCCCGGTAAAGACCGTGCCGCGCGAACGGTAGTCCTGACTGCTGACATACAGCTTGTAGGTCGTATCACTGTAGGTCTTGTCATATCGGTTGAGCGGCAGCCATGACACGATCTTCGGGGTCGAACTGACGATATCTCCGAGCTTCCAGACCTTTGGAGATTCCCCGGCATCGGTAATGTTATTGTTCTTCGGAACGCTCAGGTCGAGCCCCGTGGTCCGGGTGCGCAGGCCGGCAATGTCGGTCCCCCGGACAAAGTTCACGACATTATCCGCCTCGGCATCGCTTGCCGCCAGTATCTTGGCGCGGATAGAGGCATTGCCGGCAACGAGCTCTATCTGGCTGTTGGCGGCACCGGTCGTGGTGGTATAGATCTTTCTCCCTGTCGGGTCCATGGCCCAGAGCTTCCTGCCTGCCTCCCAGAGGTTCTTCATATCCTCGATAAAGACGGTATCGCTGAGCGCCCCCTTATTGCCGGCGCTGTCGCTTAAGTAGAGGGAAGCCTTCGTCCTCTGGTCTGCCGTGTCGAAGAAGAACTTGGCGATCTTATCTGATTCCAGCGCCATGGTCATGTTCTGGTCGGAATCCTCCCGGATCGTGCTCCGGCCAAGGCCCGGGTCGACAAAGAACCAGAAGTTCTGGAGCGTGCCTATCCAGTCGAGCTCCGTGTTGTTCACCGTTTCCGTGATCCTCTTTGGATAGAATATGGCCTGTATCATGTTGGCGCCGCTGCCCTCGCCCGAGGCGAGAACTGAAGCGGCAGTTCCTGAAGAGGCCCTGCGGAGGATGCTCAGGAGGGCATTTTCGAGCTGTCTTTCGAGTTTCAGCGGGTTGACGACCAGGAAATAGTTGTCCGGAACACCATTGCCGTCAACGTCCCATTCAGAGGGAGAGTCAGGGATCTTGTCGCCGTTCTTGTCGTCAAAGCCGCCCCACTTGGCAGCATACCAGAGCGGGCTTTTGAGCAGGTCAGAAGCAGAGCCGGTCGCAGTAAAGGTCTTTGACCAGGTGCACTGCATGTTTGCCACCACGCCAGGGGTATCACCGTCAGACCCGCTATTGGCAGTACATACATTACTATTGCCGTCACTGTCAATATCGGCGTCCTTGACCGGCAGGTAGGTCCCGTCATCAGTACCCACGCCGGATATGATGAAGCCGAGAGCCTGGTCGATGCAGCCGGCCGCGTACTCGGAAGCCAGTGATATCTTGATATCGTTCGGCCCGAGCGCGCCGGTGCAGGACCCCAGGGATGCAGCAACCGCTGCCTGGGTGCAGAGCTCATAGGAGACGATCGCATCCATGTCATGGTCGGCGCCCTGTTCAACGTCTTCGTAATTTATCCGGAACTTGGCGTAGATGACATTCTTCGAGGCATCATACCTGATATCGTCAACATAGAAGTCAACGATCTGGTTGGTCGGGCAGTAGGCATTGGCCGCGCAGTTCGATATCGACAGGCCATGTCCTGCTGCGTCATAGGTCAGGGTGCATTTCTGTGCGCAGGCTGTATACGCGCTCAGGCAGCCGCTGACGGTTTTCCCCATCGGCACAAAGGTCACCTCACCGACACTTGTCTTGATCTTGAGGTCGGCAAACGGGGAGGAGAGGGCAACGGCATAGGTGTCGACGTCCGTCTTTCCGGTCTTTGCCTTGAACTGGGTATGGCCATAATAGGCGACTGCCGCAGAGTAGTAGCTGCCCTGCTTCGTCGGCTCTTCAGGACAGATGCCCCTCACCTGCGAAAAATCAGTGACCGGCTTGGAGGTGCACATGAAATCCTTGGTCGTGCCGTTCTCTCCGACAAACCAGTTGTTGCCGATGATGCCTTCGGTCGTGCCGATGGTGTTCAGCAGCTCGTTCAGAAGCGTACGACCGCTTGAAACCGTGTCCCCGAGCCCGAGTTGAGGTAGGGCCACATCCTCCGTGAACTTGGTCCCGTCGGTCTTATTGAAGGAACTGCCGGGTATCTGGTCAGAGTCATAGCTTGTATTGACATCGCTCATCACCAGGATAAAGGGCTTCGAGCATGCCGGATACATCTCATAGGGCTGCAGGGTCGTTGCACCCTTGGGATAGCCCCAGGCAGGCTTCGAAAGGTTCACCCCTGAGTCAGCAGGTGTTGCATAGGTGAATTCAGGTGTCGGCGTCGCCTTTCCGGCAAAATGCCTGAGGCCCTCGTACATCATCTCGCCGATAGGGTTGCCCCACATCCGGCATTCGCCCTCCTGCAGTCCTCGGGTCGTGATCCAGCCGCAGGGGCCGCCGGATGCTGCGTCATATGCATTGCTCGCATAGCTATATCCGATAGTGGTCAGGCGGTCCATTGTGATGATGATATTCCCCTGGACGTTCTCAGAGGTCTGGAATATGCCGTTATTGATGTTCGTCTCGTCTAGGATGGACCCGACGTTCTTGCGCAGCACCCCGCCGCTGAGGTTCTTGATGTAGGAGTCGGTGATCAGGCCGAAATACATCTGGTTCTTGTCGATGCAGAGGCCCAGGTCAACACCGGCATTATTGGCCGCAGTGCAGTCAGTATCAGCATTGCAGACCTTCGAGAAATATTTCGAGCAGATCTTCGAGCCGTCTCCCTCGCCGTACTTCTGGAGAAGGCCGGTCGGTTTGTAGGTCCCGGTATAGCTCTTGCAGTTCGACTCAACACCGATCCCTGTGTCGCAGACCTTCACCCTGACCGCAAAATCGACAGGGGCGCCAAGGGAAGAGTCGCAGACAGGCCGTTCTTTTGAGGCCCAGTTCCATATACGGCTGTTGCTGTTTTCGAGCTTCCTCAATATCGAGGTCCCGCCGTCAGAAAGGGTCGTGCTGCAGAAGAGATGCCTCTTGGCCAGCGACGAACCGGTGGTAGGCACACCATTCTTGATAAACTGCTCTGCCTTGATACTGCAATTATTCGCGGCAGTGATCGTCGGTGCCCTGAGATTGCCTGCACCAAGGTTCGTTGAATTAAAAAGGGCCCAGGCTGCTGCACCCGGTTTTTTGTACCAGAGCCTTACTCCATCCTGGCCTGCCTTTTCGGTATGCCTGACAACGATCCTCCACCATACATTTCGTGTCGGCAGGTTCTTGAAGCCAAAGACCTGTCCGGGGCAGAAATTAGTGCTGGTGGCATTCGGCCCTCCGGCTGCTGCAAAACAGGATGAATGTCCCCCATAGTAGGAGGCCACTACAGTACCGGTGGTGGCTGCTGTGGTGGGCGTCGAAAAGATCTCAACCTCAACGCCGTCATCACCGTCAACAGCAAAATACCAGTCGCCTCTTTCGGCGTTCGTTGTAAACTTGAATTCTGCAACTGCCAGCCAGTTGTAATTGTCCCGGTGGTCGATTTGCGCATCGATAAGCCCGGTGGCGCCTGCCACACTGTCGAACCCGCTTATCAGGTTATAGCTGACCAGTTTGGTAGGGTCATAGGAAGCGAAAAGTTCGGAGCTCGTGTTGCCCTGGGCTATATTATCCGGGAGGAGAGGATCATGGTCGTAGAGGACAAGCCCCACCTTATCTGTAGCATTCCAGTTGACCGTCACTGCAGAAGAACAGGGAGTCTGAGGGTCAGCCGCATTGGTCCCGATCAACTGCAGGGACTTGTCTTCGCAGGTATACCCGGTGAGACAGTCCCCGTCATTGACACAGGAATAGGTATATTGGGGATGGGTCAGGTCAGGCACGCCGGCATACCGGCAGAGCCGGCCGGTGAGTTCCTTGCCCCAGCTATGGGCATCCTGCGGCACATAGACCCTTTCGAGGATGGTCTCGGAATTGTTGTCAGTTGTCCTGCGGCCGCCGTAGAGGACCTTTTTGAGCACATCCATGCGTGACATGGTAAGCCAGTTTAAGACATTGCCGCTCCATTCGCCAATGGCGCCGCTGCAGAACTTGTCCGTGGTAACCCGGATCGGGTTGAACTGGGCTGTAGCATTGGTGCCGCCGCCTATTCCTGATGAAAAGGTATAACATTTATACGGATCGAAATAGCCGTAATAGTCGATCGAATGTTTATAGTCGATGTCGAGCAGGCCGTCATCGTCAAGGTCTGCCGAGTCGTTGTATGCCTCGTAATAGAGCTTATGCTCCCTGCCGACCTCGAACATGACCAGGGGAGGTGATGCCTGTGAGACAAAGGGAGGTACGATACAGTAGTCGTTCATCACGGCAGCATCCGCTGCCTCAGGCCCAAAAGGCAGGAGAAGACTGATGGCCAGTAAAAGCAGGCCCAGGGTCATTTTTATGTGATATGCTGTTTTCATCTCTTCCACCTCTCGATCGTAATTTCGATGACGACATTGCCGCTTTCCTTGACGGTCACTGAATTGCCCTTTGAAATGTCGCCCATCCTGCCGGGACGATTATTGATAATGCCGTTATTGCTCTCTTGGATAAGGACATCCACCTTCTGAGCAAGGTTGAATTGCGTACCGCTGACCATTATGGTTGTCGGCCCGATATATTCGACGATCCCGTTGAAGTAGTTATGTCGTGAGTCGGGTGCTGCATATGCGACCGCACAGGTCCCGAATACAATCAGCACCAAAAGCATGGAAATGACCTTCTTCATCTGACCCTCCTTCTGCATGGCCTGCCGCAATGGCAGGACACCGTTTGTCTCATTAATAATAGTTTTTTCATCTGCCGTTTGTGATAGATGAGAACATTATATCAAAATAAATGCAAGTCGCATACCATTAATACTTACTCGTAACTTATTGATTTTAAGGTTTTTTGAAATAACAAGACAGAAAGGCACGGCAGTTGACTTACCATAACTATGTAATCAATTACATAGTCGGAGAGTATCGGACCGGACAGACCGGGTCATTTCCCGAACGGACAGACTGGATAACGACAGACCTCGCATTTCAGGCACAGACCGCCATGCCCCAGCTCCGCAAGCTCCCTCCGGCCTATCATTTCACCGGCAAGCACGCGCGGAAGTACAAGGTCGAAGACCGTGGTCGCCGCATACATCCCGCAGGCAGGGATCCCCAGGATGGGGATCGGCATAGAGCATGGAGCAGAGAGCAGAGAGTCCATACCAGACATACATGAGTCATCGGTTGATGCTTCCGTTGATGCCGGACTCTCTGACCCGAGTTCCATGCTCTTTGCCGTTTCTTTTGCCGTTAAGCTCTTTGCTCTTTGCTCTATGCTCTTTGCTGTATTCCTTGCTATATACCCGACGAGGAACATTGCCCCGGGAAGGACGGCTGAGCCGTAGGTTATCTCTGTTGCGCCGAGGTTGCGTATCGCAAACCGGGTGACATCGTCAGGGTCGACCGACATGCCGCCGGTCGTAATGAGGAGATCGGCCCCGGCATGGATCAGCTCCCTGAGGCGTGCCTCTATAAATGCCTCGTCATCAGGTGCATAGTAGGTGCCGACGATCTCGCCGCCGATCGCCTCGATCTTTTTTGAAATGACCGGGCCAAAGGCGTCCTTGATCCTGCCGTAATAGACCTCGTTCCCGGTGATGACCACACCGGCCTTCGGCCTGCGGATATCCTTGACCGAAATAATGCCCGCCTGCAGCATACCGGGCGCAGCAAGCGGCGCCCCTACGGAAATATCCACAACGGGCGCAATGAATTGCGCCCCTACACAGAGCTTTACGGCTTCATCGACGATCTTCTTTTTGACGATCAGAGGTATCGCCCTTGTCGCCGCAACCGTCTGGCCTTTTCTGACAACTGTATTGTCATGCAGGGTTGCACACATAACCTCGCCGAGCATATTAAAGGCAAGGAGCGCCTCCTTATTGACCGTGAGGAGCCCGTCGGTCTCTGCAACGATATTGATCTTGCCCTCTTTCGGTTCTCCCTTGATCTTTACGCCCTTCCCCATAAGCGCCTGCGCAAGGGCATGGGCAGCGTCATCCTCGTGCATCTCATCCTCAGCGATATTCAGGACAAAGAGGTTTTCCTTGCCGAGCCGCTGCAGGTGGCAGACATCCTCTTCCCTGATGATATGCCCTTTTTTAAAGGCCCGTCCCTTGAACTCGCCGGGACGTATCTCGGTTATGTCATGCGCAAGGACGGTACCGACCGCCTCTCTGGCAGGAAGCTTCCTTACGCCCGGGTTTTTATTTTCCTGAGATATATCACACATAAGTCCTCCTGACGGGTTTGTAAAAAAACTGTCTCATTTTATCTTCATTTTCGGCCTGAATATGGATTCGAACCGTTTATCAACGAGTTCCTGCATCCCTTTTTCAACTGCAGCATAATTTTTCAAAAATACCCGTGCCTCTCCGGTAAGGATGGCGCCGCCCCCGTTCTTCCCTCCGGTCTGTCGTTCGATCAGTTTAAAACCGAGCCTCTCCTCCATCGCCTTGATATAGCCCCAGGCCTTCCTGTAGGAGATGTTTATCTCCTTTGACGCCTGATTGATGGAGCCGTACCGGTCAATGGCCTCCAGCAGGAACCTCCGGCCCCTGCCGAAGACCGGCCTGCCGTCGACCTCTATCCAGAGCTTTGATTTAATCTCCATGAATAGCTCTCCGTATTTCGTTATGGACTGATTGCATAACGCTGATCAAATAATATCACATTTTGGCCTGGTGTAATATCCCGGCCCGGCACAGGGTCTGCAGAGCGTACGGCCGTCCTTTGACACTTCCCGCATGTCCTGGACCTGTTCACCGCAGGCATCACAGGTGACTCGGTCGAGCGGCCTGCCGGGCATGTCCTCAGGCGGAATTGAGACCGTCACCGCCATCAGATCAAAGAGCTCTGCATCAGGCATTATTTTGTACGCCTTAAGCTGGGCAGTGTACTTGTTTTCGATCTCAGGGAAATATCCCTTTGCACGCTGCCTCGATTCCTCTTTTGCGATGACCCGGACAGCCTTTCCGGTCTTAAGGTTCAGGAAGGTCGCGGCCATCTTGCCGTAATCCATGAATTTCATGGTCCTGTGGCCGAGGCTGCAGCCGGTGACAGACTGCACCGCATCGGTAGCGCACCGGTCCATCTCGACAAAAACGATGAGGCTCTTTCTGTCTTTTCCCTTCGGATCGGAGATGCCGATCTCCCGGAGCCCGAGCATCGACATCTTCACCCCGAGCACCTGCCCGGGACAGAGATGTCCGTGGATCCTTGCAGATTCACCAAGGAGTCTGTCGAAATCCTTATTGTCCTGTTCCCTGTTATTCATTTTATAAATTATTGCTCATAGGACCGGGACTGTCAACTGATACCTTTACCATGAGGAGAATGCTCAGAGGTGAGGTTATGTGACAAGGCAATGGTTTCTGTCATCCTGTTGATGCCCCGCCGGGCTCTTCGCAGACCACCCGGTTCCGGCCGTACATCTTGGCCCTGTAGAGGGCCTTATCGGCCTTCTCGATCAGCTCAGCTCCGGTTTCCCCCGGGGCAGGACAGGCAACTCCGCAGCTGAATGTGACCGGGAAAAGGCCTTCGCGGCTGGTATGGCGGATCTTTGCAAAATCCTCCCGCAGCTCGTTCAGGATCCTCTGTGCCGTCCCTTTGTCGGTGTCCGTCAGGATGACCGCAAACTCCTCACCGCCGAAGCGGCCGATAGTGTCCGTGGTTCTCAGCCGCTGTTTCAGCAGGCGGGACAGGCTCTTGATGACCTGGTCGCCGACAGGGTGACCGTGGGTGTCGTTGACCGACTTGAAATGGTCGATATCGATCATGGCAAAGGAAAGGTCCGTCTTCTGCCGTAAGGCGCGGGACACCTCGATGTCCAGCTGCTCCTTCGTCTTTGTATGGTTCAACAGCCCCGTCAGGCCGTCATAGAGCATAAAAGAACGCAGGGTCCGATACCGGTCCGCGCGGAGCGAGACCGACGTGATCAGATGGTCGGGCTGAATGGGCTTCGTGAGAAAATCGTCACCGCCCAGGCCCATGGCGGCAAGCTGGCGGTTGACATCCGTTTCCGAAGACAGGTAGACGATCGGGATATCGATGTACGTTTCGTCCTGCCGTATCAGGTTGGCCAGTTCCATCCCGCTGCAGCCCGGCATGTAGACGTCCATCAGGATCAACTCAGGCCTGAAATCGATAAGAGAGTCCATAGCCCGCTGAGGCTCGGTGACCACGGCAGCCGTCATGCCCGCCTGCCGCAGAACGGTCGCATGATAGTCTGCCAGGAGCGGCTCGTCGTCTATGATCAGGATGCGGAAGGGAGCGCGGGGCCTTCGCGCCGTCAGGACATCAAGCCGGTCGACCATCCGGCCGACATCCACCGGCTTGACGAAATAGGCATGACCACCCGACCGCACGGCCTCCAGCCGGCTGCTGAAATCACTGCCGTCTGACAGGAACATCACCGGGACAGGCGTTTTGCGTCCCTGCTGGATCCCGGTGATGCTGTCTCCGGCAGCAGTGCCCTTAGGAAAGAAGAGGTCCATGATAATGATCCGCGGGACCGATGACGTCAGGGCCTCATTGAGGGCGGCATGCGAACTGAAGGTGGAGACCCGGTATCCATAGCACCGGAGCTGGTCTGCGACAGACGTGCAGAACAGAGGGTCAGCATCGACCAGAAATATCTCGTCGCTGTCAGGCTGGTCCGGAGAAGTCTCCGGGGCAGCCTCAGCCGGGGCCGGCAGTGGCAGGGATACGGCAGTTTCGCCGCAGGCGGCCTTGAGCGCCGCGAGATGTTCACCGGTTGACGGGGCCACGCCATCCTTAACAGCCGTCCTGAGCATTGCCTCCAAAGCGCGGGCCGCTCCGCGCACTGAAGTGTAACCGAAGGTGCCCGCGGTGCCTGCAAGAGTATGGAGCAATTGGGCCGTCTCCTCGGCCTTTTGGGGGTCCCACCCGTCACGGAACATCCCATCCCAGGCTCCTTCTATCTGCAGGATCTTCCCCGGAAGCTGGGCTTCAAAGACCTTGCGCAGGCCTTTGAGTTTTTCCCTGACCGTTTCGTTAGGATGGGTCATGTCCGGAAGAACTCTCCTCTTCCTGCAGAGGTTTCACGCGTCCCCCGCTGCATGGGCAACAAGCCGCGCTGCCGCATGCACCGGCAGAGTGCCGGCTTTACAGCGGGCACTGTTTCTCCCCGCGCCCGGTTCACTGGATCTCTGAATCCTTCAGGATCTCGGCAACCGACTTCATCTTATAATCACCACGAGGCAGGTGCTGCATCTCCCCGAGGGTGGTGACCCCGGTCAGAAAGAGCCGCAGGCCTTCCTCGAAGATCATATTGACGTTGTCCTTTTCCCTGGCTGTTGTAGCGATCACATCCGTTGACTTGTTGCGGTGAATGAGTTCGCGTATCTCCGGGGTGACCGTGATCAGCTCATAGACCCCCTGTCTCCCCCGATACCCGGTCTTGCGGCACTGGCTGCAGCCCGTGCCCCGGCGCATGCTGAACTGCTGGGGATTGTCCAGGATCTCCTTTATCACGTCGTCGTCAATGCCGATGTCGGCCAGCTCTACCCTTGTCGGGACATGCTCTTCAGCGCAGTTGGTGCAGACCTTCCGGATCAGGCGCTGATTCAGGGATGAAACCGTCGTGGAGGAGACAAGGAAGTGTTCCACCCCGATGTCGATCAGGCGGGCGAATGAACCGGCCGCATTGTCGGTATGGAGCGTGGTAAAGACACGATGCCCTGTCAGGGCTGCCTGGGTCGCGATCTCGGCAGTTTCACGGTCGCGGACCTCGCCGATCAGGATGACATCAGGGTCCTGCCGCATGATGGCCCGCAGGGCGCGGGTATAGGTGTAGCCGGCTGCCGGGATGAGCGAACTCTGGTTCACATAGCCGCCGGCCTGGTATTCGACCGGGTCCTCAACGGTCACGACGCTGATGCCGACCGAGCTGATCTCGTTGATCACCGCATGCAGTGTCGTCGTCTTTCCGCTGCCGGTCGGCCCGGTGACGAGGTTGATCCCGCTTGGATGCCTCACGCACCGCCGGAACTTGAGCTCCATGCGCGGAGACATTTTCAGGTCTCTGATGCGGCCGATGTAGGCCGCCTTGTCCTTATCGAATATCCTGATGACGACCTTTTCCCCATAAATAGAGGGAAGCGTCGATACGCGGCAGTCCACCTGATGTCCGTCAAACTTGCCCACGATCGCCCCGTCCTGCGGAAGCCGCCGCTCCTCGATCTTCATGACCGAATTTGCCGCGCTTGCCAGCACCTTTATCCTTGTTGAGACGGAGGCATGCATGGCGATCGGATAGACGGAAACAGCCTCAAGCACACCATCGATCCGCATCCGGACAAAGCATTCTTTCTCGTGAGGATCGACGTGGATATCGCTTGCGCCAAGCCTTACCGCGTTCTGAAGCATGCTGTTGACGAGTGCCGTGGCGTCGCCCTTCTGCATGGAATACTTTTCGATCTTGATATCGGTCTTGATGGAATACAGCTTGGAAATCCCGGCTTCGATCGACGCTTGCGTCGCCAGAACCGGGTTGACGCGGCACTCCGTGATCGAGGCGACCTCGTTGATGACCTCCTCCTGAAAGGGATCGGCCATGGCAAGGGTCAGTTCCCTGATGTCCTCGTCGAGGATCTGGAAGACCGGCAGGACCTTGCTCTTCTGGCAAAGCTCCAGGGGGAGCACCCGCGACAGCGTTTTGTCCACTATCTGGTAATCGTTTTCCGCAAGGTTCAGGAAATCGACCCCGAGGTGCTTGCTCAGGGTGTCGAGCATCATATGTTCGCTGACAAATCTCAACTGGATCAGCATCTCGCCAAGCGGCAGAGAGTGCTCCTGCATCTTTGTCAGGGCCTCTTCGAGCTGCGCGGTGGTGATGATCTTCTTTTCGATCAGGATCTCTCCCAGCTTTCCCGGCTCCCTCATGATTGCCTCCCGCTCTGCACGGCGTTCTGCAGGAACATGACCGCCTCGGTCCGGGTCCCTGCCATGTTCAGTTTCTGGTCGGCCCGGGTAACGCGGAAGACCTTGGCCACGGTCTCGCTCGGCTTTGTGCAGACGAGGGTCCCCTTTTTTTCGGCGAACGCCTTGTGCGCCGCCATACAGGCCCCCAGGCCGGAACTGTCCATGAAGTTCACCTTGCTCAGTTCAAGGACCACGTTCAGAAAGTTCTTTTCCATAAGCTTCGTCATCTGCGACTTGAACTGCTCTGCCGTGCCTGCCACAAGATCTCCCGACAGCTCGGCGATCACGAAATCTCCGTCCATGCCAATTTTAATTTCCATCCTGTCCTCCTTCGTTCTCAGAAATATTTTTTTCCAGCGTGACTATATTTTTCCCATCACAATAATCATAGTGTACTGCATCGGCCATTTCCCTGATGATGGCGAGGCCAAACCCTCCCTCGGGCAGACCGCCGGGGCCATCCAGATCGGGGAAGGCAACCTCCGACGGGGGATCAAAACGCTTCCCTGCCGTCAAAACGCGCACGACAAGCCGCCGGGCACCTGCAATGAGCTCGATCTCCACCTCCTTCGCACCCGAATGCTCGACCGCATTGTTCATCGCCTCCGTGGCCGCCATCAGCAGTTCGTCGATGAGCGGTTCCGCCCCCGGCCACCCATACTGTTTCCGGCAGACATCCTGCACTGCCAGCCGGACCGCGGAAACATTCTCGAAGGTCGGCTCGATCTTCATCTTCACCACGGCATCACCCATCCGCCGGCATCCGCCTCAGGATCAGCAGGGTCAGGTCGTCCTGGAACTCCCCTGTGCAGAAGGTCTCAACGTTCTGCACGATCCTGGTGATCATCGCCCCTGCGGGCAGGGCCTCTCCGAGGAGGGCCTCCAACCCCTTCTCGCCGAATTCCGCGCCGGCCTGGTCCTTGACCTCTGTCAGACCGTCCGTATAGAGCACAAGGCTTGAGCCGGCTGAAAGGACAGCTGATGTGGCATCCCAGGTGTCCTCGGGGTCCCAGCCGATGACCGAACCCGTCGAATCCAGGCTCGTGACCTCAGCATCTTTCACCAGGAAAACAGGATTATGCCCCGCAGAGACGACCGTCAGCTCATCCGTAGTCCGGTCGAGCACGCCGTAGAGCAGGGTCAGAAACATGCCGCTGTCGCTGACGATATTGCATATCATCCGGTTGGCGGTCCTGACGATCTCCCGGGGATCGCTCAGGGTATGCCCGAGGGAATGGAGGATCCCTTTGCTGACTGCCATGATCAGGGCCGATGAGGTGCTGTGGCCGGACACATCGCCTATCAGGAAGTGTACCTTATCGCTGTTCTCCCAGGCGTCGAAAAAGTCGCCGCCGATCTTGTCTGACGGCCGGTAGTACGAGCCCACCTCGACCCCCTGAAACCGGAGGTCACGCGGCAGGATGCTCTTCTGGACCTTCTGGGCAAGGGCCTTTTCATGTTCGAGCTTCTCGTTCTTCCGGGCGAGTTCCTCCTGAAGCTGCTGGTTCTGTTTTTTAAGATAATGCTTTTCGAGCGCCTTCTCCACGGCAATGCCGATGGTGTCCTGAATATTTTCGTCCTTCAGGATGTAATCGCTGGCCCCGGTCTTCAGCGCCTGGATGGCGGTTGTCACTTCACTGTTCCCCGTCAGGATGATGATCGGCAGATCAGCCCCCGCGTCCCGGACCGCTCTGATCAGGCCCATACCGTCGAGCTGAGGCATGTTCATGTCGGACACGATAAGGCTGATCGGGTCCCCGGCGCTGAACTTGTTCAGTGCCTCGGCGCCGTTCTCTGCCGTGTCGACCCTATACCCCTCGTCCTGCAGGATTATGGCCAGCATCTCCCTCACGAGCGGGTCGTCATCGGCCACCAGGATGCTCACGCTTCCGTTATCAGGCTTCATATATCCTTTCCCTTTCCGATTAGATTCTGCACGGTTTCAACAAGGTTGCTCTGGTCGAACGCCCCTTTGACGATGTAGGCGTCTGCCCCGACACTGATCCCCCGCTTCTTGTCCTCATCCTTTTCCCTCGACGTCACGATGATGATCGGCACATCTTTGTAGGAACTGTCGGACCTCAGCCGCTCGGTAAGTGAAAACCCGTCGAGGCGCGGCATTTCCACGTCAGTGATGACCAGGTCGAATTTCGATCCGCCTGCCATGTCGAGGGCCTCCATGCCGTCACCGGCGATGGTCACCCGGTAGCCGTAAGCCTCGAGGATGCTCTTTTCGATCTCCCGCGTATTGATGGAGTCGTCGACGACCAGGATATTGATCTCCTGTCCGGCCTCCTCTGCTGACTGGCCGGCCGGCCGGCCGGCGCGGGCGCTCTTTGCAGCCTCCATGAGCGCCGGCATGTTCAGGATGTTGATGATCTCGTTCCTTCCCGATACGGTGACCCCCGAAACCAGCTGCACCCTCTTGAGGTGGTCGGGCAGGGACTTGATCACCATATCCTCCTCGTCGAGAACGGCATCCACAATCAAGCCGGTCTTTTCAGCCCCGACCTGCACAATAAGCACCAGCAGCATCCCGGGCTGCTTCCCGCCGTTGGGCCTGAAGTTCAGGATATCTCCCATGTCGGTCACCGGGATGAACTCTTCACGCAGCCGCAGCGCCTTGCGGTCGACAACACTGATGATCTCCGTCCTCTCCACCCGGATGATCTCAGTCACATAGTGCGTCGTGATGCCGCACGTTATTCCGCGGCAGGAGACCAGGAGGACCCGCATGATGGCAAGCGTCATGGGGATCCTGACCGTGAAGATGCTGCCCTGCCCCTCTTTGGTGCTGAGATGCACGGTCCCTTTAAGGTCTTCGACGATGTTCCTCTTTACCACGTCCATGCCGACTCCCCTGCCGGAGATATCCGTTATGAAGCCGCTGGTACTGAAGCCCGGCAGGAAGATCAGGTCGAGCAGCGCCGGCTCAGGCATCCCTTCGAGGGCAGCCGCCTCGAACATCTTTCTTGCCAGCGCCTTCTCCTTTATCTTTGCGGCAGAGATACCCCCACCGTCGTCGAAGAGCTCTATAAGGATATTGCCGGCATCGCAGGACGCTGACAGCCGCACCTTCCCTTTTACGGGTTTGCCGGTCTGCCGGCGGACCTGCGGCTCCTCAATGCCATGGTCTATCGAATTTCTGAGCATATGCATGAGAGGATCGCTTAATTTCTCGACCATTTTTTTATCCAGTTCGATCCCGCCGCCCTCGATCTCAAAGTCCACCTCTTTGCCGAGAGAGGTCGAGATGTCGCGCACGAGCCGGTGCAGCGGATCGAAGATGGTCGAAAGAGGCACCATGCGCAGCATCAGGGCCTTTTCCTGGAACTCTGCCGTGAGTATGTCCTGCAGGGTCTTGTCCTGCCGCATGACGGACAGGAGCTGTTTGAGTCCCAGATGCAGGGACCGGGCATTAGCGAGGGATCTGTCCTCGCAGGCCCGGGAGCAGCTGTCGAGGGTCTGTTTCGCTTCCCGCTCCAGGACGCTGAGGTCGGCGATGCGCTGTTTGAGCTTGTTCTGATGGGATACGACCTCGCCCATCAGCCGTATCAGGTCGTCGAGCTTTTCGGACTTCACCCGGATGCTCTCCGGGGAGACCTGCTTTGCCTGTTGCGCTGACGGGGGCTCAACGCCCACCGCTCGACTGAGAGGCGCTGCCTTATTTTCTTCCCGGCCCGCACTGCCGGTGGCCGGAGCCCCGGCGGCAGCCCGGGCAAGGGCCTCGCAGAGGGGGGCATTGTCCATGCTGATCTGCCCTCCGGCAGACATCGTTTCCACCATTGCAGACAGGGCGTCAACACCCCGGTAGAGAAGCTCTGCAAGCTCCCGTGTATGGGAGATCCGCTTGTCACGCAGCGCCCCGAGTGCGTCTTCCAGCGTGTGGGCCACCTCGGTTATGTCCGTCAGCTTCAGCATGCGCGAGGAGCCCTTGATGGTATGCGCGGCCCGGAAGATCGCATTCAGATTTTCCCCGTCGCCGGGGTCCTTCTCCAGCTCGACGAGGCCCCGGTTGAGGGCCGCGACGTGGTCGCGGGCTTCTTCCACAAACCTGGCGATGAACTTTGTGACGTCGAATGCCATCCCGTTCCCCCTGCTAAGCCTTCCCGCGTTTCATCTCAGCGAGGTTATGTCTACAGAGATGCACGACCTGCTCCATCGGGAATGACAGGGAAAAGAACGTAAGCCCGTGTTCAGAAAAACCTTTTTCTTCCAACAGCTTTATCACGATCTCGAACTCCCTGCATGCCGGCTGCCTGTCGCCCTCACCCCGGTAGATCTCCGCGAGATAAAAGTGGGCAAGCCAACAGGAAGATTTGACGTAGACCGCTTTTTTGAACCTCTTTTTTGCCTCCTCCACATCCCCCCGGGCCCGGGCTATCAGACCGAGCAGGAGATGTCCTTCGAGATTCCACTGATCATGCCCCATGCCGCAGAGGCATACTGTTTCTGCCTCATCGAGTCTCTGCAGGTTGATCAGGATGCCGGCCCGCAGCATGTGGGCCTTCACGAAAGAGGGCTGCATGCCGATGATGCGTTCGGTAAGCTGCAGCGCATCGTCATACTTCTTGCCCCCGGCAAGGGCGAGAGCCCGGTCAAAGTCCTGGTGCGGTTCGTCCTTTTTCCTTATTACCGGGCGTTTCGTTCCCGCGGCAGCTGCTCCGGGGACCCCCGGCGGCGCGGCGGAAAACGGTTTAGGCCGGCCGTCAGGCTGTTTTCTTCTTTCCCCGATCTCAACCGCAACCCCTTTTCCATAGAGGTAGATCCCCTCCATTTCAATAAGGGAGAGGACCCCGATATCATGAACGGAGGTTTCTGCCGAGCTCAGAAAGAGATAGCCCTTTTCGTTGAGCATGCCTGCCAGGTTCCTGAAAATGCGCTGCTGGGCCCCGGGCTCAAAATAGATCGAGACGTTCCGGTAGAAGATGACGTCTGCATTCATGACCGTCTCCGGATACGAATCGGAAAAGAGGTTCAGCCGCAGGAATTCCACTCCCTCCCGGACCGCGTCATTGATCCTGAAGCCGTTTCCCTGTTCCCTGAAAAAAACCTTTTGTATGTGGTCCGGGACACCCCGGAAGGAATGTCCGGGATACAGGCCTGCCCTCGCCTTGCCGAGCGCCTCTTCATCAATATCAAAGGCGACAAGGGAAAACAATCTGCTGAATGCCGGACCGAACTTCATCATGAGCGCCATCGCGATCGAGTAAGGCTCCTCGCCTGTCGAACAGCCCGCGCAGACGATCTTGATCCTGCCGCCTTTCTTCCCTGCAAGCATGTCCGGCAGCAGTTTTTCGGTGAGGAGGGTAAAGTGCACCGACTCCCGCAGGAAATAGGTCTCGTTGACCGTGATGAGGTTCAGAAGACTGTTGAATTCATGCGGTTCCCTGGCCAGGAGATCAAGGTATTCCTCGTGTGAGGCGAGTGCCCGCCGGGACAGCCTCGACTTGATCCCCTCGGTCAGGATCGCCTCGCGGGAATCATCGAACGACAACCCGCATTTCTCCCTGATCAGGCATTTAAAGGGTTTCAGCTGCATGACCCCGCCCGGGCCGCAGGACCCCTTACGTCCGCAGCCGCTGCCCGCGCTATTTCGCTGCTGATCGCCTCCAGCGGAAGCACTGCGTCGATACAACCGCTCTCGATCGCGAGTTTCGGCATCCCGAAGATGATGGAGGTCATCTCGTTCTGGGCTATCGTTCTGCCCCCCGCCTCCCTGATCCTCTTTATCCCCTCAACCCCGTCGCTCCCCATACCGGTGAGGATGACACCAACTGCCTTATTGCCGAATGCTTCAGCCACCGACGCCAGCAGCATGTCGCAGGACGGCCGGTAGATGTCCTTCTCCTGTCTCGCAACATAGATGATCCTTTTCAGGTGGTCGATCCGCATATGGTTTTCCGGCGGGCATACATAGGCCATGCCCGGCCTGAGATATTCCCCGTCCGCAGCCACCTTGATCCCGACCCGTGAGAGCGATTTGAGCCAGCCGACCATACCGCTCACAAAGCCGTCGGAGATGTGCTGCGCGATCACGATCGGCACGGGAAACTTATCAGGCAGCCGCGACAAAATAATGGACAGGGCGTCCGGCCCGCCCGTAGATGAGGCGATGGCAACTATCCGGTCCGACAGGTCCTCACCAAAGTCCGGCGTCTCTACGGCAACGGAAGGCATATGTGCGCGTCGCCCGGAAATATGCGTTACCACCCTGACCTTTGACATAAGCTTGAGCTTTGCCCCAAACTCCTGTGCAGCCTCAGCGTTAAGGCTGGGCTTCAGCACAAGGTCGAGAGCGCCTTTCGATATCGCGGCATAGGCGGTCTTCGCATCGCCCCGGGAGGTCACCACCAGGATCGGGACGGCATTCTCCGCCATGATCCGTTCGATGGCCTGGAGGCCGTCCATGACAGGCATTTCGATGTCCATCGTAACGATGTCCGGACGAAGGCCCCACACCCTCTCGATGGCCTCGAGACCGTTGGACGCCTCGCCCACGACCTCCATTTCCGGGTCCATCTCGATGATCGCCCTTATGAGGTTCCTCACCAGAACACTGTCGTCCACAATGAGGACGCCTACCTTCTTCATCATGCCTTATGCCTTGACTCCACACTCTGCCGGTCCCGGCAGTGATACGTCGCCCTTATATCCGAGCTTTTTCAGTATCTGGGCGAGGCTCTCGGACAACGCGGCCAGCTGAGAGCTTATGGTGCTGAGCGATTCAACAGAGGCAGACGTCGTGCTCGCGCCATGCATGATCTCGCGCAGGGCTATGACGACCTGGCTGTTCGCCGTCTTCTGCTGCTGCGTGGAAAGAGATATCTGCTTGGCAGAGTCCATGGTCGTGTGGGCGGCCTCAACAATATCGGAAAGCAGCGAGGCCGTCTGCGAGGAGAACTCCATGCCCTGCTCGATACCCCGAGAGCTCTTTTCCGAGGCAACGGCCAGGTTGTTCACCGCCTCCTGGATCTCGTTGATCTTCCCCTCTATCTCGCCCGTGGACTCTGTCACGCTGTCGGCAAGCCTGCGGATCTCGGCCGCAACGACCCCGAAGCGTTTCCCCGCCTCGCCGGCGCTCGACGCCTCAAGCGCTGCGTTGAAGGCGAGCAGCTTCGTATGATCGGCAATGGAGTTGATGATCTCCATGACCTTCGTGATCTCCCGGGACTTTTTTCCGAGGTCAAGGATCTCCTCGGCACTCTTTTGACTGTCCCCCTGTATCTCGGCCATCTTCATCATCATCGATTCAATTGCCGTGGCGCCCTTTTTCGTGTCCTCCCAGGTCTTCTGGGCAGTGTCCACCACTGCTTTTGCATGCTCGGCGATCTGGGTCGAAGAGGCGGAAAGCTCCTCTGTCGTTGACGTGATCTCCGATATTGATGCGGACTCATCGGAGGAGATCGCCGCATACTGTTCGACGGTAACGGACAGCATACCGGCACAGGAGCCCATGTTCCTGACAATGTCAGATGCCTTTTCAATGTCGTCATAGAACCTTTTTTGAAGGCGGCTGATCATATATCCGGTGCAGAGCAGGAGCAGGACGGACAGCAGGAGTGCCCGCTTCATGAAGAGCCGGGACATTTCGGTGGAGAGGGCCTGCTCCCGGGCCATCAGCCCGTTTCGGTCCAGGAACGGCCTGACCGCTGCGTTCCCCTCACTCTGCAGGGCCTGTTCGTATGCCTCCAGATGTTTTTCTCCGCCGGTCTTGATCACCGACAGGGAAAGCAGCATGAAGGCCGTGATGGCCAGGACCAACGGAAGTATGAGCAGCAGCATGAGCTGGCCCTTCGAAGTCGCTTCATTGTTGAGAAATACTATTTTAGACATGTTCTTTCTTCCTCTCTTTCAAGCGGTTGTCACCGCATTGCATGATTTCAGGACGTTCAGCCGGTACAGATCAATGAGCAGGACCAGATCGCTTCCGCGCTGGACAATGCCCCAGAACAACCGCGGTCCGGCAAAATTCGAAAGGGGCCAGGGGAGGGGCTGTATGGCCCCGGTCGGAACCGTCATGATGGCATCGAGCCCGTCGACGCTGATCCCGCGGGCCTCGTTCCCGGTCTTATACAGGAGAACCGTTTTCTCCGCCCGGGAGCCCTCTTTTCCGAACCCAAAGATTTCGTTCAAGGTGGAGAAGGAGACCCCCAGCTGCTGCGCCTCTTCAGAGCTCATGATGCAGTCCACCCCAAAAGTGTCAACAGCCATTTTCAGGCCGGCCGCGGTGAACATAAGGAGGTCCATCTCAGGGGGGAGAGCACCACCCCCTGTTGTTTCGTCATTCGTCATGGACAACCAGTTTTTCGAATAAGCGTCCGATGTCGAGCATCACGACGGTCCTCCCGTTATACATCATTTCCCCGGTCACCAGTTCCTTTATCGCGGGGTCGAGCGTGGACAGCGGCGGTTTGATCGAATCGAGCGGCACATCTGCAACATCAACCACCGCATCCACAAGGACCCCGGAACGCACGCCGGCCTTCGAGGCCATGGCGATCCGGCTGGCTGCGGTCCTGTTGCTGTCCGGAAGGCCCAGGTATTTGTTGAGGCTGATGACGGACTCAATGTCTCCCCGGTTATTGATAACGCCCGGGATGAAGTCCGGCGCCCCCGGGACAGGGGACATGTCCGTGAAGGGCAGGATCTCCTTCACATCGGCGCCCGGGAAGGCATAGAGACCATCCCCGAGCCTAAAGATCACGATCTTCAGGCTCTCCGCCTCTACATCGACGGTTGCCTCTTTCCTTTTACGCCTTCTCAGCTCTTCGATGATCAGGTCATTTCTTCTTCTGTCGTCCATGATTGTCTTTCCTGAATCCCCCTTCAAAATACGGCTGCAGAATAGCCCAGCCCGACGGTAAGGCTTACAACAGATCAGGGCGTGCCCCCCGACTGGTGACAGCGACCGTTATCTCAGAACTGGATCTGGCATTTCTTTGCGCCGCTTTCCTCACGGATCCAGAGCAGTACCTTCCGGGAGCGGGTGCACCAGTCCCTGACGTCCTTTTCAAAGGTCGGGCAGTCTGCAACTGCTTCCAGCACATCTCCCGGCTTCATCCGGACGGCCTGGGCAGTGATCTTCAGGGTCGGCTGGGGGCATTTCAGGCCCCGTGCATCAAGTGTATATAATGGCATTAACATCCCTCCTTGAGTTTTTTATAATATACATGATTTTTGCCTGTTACGCAGGAATTATTAACGGTCCCAATGCCCTGACCGTCTCCACCATCTCCGTTATGACCTGCACAAACTTATCACCCTCTCCTGCAGAGACAAAATCGAACCTGCACCGCTCCCGTTCAATGCCGAAGGGCTCAAGCAGCTGAAGCAGAAGCCGGTAGCGCTGCGCCGCACGGTAGTTGCCCTCTTTGTAATGACAGTCGCCGGGATGGCAGGCCAGGATGATGACCCCGTCGGCGCCCTGCTCAAAGGCCTTCATCACGAACTGGGGGTCTATCCTGCCGCTGCACATCACCCTGATAACATTCACATTGGGTGGATATGGACTCTGCGCCGTCCCCGCCTTGTCAGCGCCGGCATAGGAACACCAGTTGCAGAGGAACCCGATGATCTTCGGTTCAAATGCCGTATCGCCCCGCACCGTCTTGTCTGCTGTCATTTCAGCACCTCTTCGATCTCTGCGAGTATTTCTGCATTGGTATAATGATTGCCCTTGATAGCGGCTGAGGGACATGCAGCGACGCACGTGCCGCAGCCCTGGCAGAGCACGTCGTTGACGACCGCGACCTTCTTTTCAGGATCAAAGGATATCGCCGTGTAGGGACAGACGGCAACGCAGACCCTGCATCCCGAACACCGCCGGGCGTCGACCTCGGCGTTGACCGGCTGGATCTCGAGCTTCCTGCCCGCAACAAGCCCTGAAAGGATATACCCTGATGCAGCCATGCCCTGGTTCATCGCCTTCTGAATATCCATCGGCGACTGGCAGGTGCCGGCAAGAAAGACCCCCCTGATCTTGGACTGGGCGGAATCAAGGCGTCCGTGGAGTTCCTCAAAAAAACCGGCACGGTCCTGCCCCGCCTCAAGGACCGTACCGAGCCTTCCCGAGTCTTCCGCAGGGACCACCGCCGGACAGAGTATGACCATGTCGGCCTTCACGCTTCCGGACTTCCCGGAGTTGTCCTGATACTGAATTATAGTGCCTTCTGCGCCGCCGGCAACTGACAGGTTTTGTATGTCGTCGTACCTGACGAAGGTCGCCTGCGGATTCGACCGCGCCTGGTGGTAGAGGCCAAACTCGTCCTTGCCCGGGATAACCAGTTCTTTGTAAAAATGACAGACCCTGGTGCCCGGCAGTTTTTTCTCGATGAGGTGATTGAACTTGAAGGCGTACTGGCAGCAGACACCCGAACAGTATTCCTTATGCTTCGGGTCGAGGCTGCCGACACAGTGGATGATGGCCACACTCGCCGGCGCATTCCCGGCTGTTGTCCTTATCTCACCGTCAGTCGGGCCGTTCGATGCCATGATCCGCTCAAACTCCATGCTGGTATGGATGTTGTCGAGCTTTCCGTATCCGAGCTGGGGCAGCTTTGTGCAGTCGTAGAGATCAGAACCGACAGCCACGATGATCGCGCCGATATTCCTCTCGAACACTTTCGCGCTGTCGTCAAATATAATGGCCCCCTCGACCGGGCAGGCCTCCCGGCATTTCCTGCATTCTCCGCCCTGCAGGGCGATGCAGAGCTTTTCATCGACAAAAGGGGCATTCGGCAGAGCCCCGGCAAAAGGGAACGAGATGGCCTTGCGGTCGTTCATGCCGCTATTGAAGGTGTTCTTTGCGCTGACCGGGCAGGGCTCGATGCATTCCGCACAGCCGATGCAGACCTGCATGTCCACAAAACGCGGCCGCTGGCTGATCTTTGCAGCGAAGTTCCCGTAGGAACCGACAACTCCGGTCACTTCGGCCATGGTCAGCAGTTCGATATTCTCAGCGTATTCGCCATGCAGTACGTCGCCCAGGAGCGGCTCAAGCATGCAGGGACCGCATTCCATAGTAGGGAAGAGCTCTTCGAATCTGACCGGCAGGCCGCCGATGACCGGCGACTTCTCGACCAGCACGACCTTCCTGCCTGAACCGGCAATGCTCAGCGCGGCCTTGAGCCCTGCAGGCCCCGCCCCTATGACGAGGACATCAGGGCATATGTCGATCTCCTTCTTCTGCAGGGCATCATGCAGCTGCACCCTCCTGACCGCAGCACGGATATACCGGTCTGCCTTGTCGGTCGCCCTGCCGCTGTCTTCGGTGACCCAGGCGATCTGCTCGCGGACATTCACCATCTGCATCAGGTACGGGTTCAGGCCGGCCTTCGAGAGCACCCGCATGAAGGTTGTTTCGTGATCCCGGGGAGAGCAGGCCGAAATGACAACACGTTCCACGCGGTTTTCAGCAAGGTCCTTTGCCACCGCCTCCTTGCCTTCCTCGGAGCACATGAAATCCACCGTACTGAAATGAATGCCGGGATCCTGCCGCAGCAGGGACTCCCTGATCTTCACCGCATCGATCTTATCCGCTATGTTTGTTCCGCACTTGCAGAAGTACACACCTGTCTTCATGGCATCGCCTCCCGGACATCCGCATCTATCTGGAGTTCGCTGAGTACCGCACGGGCCGCAACGGGCACTGCGCAATCGATCTCATCTGTCAGCTGCTCACTGAACGAGGTCACATCTCTGGCCTCTATCCCCCATATTTTGATCGCCGAGGGCAGATGAAGGCCGAGCATCCTGCCGAGTTCAAGCGCAGTCGAAAGATTTGTGTCATGCGTGCAGACAATGTTCCTTGTTCCGCAAAGCTCGGCCGGATCGAACTCGCTCACCTCACCCGGCCTGAACCTGCCCGTCACCATCGCATCGACAATACAGGCACGGTCATAGCCGGTCATCGCGTCCATCAGGCGGATACCCCCGGCATAGACCTCCTTGATATCTATGGTGTCGCCGCTTGTCCCGGCAGTCTGCTGCTGCGCCAGCAGGTCTCTGATCATCCGCGAAACCCTGATCCCGACGCCGTCGTCAGTGAGGATCGGGTTGCCCAGGCCTATGACCACTGTTTTCATCCGGTCAATCTCTCTGCAGCGTCCTGACAATTTCGCCGCTGCTGTTTCTGATGACCACCTTCAGAGGCATCTGCCCCGGGAGGAAATGGGTTGCGCAGGAGAGGCAGGGATCATAAAGCCGGAAGGCCATCTCGATCTTGTTCAGCATGCCTTCTTCCACCAGCCTGCCTTTGGAAATAAGCCGTTCGGCGGCCCGCTTGATCGACATGCTCATCGGCGCATAATTGTTCGTTGTCCCGACGATCAGGTTCACACTGGTGAGCACACCCCTCTCATCACTCACATAGTGGTGCGTGAGTGTTCCGCGCGGCGCCTCGACCGAGCCGATACCCACCCCGGCGATCCCCTGAGGTATGCGCCTGACGTCAGGCGAGGTTATCTCCGGGTCCTGGCTGAGTTCCAGCATATGCTCGGAGGCATAGAGCAATTCGATCAGCCTTGCCCAATGGGTTGCCAGGCGGTGATGGACCGGCTGATATCTGCCGTCGATCTTCTTTGAGCCGAACGCCTCGAACATGCGCTCGAAATGTTCCTGGGCCAGAGGGGTCGCCATCGAGTCGGAGACATTCAGCCGGGAAAGGGGCGTGGCGCTGTAGACCCCGCTGTCCATGCCGTCCACCAATCCCTTCCAGCCGACATTCTTCAGATAGGGAAATTTCAGGTAGGTCCAGGGCTCGACCCTCTCGGCAATATGCTGCATATAGTCGGAAGCAGGATACCTGACGAATTCCCTGCCTTCAGGGTCCACAACCCTGATCACCCCGTCGTAAAAGTTGGCCCGGTTCTGAGCGTCGACCGTACCCATCGAATAGGTCTTATGCAGATACACGTCCGAGGTCACGAGTTCGAGATACTGCTTATTTTTCAGCACAAGGTCATCAAATATCTTGAGTGAGAACAAGGCAAAGTCGATATTTTCCTTTGCGACCTTCTCGATCTCTTTGCGTTCATTCTCCGAAACAGCCTTGCTCCAGCCCCCCGGGAGTCCCCCGGCAAGATGGACGCCCCGTCCGCCGAGCATCTCGATCACATGATGATTGCGCGCCCTGCAGTCGATCACCTGCCTGCCTATGTCAAGTCCGACCTTTCTGATAACCCCGAGTATGTTCCTCTCGGACGGCGGGGCTTCCGGGCCGATGATAAAATCAGGACCGCCGAGCGCATAAAAGTGGGTCGTATGGTCGGTCACAAAGAAGGCCATATAGAGCAGTTCCCGTATCTTCTTTGCAGCAGGCGGCGGTTCGACACCGAAAAGCATGTCCAGGGCCTTGACCGAGGCCATATGGTGGGCCTCAGGACAGACGCCGCAGATCCGGTTGGTGATCACCGGCATATCTTCAGCAAGCCTCCCGACCGAGAACCTCTCAAAACCCCTGAGCTCAGGCACCTGGAAATAGGTATTGGCAACATCTCCCTCTTCGTTCAGAAAGATCTCTATCTTGCCGTGCCCCTCAAGGCGGGTGATCGGATCGATGCTGATCTTTTTCATGAAATCCTCCCCTTCAGGATCGAGCCCGGCAGGCTGTATTTATAGAACATGCCGGCATAATCGGGGATCGAACCGAAGACCGCATCGATCCTCCGGAAGATCTCCTCTTCCGCCAGACCTTTTGTGTCGCCGATGTCGATGATCGAACCGAGCGCCGCGACCATTTTGGCCCCCTGATCGAGCACTCCTTCCGGAGGGCCATAGCAGCCGGTGCAGGGCATGTTCACCTTCGGACAGAGCGCCCCGCAGCCGTCGCGGGTGGCAATGCCCATGCATATCAGCCCCTGCTCAAGAAGGCAGGCCTCTTTCCCCGGGACAAGTTCATACGTCCTGAACAGCTTTGCTATCTTTTTGTCCTCTTTTTTCCTGTCGCACTCTTCACAGACGGCCGACCTTCCGGCACCGAGGACACCGCCCTTCGGCGGAAGCGGAGCGCCGGCAATGACCGCACTCACCACATTCCATATCTGATGCGGCTCAGGAGGGCATCCCGGGATGAAGAAGTCGACGTCGGTCACCTGTGCCAGCGTCCTCACCCTGTCGTAGAAAGCGGGGAGCTGCAGCGTGCCTTCTGCGACCTCGGTCTCGGGCCGCGGGATGATATTCCCGGGGTTATCAATAGTGGCATTATCGAGATAGACAGCCTTCATCAGGTCGTCCCTGGTATGGAAATTTGCGAGGCCGGGTATGCAGCCCTCAGCCGAACACGAGCCGAACGCGATAAGTGTCTGCGATTTTTTTCTCAGGAGGCAGGCCATCTCCTCATTCTCGGCGGTCCGGATGGCGCCGTTAAAAAGCGTGATCGCTATGGCGCCATCGGGCAGCGCCTCGATATCCTTTTTCTTTGTATCAAGCAGGCAGGGACAGAACATGAAATCAAAGGCAGCATCCACGTCAAGGATCTTTTCGTTGAGATTGACGAGCGCTATCTCGCAGCCGCCGCAGGCCGCGGCCCAGTACATACTGAGTTTCGGTTTATCAGCCATCTGTCTGAAACCTCCTGATGCTTCGATCAGAAATGATCTTCGATCGATCCGGCTTTTGCAGCCTGACCGGTCTGGTCATCACCGGCAAGACGTGTAGTTCTTCGTATAAGCATCTTATTATATCTTATTGACGTTCGCAACACCTGAGGCCTGATTTCCACTGCTTTTTACGTGAGAACTGCAGGCACCCCGTTCAGTCTGGCCCGGCGTCTCTTGAAGAGTTTCTCTATCTCTACCGCGATAAAGACGACAGAGGACAGGGCAAGGGTCAGGCTCAGCTCAGCCAGGGTCAGGGGCTCTGTCTTGAATATCGTATTTGCCGCAGGGATATAGATCGTCGCCATCTGCAGGGCAAAGGTCAGGACGACTGCGCCCAGGAGATATTTGTTCGTGAACAACCCCATCCTGAACAAGGATTCCTTTTCCGAGCGTATGGCAAGCACATGACCCAGTTGGGTCAGACAGAGCACCGTAAATACCATGGTCTGCCAGTGGGCATGGCCTGTCCTGATCGACCACGCCTGGACAAAAAGAACGACCCCGCCCATGAGGAGACCGACCCAGATCGCATGGGCGCCGAGGCCGTGGCTGAAGATGCTCTCTTTGGGATGCCGGGGCGGTCTGCTCATGACGTCGCCCTCAGCCGGTTCAGCCGACAGGGCAAGGGCCGGAAGACCATCCGTCACCAGGTTGATCCAGAGCAGATGGATCGGCAAAAGCGGTATCGGCAGGCCTACAAGCGGTGCCAGAAAGAGGGTCCATATCTCGCCCGAATTCGTGGTGAGGAGATACTTTATGAACTTCCTGATATTGTCATAGATCTTTCTCCCCTCCCTCACCGCCTTTACTATTGTGGAGAAATTATCGTCCAGGAGTATCATATGCGCCGCCTCCTTGGAGACATCCGTGCCGGTGATGCCCATGGCAACACCGATGTCAGCCCTCTTTAAGGCGGGTGCATCATTGACCCCGTCCCCGGTCATGGCAACGAACTGACCTTTGTCCTGGAGCGCCTTGACTATCTTCAGCTTCTGCTCAGGGGCAACCCGCGCATACACCCGGATATGCTCGACCCTCTCCTCAAATTCCTCCAAAGACAGCCTCTCAAGCTCCCTGCCGGTGATGATCGCCTTTGATTCATCCTCGATAATACCCAGTCTCCCGGCTATCACCCGTGCGGTAATGGGATGGTCACCGGTTATCATGACGGCCTTTATCCCTGCTGCCTTGCAGAGAGAGACAGCCTCCCTGGCCTCGTCCCGGGGAGGATCCATCATGCCGGTCAGGCCCAGGATCGTAAGGCCTGTCTCGACATGCTCTTGGGACATATCATCCGGCAGGGTGTTCCATATTCTCATTGCTATGCAGAGGACCCTCAGGCCGTCCGCCGCCATCCTTGTATGTACGCTGTCGAGGTCCTGAACATCGACGGGACGCAGTCCTTGTGACGTCAGCATATCCGTGGACTTGTCGATCAGAACATCCAGTGCCCCCTTGGTAAAGGAATAAAAACCTCCTTCGGGCCGCGCATGAAAGGTCGTCATACACTTCCTGTCGGCATCGAACGGTAATTCGGCCTTTCTCGGGAAGCCCTTCTCCAGTTCTTGCTTCCCAAAACCCTGCTTCTTTGCGATCTCATACAGTGCGATCTCGGTGGGGTCGCCCAGGACAGAACCATCAGCGCCGGTCTGGGCATCGTTGCTCAACGCAAGGGCAGTGAACAGCAGTGACCGGTGCTCAGGGACTGAGGACTGTCCTTCTTTATTCAGGTTCAGCGCTTCACTCTTGAGGAGTTCCCCGTCGACCCATATCTCCTCGACCGTCATCCGGTTGAGCGTCAGGGTCCCTGTTTTATCCGAACAGATGTAGGTGACCGAGCCGAGCGTTTCAACCGCTGGCAGCTTTCTTATGAGCGCATGCTGCGTGATCAGCTTCTTCGCGCCCAGGGCGAGCGATATGGTAATGACCGCGGGAAGCGCTTCAGGGATAGCCGCGACTGCAAGGGAGATCGCCGTCAGCAGCATCAGCAGGGGCGGCTCCCCCCTCAGGATGCCGATGGCGAGCACCGTGGCACATATGGCAAGCACGGCAAGGGCAAGTTTTCTGCCGAAAGAGGCCAGCCTCTTCTGCAGAGGTGTCCTGACCTCCTCTTCCTCCTGCAGCAGTGCAGCGATCTTTCCAAGCTCTGTATCCATGCCGGTTCCCGTGATAATACCGGCGCCGCGTCCGGAGGTCACAAACGTTCCTTTGTAGGCCATGTTGGTCCGGTCGCCTATGGGGAGGTGCTCGTCCCGGATCTCACGAGTATTTTTTTCAACCGGTTCGGATTCGCCCGTGAGAGCGGCCTCTTCCACCTTAAAGCTGGCGGCCTCGATCATGCG
>SCQH01000052.1 GCA_004321925.1 Nitrospirota bacterium | reverse complement strand
ACATATAACCGGTCGATATTATTGACTCTTTTGACCATATAAGATAATATTTAAGATACACCTATGACAGACAAAACAGCCATAATGCAGGAAGTCCAGAAGTACATCATGAAAGGCCAGACCGACAAGGCGATCGCCGAACTCGAAAAGCTTCTCAGGGAGGGCCCTGACGGTAACACGTTCAATGCCATAGGGGACCTCTATCTGAAAAAAGGCGACAAGAAGAGCTCGGCCGAGTTCCATCGGAAGGCTGCGGCCTATTTCAGAGAGGAAGGCTTCTCGTTAAAGGCCCTTGCCCTGTATAAAAAGGTCCTCAATACGAACACGGCTGATGCCGATGCCCTGTTTGCCCTCGGTGAGCTGAGCGAGGAGAAGAGCCTCGTGACAGATGCCATAAAATATTACCTTGCTGCGGCCGACAGTCTTTCAAAGGATGGCGAAAAAGGGAAAATGATCAGGATGTATCAGAAGATCCTTGCCCTTTCCCCTGAGAATATACCCTTAAGGATAAAAGTTGCCGAAACAGTGCTCAAGGAAGGCCTGATAAACGAGGCGTGCAAAGAATATGCGTTCATCGCCAAGGTATATGATGAGAAAGGTGAGATCGACAAGTCAAAGGAATATTTCCAGAAGGTCCTCGGGTTACGGCCCGCAGACAAAGATTCCCTCATGGGCCTGGCCCATGTCCTTGAAAGGTCCGGTGACGCCAAGAACGCGCTCCTGCAGGTAAAGAAAGCTGTCGAAGCCAATGATGACGACACTGCCATAAAGTTCACGTATGCCGAGCTCCTGACACGCGCAGGCCGCCACGCCGATGCAATGGCCTGCATCCTGAAGATCAGGGAATCAGATCCCGGCAACATGAAAGTGCGTCAGCTCCTTGCCGACAACTACCTCTCCGCCGGGCAGATGGACAAGGCATGGGAGGAATACATGCCGCTTATCGAGCAGATGGTCTCTGACGAAAAATATGATAATGCCCAGCACTACCTCGAGCTGTTCCGCGAGGTCGAACCGGTCGAGACCGGTAAAAGGCTTGTAGAGCTTGCAAAGCATCTCCGCGACGACGACCGTCTGGCAGCTGAGCTCCTCCTCCTCGGTGATGTCTACCGTGAACGCGGGCTTAATGATGAGGCAGCCGAGTGTTTGAGGAGTGCGGCCGAGGTCAAACCGTATGACGAGGAGATACAGCGGAAACTTCGCGCCTTTACCCCTGAGCCGCCCGTGGAGGAACCGGCCGCGGAGCCTGCTGAGGAGATACATGCCACCGAGGAGATAAAGATCGTTTCGAGCGTCGAGAAAACGGCCGAAGAGATCTTTGTTGAAGCCGATATATTCTCACGGTATGGCCTGATGAACGAGGCGATAAAGATCCTCGAGGGCCTCAAGATGCGGGAGCCTCAGAACCTTGACGTGCATCTGAGACTGAAGGCGGCGTATGAGGAAACGGCCGACAAGGAGTCGGTGGTCACCGAGTGCCTGATCCTGAGTGAATTGTACAAGCGCAGCAGTGACCCTGAAAATGCGGAGAAGATACTGCAACAGGCTTTTTCGATCTCTCCTGATGACCCGAGGCTTGAGGGCAGGGTCGCGCCGTCTTTCCTGGAACCGACCATGTATGGTGGTACACTCGAAAGCAGCGAGGAGGAGACCACAGAAGAAACGGGGATAGAGGATTACGAAGACTCCCTTGCTGAAGCAGATTTTTATATACGGCAGGGGCTGACGCAGGAGGCATCAAAGATCCTTGAGAGGATGCATAGCCTCTTCCCGGAGAATAAGGACATTATTGAGAGACTCGAGGCCCTGGGGGTCATTACCGAGTCGTTCGAGCCTTCTGTCTCGTTGCAGCCCGGCGATATATCGGGGGGCCTGCCTGAGGAGCCGGAAGATGCAGTTTCCGAAATTGAGATATCTGAGGAGTCCGCGCCGGGTGAATTCAGCCTTGAGGACCTGGCGGAGAAGGCGGCAGTCTCCTCTCCTGAAACCTATGAGGCTGAGACTCCGGGTTTTGAATTCCCTGCCTCCGAACTTGAGATCCCTGAATCCGAGACGCCTGAACCTGAGATCCCTGAACCTGAGATCCCTGAACCTGAGATCCCTGAACCTGAGATCCCTGAACCTGAGATCCCTGAACCTGTCCGGGCGAAGCCCGCTGAACCGGTGCCGCCTGCCCAGGAGGAATATGAGGATTTTACGCTGACCGATCAGGACCTGGTCGAGGCTGAAGAGATGCCTGAACTTGCTCTGGATAATGACGTGCTTGAGATCTTTCAGGAGTTTAAAAAGGGCCTGGCGCAGGAGCTTGGGGAAGAGGATTCCGAGACGCATTACAACCTGGGGATCGCCTACAAGGAGATGGGGCTCGTGGATGATGCGATCAAGGAGTTCCAGATGTCACGGAACGATCCTAAAAGGGTGCTCCAGTCCTCTACCATGCTGGGGGTCTGCTACATGGAACAGGGGCTCTATTCCCTTGCGGTCGAGGTGCTGCGCAAGGTGGCAAGTGAGGGGAGCGTCCAGGATGAGTCATACTGGCCCATACGGTATGACCTGGCTGACGCCCTTGAAAAGAGCAATAATCTCAAGGAGGCCCTTGATCTTTACACCTCCGTATACGGGTGGAATGCGGGGTTTAGGAATGTCTCTGAAAAGTTGAGTCAGTTGAAGGCCCGGATCGGTGCAGGCGGGGCCGCAGAGCCGCCGGTCAAGCCGGGGAAACCGGACAGGCCGGAGAAGAAGAAGGACAGGGTTTCCTACCTGTGAGAAGAGCGGGTCAGCCCCTGCTTCCCTGCTTTTATGTTTTTGTATATAATACACTGAATACAATATATGGACTATCTCGAATACTATAAGCTGACCGAGCACCCGTTTTCGAACGTTGTGGACAGCAGGTTCTATTATAATAGTCCCCAGCAGTCGTCGGCGGTGATGAAACTGAAGTATGCGGTCGACACGAAGAAAGGCCTTGCCGTCGTCATCGGCAATATCGGGGCCGGCAAGACTACCCTGGCCCGTAAGCTCCTGGAGGAGCTCGACGAAGAAAATTACGAGGCAGCCCTCCTGGTCATCATTCATTCCTCGGTCAGCTCCGAGTGGCTGTTCAGGAAGTTTGCCATCCAGCTTGGGGTAAAGCAGGTGAGCGAGAACAAGCTTGAACTGCTCGGCGATATCTATAAGCGGCTCTATGAGATCAATGACGAAGGCAAAAAGGCGGTTGTCCTGATGGATGAGGTCCAGATGCTCAAATCGAAAGAGATCATGGAAGAGTTCAGGGGGCTGCTGAACATGGAAAGCCAGGAGGGGAAGATGGTCAATTTCATCTTTTTCGGCCTGCCGGAGCTTGATCAGGTCATGGCGCTTGACGAGCCGCTTAAGCAGCGCGTTGCGGTCAAGATCAGACTGACCGCGTACTCGGAACAGGACACTGCCGAATACATAAAACACCGGCTCGGTGTGGCAGGCTGCAGCAGCGAGATCTTTTCTCTCGGAGCGATAAAACTGATCTACCAGTATTCAAACGGGACCCCGAGACTGATCAATACGATGTGCGATAATGCCCTCCTGGAGGGGTTCCTCTACAAAAAACCGGTCATTGACGAGTCTGTTATCAAAACAGTCGCCGGCGACCTGGGCCTTGATTCCTGATCCGGCCCGGCAGGCCCCGGAAGATCTCAGAAGTTACAGCGGTTTTTCATAGATCCTGTATTTCTTGTAGAGCCGGCCTTCCATGGTCTCTATGGTCCGTTGCACCGGGAGGTTGTCCTCAAGTATCCAGGAGAATTCGACCCTCTGGTATCCCCCTTTCAGGATGGGCTTGAAGCCTTCCCTGAAGAGGAGGGCCTCGATCCCCTTGTTGCGGTATTCTTTCTTCACCCCAAGCAGCATCACCCGGAGGTCTTTTATCTTTCTCGAATAATAGAAGGCCTTTGCAAGGCTGACAGGGTTCAGACTCCCCTTCATCTGCTTCAGGACAAAATTAAAATCAGGCACCATGCCCATGAACCCTACCGGCTTCCCGGCCTCTTCGGCGATGAGGGTCATTTCCGGGATGATGATCTGCTTGAGCCGGCCTGCACCATATTCCAGCTCCTTATCGGACATGGGGACGAACCCCCAGTTCTTCTCCCATGCCGAGTGGTAGACATCCTTGAAGATCATCATGTCGGAGAGATACTGTTTCATGATGATCGGCCGCACCGTGATCCCGCGTTTTTCGACAAGAGCGGCCACCCGCAGGACCTTCTCCGGCAGCTTTTCCCGTACATCATAGATGTAGGCATAAAGGTCCCTGACCTTCCTGAGCCCGGCCTCTGCGGCGAGCTCATTATAATACGGAGGGTTATAGGGCATCATGATCATCGGCCGCTCCTGGAAACCTTCGATCAGCATGCCGCACTCCTCGTTGGTCGAAAAGCTCATCGGTCCTCTCATGCAGGACATGCCCTCCGAGGTCAGGTGCTCCGCAGCTTTTTCATAAAGCCTCTCCGAGACGGCGGTATCGTTGATGCAGTCAAAGAAGCCGAAGAAGCCGGTCTTTTCGCCATGCAGGTCATTATGCACCCGGTTTACCAGTGAGGCGATCCTCCCAACAGGCCTGCCGTCTTTCATCGCGATGAAATACCGGACAGTGGCATGGTCGAAGAACGGGTTTTTCGGCGAAAAATGGACCTTCATCTCATGGTTGAGCTGCGGCACGAAAAAAGGGTCCCGGCTGTGCAGGGTGAGGGGGAGCTTTATGAAGTCATTGAGGGATTTTGCTGCCTCAATGACGGTGATCATGCAATAATGCCCAGAGACCTGCCTACCTTTGCAAAGGCTGTCAAAACCCTGTCAAGGTGTTCGTCGGTATGTGTGGCCATATAGCTTGTCCTGATTAGGGCCTTGCCGGCCGCCACAGCCGGGCTTACCGCGACATTGGCGAAGACGCCTTCCTGCTGCAGCATCATGGCCATGGTAAAGGCCTTCATGTCATCACCGACAAGGATCGGGATGATCGGGGTCTCGGTCGGCCCGATCTCGTAGCCGAGGGCCTTGAACCCGTTATGGACCTTCCAGGTGTTGGCCCAGAGCTTCTGTATGCGCTCAGGCTCCCGGTCGATGATGTCGAGGGCCGTGCTGACCGCTGCGACCGACGCAGGAGGGGGACTGGCACTGAATATGAGCGCCCGAGCGAAATGTTTTATGAAGTGGATAACCTGCGACGTGCCGGCTATGAAACCGCCGATGGAGGCCAGTGATTTGCTGTAGGTGCCCATGATGAGATCGATCTCATTCTCGACCCCGAAGTGCTCGGCCGTCCCGCGGCCTGTCTTGCCGAGGACCCCGATGCCGTGGGCATCGTCAACCATGATCCGTGCATGGTATTTTTTTGCGAGGGCAACGACCTCAGGCAGGTTCACGATGTCCCCTTCCATGCTGAAGACCCCGTCGACCACGATCAGTTTCTTGCGCTGCTTGTTCTCCCTGAGGATCCGCTCCAGGTCGGCCATGTCGTTATGCCTGAACTTGACGACATCGGCGTAGGAGAGCCTGCAGCCGTCAATGATGCTCGCATGGTCCATCTTGTCGATGATGATGACATCGTCTTTTCCTGCAAGGGACGATATCACCCCGAGGTTGACCTGAAACCCGGTCGAAAAGACCAGTGCAGCCTCTTTGCGGATGAAACCGGCCAGTTTTTCCTCAAGGTCGACATGCAGGTCCAGGGTGCCGTTGAGGAAACGCGAACCGGCGCAGCCCGACCCGTATTTGTTTATGGCATTTATTGCCGCCTCTTTGACCTGGGGATGATTCGTCAGGCCAAGATAGTTATTCGATCCGACCATGATCATTTTTTTGCCGTCGATAACGACCTCAGGGTCCTGGGCGCTCTGGATCACCCTGAAATAAGGGTACATGCCGGCATGGATCAACTCCTGTGCCTTGGTGAACCGGCTGCATTTGTCAAAAAGATCTGCCGTTTTTTCTATATCCATTGGTGTGTCCTGTACCAGTCTGCTGTCCATTGTATTCCTTCTCTCAGTGTCGTTTTTGCTCTGAAACCAATATCATGCTCGGCCATCATCGTATCGCATGTCCAGTTCGTAAACCCAAAGTCTATGACCCTGTCACGGTTAATTATACCTTTTTTGTCAATTTTTTGGCCTATAAAACCAAGGACCGGCAGGAGGGAGCGCGGCAGACGTATTTTGAGAGGCGTCACGCCCAGGGCCGCCGAGATCTCACCGGCAATGTCCGTACTAGTATAAATCATCTGATGGGCTAAATTATATGTCTTCCCCAGGGCCCGGTCATGTTCGGCCGCCAGGATGATCCCCTGCACGAGGTCCGAAACATACACCATCGAGTAGGAGCATTCACCCCAGAACGGGAAAAGGCGCTTTTTGATCATTCTGAACATTACCAGAAAATCCGTATCCCGCGGTCCGAACACTGCCGGGGGCCTGATAATGGTGGCGGGTATCCGGTCCTGGTATGACCTGACCGCCTCTTCTGCCAGGAGCTTGCTTCTCCCGTAGGTTGAAACAGGCAGGGCCGGGGAGTCCTCCCCCACCGGCCTTCCGTCAAGGCTGGGACCTGCAGCAGCTAGGCTGCTGAGGTAAATAAAACGCTTCATCCCCGGGTTCTGTTCAGCAAGCACCTTCAGAAGACGCGACGTATACTCGGTATTGACCCTGAAGAAGTCGCTCTCACGAACGGTCTTGGTGAGCCCGGCCACGTGAAAGACATAGTCGAAACCCCTGAGCGCTCTGGCAGAGGCTTCAATATCGGAGAGGTCAGTTGCAATGTAGTCCAGCTTCAGGCCTTCAAGCCATCCGGTCCGCGAGGTCTTCCGTGTAAGGACCGTCACGTCATACCCTCTGGCTGCAAGTGCCTCGGTAAGATGGCTTCCGATAAAGCCTGTAGCTCCTGTTACCAGGGCCTTCATAGTGAATATTGTCCACTAAAGACCGGATTGGTGTCAATGCAGGCTGAGATCATCCGGACGTCAGAAATCAGCGGAGGGAGTACCAGGAGGGCCTACGCTGAGATACAGGCGCCTAATACCGAGTTGAGCTCATCCAATTTGAAGGGTTTTTTCAGTATGCAGATGTCGTTCGTCCTGAATTCCTCTTCAAGTTCAGACGTGATGTAAGCCGAGCAGACAATGACCTTCGGCCGGTACGGCAGACCCTCCAGTTTCTTTATCAGCTCTGTTCCGCTTCCCTCCGGCATCCGCAGGTCCACAAAAAGCAGGTCAAAGTGCTCCGCACTCAGTCGTGCAGCCCCGTCATTGATGTTGGAGACGGAACTGACCTCATGACCTCCCTTTTTCAGGGCCCTGTCAAGAAACCAGCGGACAAGCTGTTCATCATCAACGATCAATATCTTCATAGGATAATTCCCCCGGCTAAATTATATGAGAAATCAGCGGGCAGTTCAAGCCTTTTCGAGCAGGCCGAACTTTTGCATGCGGTAGCGTAAGGCGTCCCGGGTAAGGGTGAGCAGTTTCGCAGCCTTTGTCTGGTTCCCTTTGGTATTTTCAAGCGCCTGCTTGATCAGTTCCCTCTCGACATCCTCTATGTTGATCCCGCCGGGGGGGATGCTGATCTGAGCCCCCGGCATGGACCGGCCCTTCAGGCCGACAGAGTGCAGCTCGATCGGCAGATGCTCCGGGAGTATGTAATCGGCATTTTCAAGGATCATGGCCCTTTCGATGACATTCTTCAATTCCCTGATATTGCCCGGCCAGGGGTATTCGAGAAAGGCCTTTTCGGTCTCTTTCGCGAGCCCCCTGACATCTTTTTTGAACTCGCGGTTGAATTCCCCGACAAAATGAGAGGCAAGCAGGAGGATGTCCTCCCGCCGACCGACGAGTGGCGGCAGCTCGATAGGGATGACCTTGAGCCGGTAGTAAAGATCTTCCCTGAAGTTCCCCTTCCTGACCTCTTCGGTGAGCACCTTGTTCGTTGCAGCGATGACCCTCAGGTCCACGCTGATGTCCTTTGTCCCTCCGATCCTTTTGAAGGTCTTGTTCTCGATGACCTTCAAAAGCTTCGCCTGGGTGCTCAGCTTCATGTCGGCTATTTCATCCAGGAAGACCGTGCCTCCGTCAGTCAGTTCGAACAGTCCTTTCTTCAATTGCTTGGCATCGGTGAACGCGCCTTTTTCAAAACCGAACAGTTCGCTCTCGATCAGGGTTTCAGGCAGTGCGGTGCAGTTGATGTCCATGAACGGTTTGTCGACCCTGCTGCTCTCATAATGGATGACCTTGGCAACCAGGTCCTTGCCGGTGCCGCTTTCTCCCTGGAGCATGATCGTTGTGGCGTCACTCGAGGCGACCTTTCTGATGAGGTCCAGTATCCTGGTCATCTCCGGAGACCTGCCGATGATCTTCGAAAAGCCGTATTTTTTCGCTATCTGGGACCTGAACTGAAAGACCTCTTTCCTGAGGGAGACGGTTTCAAGTGCCTTGCTGATGAGGATCTTCAGCTTCTCCATATTGAACGGTTTTTCGACAAAGTCATAGGCCCCCATCTTGATCGTCTTGACCGCGGTCTGGACATCGCCGAAGGCCGTGACCATGATGACGATCGCGTCCCTGTTCTCTTTCTTGATGCTTTCCAGTATATGGATCCCGGAGGTGTCGGGCAGGTGGACGTCAAGCAGGACGATATCAGGCTGGTCCTCGAGGAAAAGCTCAAGCCCTTCGGCGCCGTTTTCGGCCGTGATGACCGTAAAGCCCTCCTTCGAGAGGTTCTGCTGCAATGACCAGCGCAGGAGCTTTTCATCATCAACTACCAGTATTTTACCTTTTTCCACGGTCACCTCGTCTTCGGGATCAGGATATGGAAGGCTGTCCCGGTGCCCGGCCGGCTCTCTACGGAGATCGTACCATTATGCCTATTTATTATATTACTGGTTATCGCAAGGCTGAGTCCACTGCCTGAGTGTTTTGTGGAAAAAAAGGGCCGGAAGATCTCCGCGACCTTTTCTTCGGACAGGCCCGGTCCTGTATCGGCCATGATTATCTCGATACTGCCCGTGTCCTGCCTGTCGTATGCCCCGATGGTCAGATGTCCGCCTTTTTGGAGGGACTGGAAGCTGAAATGGGCGATGTTCATCAGGGCTATTTCCATTTGCTCAGGGTCGATCAGCGCGCTCACCGCAGCGTCGGCGGTCACGGTCGTGGTCACCTCCAGCGTTGCCGCGAGGGGCCGGAGCAGCCGCGAGACCTTGTCGATGACGGCATGCATATCAACCGGGATCTGATGCAGTTCCGGAGGGACGGCAAAGAAAAGCAGGTCCTTTACCGCCTTGTCAAGCCGTTCGATCTCCTGTAATATCTCCTGTGATATTTCCTTGCGGGGACTGTCATCCGGAAAGTCCTCTGCCAGCACCTGCAGAGCGCCGCTGATCCCTGCAAGGGGGTTCTTGATCTCATGGGCGACGGCTGCCGCAAGTTCGCCGATCGACGCCATCTTCTCCATGCGGCTGTCCCTGTCGGCACGGCAGTTGGCGATCTCTTCCATCTTGCGGTCAATGTCGGCCCTGAGTTCGCGGAACTGTATTGCGAGCCTCCCGATCTCGTCCTGTCTGCCGGCGATGATCTTCTCAAGCAGGGCCCCCTCGGCGTCCCTGCGGGTCGATGCCGCCAGCAGGTCGAGCGGCGACTTTAGGAGATACCGGGCCAGGAGCCAGACAGACCCCACCAGGACAAAGAGCATGATAAGGCCGCTGCGCGCCACGGAACCTATTGCGTCGGACATCTTTGCGTCACTGTCGCTGGTGGCGAATTCCACGTCAAGGACACCCCTGATATGCTCGGTGCCTCCGTGACAGCGCTGGCATATGCGGTCATTTTTTATCAGGACCACCTTTGAGAAGACGCGTTTGTCCGCATCGTCGCGGTTAAATAAAGAAAAACCCTTCAGCAACAGATTCTCGGATGGGATGCTCTTGTCAGGGACTCTCCGGCCGATCTCACCCGGGACCGTCGAGTTCAGGATCTTGCCCTCCTGGGTGAACAGCCTTATGGCAGATATGTCTTCGGCAATGAGGTTCTCAAGGAACTTCTGGAAGTCCCTGCCCCTGCCCTCGATCATCAATGACCTCAGGCCGTTGCCGATTATCTCGGTCAGCAGTTCGACCCTCCCGGTCCTGCTGGCGTTTATCCTGAGCTTGTGGAACTGGATGTCCTCCCAGGAGAAAAACCCGACAACAACAACGGCTATGGCTGCAAACAGCAGCGTGATCTTCTTATGAAGGTCCATCATGCTTACCCCTGTTCATTCATCCTGTCAGCATACCGGTCATAAATACAAAAGACCTCACTGGGATCTTCACAGTGAGGTCTTTTGTTTGTCAAGTCTTGAGCTGGCCTTATTCTGAGCCGTAACTGTGCAGGCCGGACAGCAGCAGGTTTACGCCAAGATAGGTGAAGATCACGGCCAGGAAGCCAAGCACGGCGACGATGGCGACCTTCTTGCCCTTCCAGCCCCTCATCAGCCTGCTGTGGAGATAAAAGGCGTAGAAAAACCAGGTGATCAGCGACCAGGTCTCCTTCGGGTCCCAGGTCCAGTATTTGCCCCAGGCCTGGTCAGCCCATATCGCGCCGAAGATGAGACCGCCGAGGGTGAAGATAGGGAACCCCATGGCGATGCTTTTGTACGTTATGTCGTCAAGCGTATCCGCAGAGATGTTGACCCCGGCTATCACCTTCTTCAGTATCCCCCCGAACCGCCATATGAGGAAGAAAAGCCCGGCAGAGACGGCAAAGCTCAGGGCGGTAACGGCCCCTGACTCGCTGCGGAAGGATGCCTTGAAGAGAAAGCTCCTGATAAGCTCCTCCTGGCTTTTTACCGCGAGCTTGAAGGTCAGATAGTCCAGTCCCATAGCGGCCAGGACGATGATGAAGAGGCTCAGCATCCCCGTCCAGAATATGTATGCAGGTTCTTTTTTGTCGTCCGTCGTTACGATGAGGTACATAAGGCCGGTGCTGAAGGAGACCGCGAACATGGAGTATGCGATGAAGCTCATCATGACATGGGCGAGAAGCCAGTTGCTCTGCAGTGCAGGCACCAGCGGCTGGATGTTCTTGGACATGCCCGAGATGTCGATAAAGGCCAGGGCCAGCCCTGCCACCGGAGTAATAAAGGCGCCGAATGACCGGGTCTTATATTTGAACTCTATGACGAGATAGGCGAGGATCAGGCACCAGACGAAGAAGATGAGCGATTCGTAGAGGTTGGTAAGCGGCACGCCCCTGAGCAGTCCCATATTGCCTATCTCTGCGAATTCCTTCCACCTGATGAGGATCGCCATGGTCTGTGAAACAAAGCCGGCGACCGTGACGATGGTAGCGGTGATGCCGACCGTGTTGTTCCTGAATGCAAGATAAGCTATATAGAGTATCATTGCCAGGATGTAGGCGACCGATGATAATCCAAAAAAGACCGAACTGTTCATTTGCTTTCCCCCTTTGACCCTGCGTTCAGAATACCGACCAGTTTATCGATCCTGTTTTCGAAGGCTGCCTTGTTGCGGTGTGCAGAGGCAGCGATGGTTATCCTGGTGCTGCCCTTGTCCTCAGCTATCTGCACCCAGACCCTCCGGTGACTCATGAAGAAGGTGACATACAGGCCGAGGGCCATGATGATGCATCCGAGGTAGACGATGAAGACACCCGGGTCCTTCCTGACCTGCATGCCGGTATATTCGACCCCCCAGTAATCGAGGAATTCGAGCCGCTCGCCGCCCGGAAGGTTCCAGGAGTTCGGATACCGCTTGAGTATCCAGCCGGTATAATTGCCGTCCTTCAGGCCGGTGAAGGCGACCTGGATGGCCGGGTTCTTCAGCATTTCATCATAGGAGAAATATCTTCCGGTCGGGTCCACGGAAAGCGCGGGACTGAAATCGAGGATGCGGCCCTGGACAGAGGAACCCGGGATCATGAAGGAATCGCCGACCTTTGCCTGGATGTTCTGGGCCGTGCCGTTGGCTGCTACGGCCCTGAGGATGATGATCCCCCGGCCCTCGCTGTTGGGGACCTTGCCATAGCTGGACTGATAGAACGTGATGCCCTCAAACGTCAGGGGGTCGTTCACGACGATCGATTTCTTCAATATCTCCTTGCCGTTCTTGAAGACCGTGAGCCAGCTCTTGTAGGACTTGGGCATGTCGCCCTGGCCGTAATAGTCGACCTCGAAATTATCGCAGCGCAGCTCAAACCCGAGAGGCACTTCCGTGCCCCGGTCCTTGTAGGCAACCGAGGTCGTCTCTCCCTCCGGGAGGTTCAGAAAGGCATTAAACCCGAAAAAAAGACCGATCATGGCGCCGGCCAGGATCACCAGAAGACTTAAGTGGGTGACATAGACGCCGAGCCGTGTATAGTTGCCTTTTTCGGCATAGAACTGGACGCCGTTGGCGGAGGTCGCTTCAGCAGGTTTGAAGCCGAGCTTCAGCAATGCAGCCACGGACAGTTCCTTTGCCCCGGAGGCCTTGCCCTTGATCGTGAGGGACCTCTTGATCGCAACCTTGTCCAGAAGCTCAGGCGGCAGAGGCTGTATGTGTTCCCTGGCCAGTTTCCAGATGTGCGGCAGTCTGTCTATGGAGCAGATGATGAGGTTGGCGCAGAAGAGGAGCAGCAGCGTGACAAACCACCAGGAGTGATACATATTGGTGAATCCAAGGCTGTCCAGCACTTTCAGTGCGCTGTGCGCGCTATCATGGCCGAGCCCGAACATCTTCGACAAGACCTTGACGTTCTTCTCCGGGTCGGCCTGCTGTTCAAGGATAGTTCCCACCATCGAGGTAGAGGCAATGATCGTAAAAATGACGATCGCGAGTTTAACCGAGGCAAAGAGGTCCCAGACCCTGTCTGTTATGCTCTTGTTATTTTGTTTTTCCATAATAAAGGGCTCTCCTCAGGATATGATCAATTGTAATAGCCTATTATAATAGCCTATTTTTTTTATACAAAACAAGGAAGGGGCAGGGTAATCCTCAGGCCTTGACCCTCGGTCTGTCCCTTCGGGCATTGACGATGCAGAGGAAACCGAAGGGCTCTTCAAAGGGGTTTGAAAGCTGATGGAGCGTGTCGGGTGAGATATAGATCGTATCCATGAAGCCGAGCCTCTTTTTTGATCTCCCGGCCAGGACCTGTCCCTCCCCTCTGACGCATATGACGACATGCTCATGCCGGTGCGTCTCAAGGCTGCTCTTCCCGCCCGGCGCTATCTCGAAATATCTGACATGAAACCTGGCCGATTCTCCCTGGGCGCCGACCAGGACCCTCCTGACGACCTCCGGCCATTTCCCGCCTTCTGTCTTATAGGGCTGGTCTTTGACCCCCTTCCAGCGGAAGTCGCCAGTATGCCGGTACAATGAGGTCATGTTGGTCTTCGGCCCGGTTTTTTTGGCCTGGCCGGGCAGCTCGCACAATGACGCTGGTGCATATTTTCTCTTCATTGGGGCTCCTTCTATGGTTCGAATACGATCAGGGATTTTAATGACTCACCGGCTGCTGCCGTCAGCCTGAAGGCCTCGGCGGTCCTCTGGATCGGGAACCGGTGCGTGACCACCTGCTGCGCAGTAACGACCCTGCCGGCGATGAGCCTGAAGGCCTCTGCCGTATCCGTCGGCCCGCATGAATAGCTGCTGATCAGGCTGAGGTCGTTGAAGTAGAGATGGTTCGGATCGAGCTGCAGACCTTCCCCGGGCTTTGCCGGGGTAAAAAAGAGGACGCTGCCGCCCGGCCGGACACAGTCAATACCCTGTTGCATTGCCTCAGCGCTGTTCGGCCCGACGATGACGGTCCCGGCCATGCTGCCGCCTGTGGCCCGGGCGAGACCTTCCCTCAGGGGCTCTTTTGAGACATCGATCACCGCGTCCGCCCCGAGCTCCGCTGCCCTGTTCAGACGGAACGGCACCCGGTCTGCGCAGATGACGCTTCCGGCCCCGTATGCCTTTGCGATTAGGAGGTTCAGCATACCCATCACTCCCATACCGATGATCAGGACCGTATCTCCGCGGACCATGCGGGCCCTTCTGAGCCCCTTGACGACACAGGCAGCAGGTTCTATCAGCGTGCCGTCCTCATAGCTCATGCCGGGATCAAGCTTCAGGGTATCGTTCTGCAGATTGACCGCAGGGACGAGGATGTATTCGGATACACCTCCGGGGACGATGCGGGAGGTCTTCCAGGTGCTGCACTGCACATGGTCCCCGCGAAGACAGAAGGGACATTTCAGGCAGGGTGCGTGATGATGGACAAAGACGCGGTCGCCTCTCCGGAATGAGCTGACGTCCCTGCCGACCTCTGCGATATCACCGGCAGGCTCATGCCCGAGGACGAGCGGCGCCTTTTTTTCGATATACCACGGCATCACATCCCCGGAGCAGATCCCGCTGGCCCGCGTCCGGACGAGGGCATCTCCCGGTCCGACCTCGGGCACCGGCATCTCTTCGATGCGGATGTCGCCGAAGCTGTAAAGACGGGCAACCTTCATGCGCTATTTTAGCACGCTGCCGGGGCTATTCTGAATTATAATCGGCCTATTGACATTAATCCGGCTTCCGTTTACGCTTTAGAGAGGCGTTCGGGACCTGATACCGTCTTTCAAGGAGGCTGCAATGGATGCTATGGATACTATTCTGACGCGGCGAAGCATACGCAGATATACCGCTGACCGCGTTTCTGAAGAACTGATCACCGCGGTCCTCGAGGCGGCGATGAGCGCCCCTTCCGCCGGCAACCAGCAGCCCTGGCACTTTGTCGTTATCGATGATCGTGCGCTTCTCGATCAGGTCCCTTTGTTCCACCCGCATACCGCGATGCTGAAGGAGGCGCAGGTGGCAATCCTGGTCTGCGGCGACCCTGACCTCGAAAAACACCCGGGGTACTGGCCGCAGGACTGTGCGGCAGCAACACAGAACCTCCTGCTTGCGGCGCATGCAGCGGGGCTCGGGGCTGTCTGGACAGGCTTTTATCCGCGTGAGGAACGGGTCGTTGCCATGAGGAAGCTCCTCAACATGCCGGACCGGGTGATCCCCTTTGCGCTGGTGCCGGTCGGCTGGCCTGCCGAGGAAAAACCGCCTGCACTGAGATATGATAAGGCCCGGGTGCATACAAACGGGTGGTGACACTCTGGTGGTAGCGCAGATATGAAGATCTACTTTGCCAACAGTACGATCATTTCCAAACTCCTCAACCGGAGGAAAAAACACCGGACCTCCGTGCGTGATGTGGACCTCAATGCCGTGCTCAGCGAGATCCTGACCTGGGCGAACAGGCTTGTCCCGTCAGAATCAGGGTCGGTCCTGCTGGACGACCCCGATCTGAAATGGGACGATAGAAAAAAGGAGGGCCGGCTCTATTTCGCGGCCTGTTTCGGGAAGGGCTCTTCCCAACTGGTGAATACCTTCCTCTCCTCCACCTGGGGCATTGCCGGGAAGGCCTACAGCCTTGGCAAACCGTATATCAGCAAAGATGTCCTTAATGACTCGACGTTCTATCCCAAGGTTGCCGAAAGGATACGCTACAGTACCCGGTCGATCATCTGCGCCCCGCTGCTGATCGAAGGCTCGACCATAGGGGTGATCGAGCTCATCAACCGAAAGGATGCGCCGAAATACACCCGCGAAGATCTCGCCCTGCTGAAGATCTTTGCCGGGTATACCGCGACCCTTATCCATAACGCCCTGATCGCACGGAGCTTTGAGGAGCTTTCTCAGCGGGACAGCCTGACCGGGCTCTATAACGACCGCTTTTTTTTCCAGAGCCTCGAGCGGGAGGTGGGGAAGGCAGCAGCATCCCGGGGCGATGTCTCGATGATATTCTTTGACCTGGACCATTTCAAGCAGGTCAACGACCGCCACGGACATCTTGCCGGGAGCACCGTCCTGAAGGAGGTCGGAGACATTGTCAGGGAGATCTTTCACGGGACGGCCGCGGTGACGGCACGGTATGGAGGCGACGAATATGCGGTGATACTGCCGGGGATGCAGAAGGAGGAGGCCGCGATATATGCCGAACACCTCAGGGCCAGCATCGGCAAAAAGATCTTTTTGACGGAGAAGGTGCCCGGCCTCGAAATGCCGCTCAACATCAAAGGGGTGATAACCTGCAGCATCGGCGTTGCCTCGCTCTCCGAGCATGTGAAGCTCAGGAAGAACATCCGGCAGATGGCTGATGCCCTGATCAAGGAGGCTGACAGCGCCATGTACAGGGCCAAGGAACTCGGCAAGAACAGGATCTTCGTCGCACGCCGCAAAAAGGACTGATCCGGGGACCTTTATCCGTTGCCCCTGACGGACATCTTGACCAAAATGGTCCATTTGAGGTATTTTTTCTCATGGACCTGAGCGCTAAGATGGCCCTTATAATCGGGATGTTTTCCCTGACGACGATGATCAACCTCCTGTTCGGTTATCTGAGGAACAGGACCAGGAAGTTTTCCGTGAACTGGTTCCTATGCATCCACCTGCCGATCCCGCTCATCTTTGTCGCACGGACCTTCTCCCATCTGGGGTATACGTACATCCCCCTGTTCGTGATGGCAGCCCTGACCGGCCAGATCCTCGGCGGAAAGATGGAGTTCTGAGGCATGCTCACGGCGATCCTGACGAAACCGGGCAGTATCGAGATACAGGACACCCCGCTTCCCGAGCCCTCTGAAGGGGAACTGCTGGTCGAGGTGAAGGCCGCGCTCACCTGCGGCACCGACCTTAAGGCCTTTATACGGGGCCATACCCTCATCCCCATGCCCGGGCCCTTCGGCCACGAATTTTCAGGGGTCATCGTTGATAAAGGCAAGGGCGTCAGCAGGTTCAGGATAGGCGACCCGGTCATGGCCGTCCACAGCGCCCCCTGTCTGACCTGTGCCTATTGCCGGAGAAAGCTCTTCAACCTCTGCGAGCAGATCATGGCCAAAAAGGTGCTCGGCGCCTTTGCCCAGTATATACTCCTGCCGCGCCAGGTGGCCGAGCAGAATGTCTTCAGAAAGCCCGAAGGCCTGAACTTCAAGGAGGCGGCCTTCCTTGAGCCCTTGGCATGTGTGGTCCATGGCATGGAGGTGCTCGGCATAAAAAAAGGCGACACGGTCTTCGTCATCGGCGCCGGCCCGATCGGGCTCCTCCATCTTATGCTGGCAAAGGCAAAAGGAGCGCGCGTCATGATAACCGGGCTTGAGCGTGCGCGCCTCAAGACCGCGAAAAAACTCGGGGCCGATCACATCTTTGACCCTTCCGATGCGGTCGGTTCGATCAAGGAGTGTACCCAGGGCCTCGGCGTGGATTATGTCTTTGAATGCACGGGCCAGCCGGCGATCTGGGAGGCCTCTGTCGATTATGTCCGCAGGGGAGGCACGGTCGTCCTGTTCGGCGGCTGCCGGGCAGGGACCACGGTCACCTTCCATGCAGAGAGGCTCCATTACGATGAGATAACCCTCAAGGGCACGTTCCATTTCACCCCCGACGACGTAAAACGTTCCCATGCGCTGCTGAAAGGCAGGAAGATCGATGTCAATGCGCTGATCTCAGGGACCTCCCGTCTCAGGGACATCCAGGAGGTCTTTGTGAAGCTCAAAAACGGAGAAGGTATAAAATACGCTATCGTCCCGTAGGCCTGACGCGTACAAGTTCTTCGTAGACCGCACCGGTGGCGGTGTCGCCGGTCACCCGGATCCTGATGATCTTACAGCCCCTGTCTTCATAATGCCCGATCAGCGGGGCTGTCCGCTCCTGAAACTGCCTGAGTTTTTTCTCGATAAGGTGTCTTTCGTCATCGGGCCGTCCGGTCCTGTCCTGTCCGGTATTCTTCCTGATCCGCTCATGGACGGTCTCAGTCGAACATTCAAGGACCACAAGCCTGCTGATCGAGACGAGCCCGTCCATGGCAGCCGCCTGTCCGGCATGGCGCGGCAGGCCGTTGAGGATGAGGGTCTCCCCCTGCCGGCAGTACCTCTGCCTGAGAAAGGACGAAACGATCTTCTGCGCAAGAGGGAAATGTTCACCTTCGAGAAGCAGAGCCTTTTCGAGCACCTCACGGACAAAAAGGTGTTCATGGGGGGTAAATTCCTCAGGAGGGACCTCTTCCAGTGCGATCTGTCTGAGCCGGGACCCGAAGTCGAAATGATGACAGCGCCTGCCTGCAAGCCCGTGTTCCTCAAGATGATCTCCGAGCGGTGACTTGCCGGAGCCGGTCGGGCCGATCAGGAGTACTGCATCATGGCGTATGCTCACGACCGCTGAGCTACTTTTTCTTCAGCGCCCTTTCGACCGTCCGAATAGCGCAGAACTCGCCGCACATGCTGCAGACCTCGTTCTCGGTCGGCGGCACCTCGGCCCTCCAGGCCCTGACCTTGTCGGGGTTCAGGCTATGGCTGATCTGGCCGTTCCAGTCGAGCGCCTTTCTGCAGCGCGCCATCTCTATGTCCGCCTTCATCGCGCCCTTGATGCCCTTGGCGATGTCGGCCGCATGGGCCGCAAGCTTCGTGACGATAACGCCTTCCCTGACATCATCGATGCTCGGGAGGCGGATATGCTCGGCAGGGGTCACATAACAGAGGAAATCGGCCCCGGCAGCCCCTGCAACGGCGCCGCCTATGGCTGCAGAGATATGGTCATAGCCCATGCCGATGTCCGTGACGAGCGGCCCAAGGACATAGAACGGTGCGCCCTTGCATATCTCTTTCTGGAGCTTTACGTTCAGCTCGACCTGGTTCAGCGGCACATGGCCGGGGCCTTCGATGATCACCTGGACATTATTTTCTACCGCCGTGTCCCTGAGCTCGCCCAGGGTGAGCAGTTCCTCTATCTGGGTCCTGTCGGTAGCGTCGGCAAGACAGCCCGGCCTCATGCCGTCGCCGAGGCTGAGGGTCATATCGTATTTCTTTGCTATTTCAAGGAGACGGTCGAACTGTTCATACAGGGGGTTCTCCCGCTCGTTATAGACCATCCATTCCAGGAGGAACGAGCCCCCCCGGCTGACGATATCGAGGATGCGCCCCTGTTTCTTCAGCCGCTCGACCGCCCTCAGCGTGAGGCCTGAATGGACGGTCACAAAATCGACCCCCTCAGCAGCATGCTCCTCTATGACCGAGAAGAGCTCATCTGCTGTCATCTTCGAGATCGAGCCTTTCAGGGCAGCCGTCTGCACTGCAGCCTGGTAGATCGGCACCGTGCCCACGGCCACCGGTGACTTTTCGAGCATCATCCTTCTGAGTTCCTTTATCGGACCGCCGGTCGAGAGGTCCATGACCGCGTCAGCCCCGTACTTCACCAGGACGGCAAGCTTCTCCATCTCTTCGTCTATCGAGATCCTGTCCTTCGACGTACCGATGTTGGCGTTGATCTTCGTCCGCATATGCCTGCCGACCCCGATCGGTGTGATCTTGTGGTTGCTGTTGACCGGTATGGTGCTATAACCTGCGGCGATATCTTCGGAAAGCTGTTCAGGGGTCAGGCCCTCTGCCGCTGCCACCTGCTTCACCTCGTCGGTAATGATCCCTTTTTTGGCCAGTTCTATTCTTGTCATGTCATTGTCCTCACAAAGTTTATTGCGCTGCCGTAAATAGTATCCGAAGCAAGGATGCCTGAGATGAGCGCGATCCCGTGGGCCCCTGCCGCCTGTATCTCCTGTATCGAATCCATCGTTATCCCGCCTATGGCAAAGACCGGGGCAGAGACCTGCCTGGCGACCTGCCCGAGCAGTTCAAGGCCGACAGGCTTTCCGTAGCGTCTCTTTGAGGGCGTATCAAAGACAGGCCCGAAGGTCATAAGATCGGCCCCGTCCTTTTCGGCCTCCAGCGCCTCTTCAAGGCTGTGGGCAGACCTGCCTATCAGCAGCTTCTCCCCTGCCGCCTTCCTGGCAGCACTTACGGGGACAGAAGTCCCGCCGAGGTGCACGCCGTCAGCCTCCGCAGCCATCGCGATGTCGACCCTGTCATTGATGAAAAGGGCCGCGCCATGCTCTTTGGTCAGTTCACGCAGTCTGTATGCCAGAGCCAGAAGATCTCTCGTTGCCATATCCTTTTCTCTGAGCTGCACCGCTTTGACCCCTGCCCGCAAGGCCTCGCCGATGCCGCGAACCATCAGGTCTTCGCTGGTGAACAGCTTCCTGTCGGTTATGAGATATACCCTGAAACCGATCCGTCCTTCACCGGACGTCATGCGCCAACACCCACGCGCCGCCTTCTAAAGCATCCCTTCAAAGGGACTGCTTGCCGTGGCATAGAGCTTCTTGCCGATCCTGCCTGCCTTATAGGCCAGCCTTCCGGCCATCACCCCGTGCTTCATTGCCTCTGCCATCATGATCGGGTCCTTTGCGCCTGCTATGGCGGTGTTCAGCAGTACGGCGTCGCAGCCCAGTTCCATAGCGATCGCAACATCCGAGGCTGTCCCGACCCCGGCATCGACGATGATCGGGGTCGTTGCCTGCTCAAGGATGATCTTGAGGTTGTAAGGGTTGCGGATGCCGAGGCCCGAGCCGATCGGCGCCGCAAGCGGCATGACCGCGGCTGCTCCTGCATCGACCAGCCGTTTTGCCATGACCGGGTCATCGGTCGTATACGGCAGGACGATGAACCCTTCCTTTGCAAGGATTTCGGTTGCCTCCAGCAGACCGATGTTGTCGGGGAAGAGGGTCTTTTCGTCTCCGATCACCTCCAGCTTGATGAGGTCGGAAACCCCGGCCTCCCGCGCAAGCCGCGAGTACCTGAGGGCATCCTCGACCGTATAACAGCCTGCGGTGTTCGGGAGGATCTTGTATTTTTTCGGGTCGATGAAGTCCAGGAGATTTTCGGACTTCCTGTCGGTGATGTTTGTCCTCCTGACCGCCACGGTCACGACGTCCGCTCCCGAGGCCTCGATCGCCCGCCGCGTCTCGTCGAAATCCTTGTATTTTCCGGTCCCGACCCAGAGCCGCGACCGGAACTCTATTCCCCGTATGATGAACTTGTCTTCCATGGTAGTCTCCTCTTATGATCCGCCGCCGACGAAGTTGACGATCTCGATGACGTCCCCGTCATGCAGGCGGAAGGTGTCATGATCAGCCTTCCTGATAACGGCCATATTGACCTCGACCGCGACCCGCCCGGGCGCAACCTTGAGCTCACCAAGCAGCTCAGAAATGGTGCCTGCCTTCACGTCATCGATGATCTCGCCGTTAACCGTCAGTTTCATGCAATAAAAAAAGCCATATCCCGGGTTGAGATACGGCTGCCTTTTACATTGTCCCTGTTCCCTACGACGGAATGGCCCGTATCAGGTTCAAGGGGTCTCTCCCGTTAAAACGAGAAACTCTCAGGCCTTATGCCTCCCCCAAGGGTAAAATTAAGTATAGTTGAGCAGGACAATTATGTCAAACCAAGAAGCAGCAAAGAGCAAAAGAAAGTTCTAAGTTTTGAATTTTGAGTTTTAAGTTATGGAATAAGGCGTTATCTACAGTAACTAAGAATTAAGAACTAAAAACTAAGAACTTATTCTCTTTCTTCCGAGCGTGCCTCGCGCTTTGCCTGTCTCTGCATATAGCGCTTATATCTCAGGTACATAGTCTCGACCTTCTTCCTGGCCCAGGGGGTCCTTCTGAGGAATTGCAGGCTGGACTTGATGCTCGGGTCAAAGGTAAAGCACCTGATGCGGATGGTCCTCCCCATCTCCTCCCACCCGTAATTTTCGACCAGCTCGGTAAGGATCATCTCCAGAGTGACCCCATGAAGAGGGTCGCTTGATTGATGTGGTTGTTGCTCGGTCATGTCCTATTATACCTTTTCATATGATTTCCCATATAAGGTGACCAAGAAGAGATGCCTAATATTCAGCATTTCACCGACAAACCATTAGTTTCAGAAAAATGCAGCCAATGCGGATTTACGAAAATATATGCAACCGTGCATCCGTTGTATGACTGTCATTCCGGCTTGTCCGGAATCCTTCCTGTAATGTCTTCATACATGTCTTTCATGGCTGGATTCCACTTTCTAATAAGCTCTTGCTTGGCTTGTCTGCTCATATTCTTTATCTGTTTTTCTCTGACAATTGCACTACGGCTATCTTCACAAAACTCATAATAAATAAGCCGGTGCAGATAATACCTGGCAGTAAAGCACTGAGGGTTAAGATTGGTCTTATGCTCGTAGACCCTTCGCACAAGGTCATTCGTTACCCCAACATATAACGTCGGTCTGGCGTTAGCCATAATATAGACCGCATATGTTTTCCCCAGCATACCCCATTATATCAGAAGAAAGATTCCGGACAAGCCGGAATGACAGGCATACAAAACCGAATGAATCAAAACAGATTTCCAGTTGTCAACTACTTTTATTGGTGTCGCGTCGACGGGCTCGGGATGACCGGCACAGCAACGGAATTAGGGAAAAATGTGGAAGTTGCTGCAAGACGGAAGACCGATTGCTTTATTTATCCAGGGCCTCTCTCACCCTCATCAGGAAGTCTTTCGTTGAGACGGGCTTACGAATGAAATCCATACTCCCGTCAAGTAATTCCTTCCTGGTGATGATATCCGCCGCATACCCGCTTATAAAGAGCGCCCGGATATCAGGGCTGATCTTTCTGATCTCCTCATATGCCTCCCTGCCGTTTTTCTTCGGCATGAGCATATCAAAGACCAGAAGCTGAATCTTATCCTTGTTTTCCATGTACGTGGCTATGGCCTCTGCCCCGTCCTCTGCGGTTATGACCGTGTAGCCGAAGGATTCAAGGACAAGCTGCGTCAGTTTCCTGAGCGCGGCATCGTCTTCTGCGATAAGTATAGTCTCTGTCCCCCCTTGTATCGGCGCAGCAACCCCGTTCACCGCTCTTTTTGCCTCCTTATCACCAACAACGGGCAGGAGTATTTTGAAGGTAGTTCCCTCTCCCTCCTGACTATAAACCTTTATGTAACCATCATGCTGTTTTACTATCCCGTAGGCGATAGCAAGGCCGAGCCCTGTGCCCTCTCCAATGCCCTTCGTGGTAAAGAAAGGCTCGAAGATCTTCTGCTGGGTTCCCGAATCCATTCCGCTCCCGGTATCCGTTACCGAGATCTGCGCATATGTCCCCGTCTTGCCATAGCCCTGTGCCCTGACAGAGGTCTCATCCATCTCCTTGATCTCTGTGCTGATCGTCAGTCTTCCGCCCTTCTGCATAGCATGGTGGGCATTTGCGACAAGGTTCATCAAAACCTGTTCTATCTGCCCGGCATCAGCCATCACCGTCATCTCCACGTCTGCGAGTTCCATGGTAAAGACGATGTCTTCGCCTATGATCCGGCCAACCATTTTCTCTATGCCGCGGATGATCTCGTTGACATTAACGGGCGTTACCTCCACAACCTGCTTCCGGCTGAAGACAAGCAGCCTCTTTGTGAGATTCACCGCCCTGTCGGCAGCTGCAAGCACCTCATTTATCTGCTCTTTTGAGATAGTATCGTCATCCTGCCTGTCCAGCGCCAAGGTCCCGAATCCGATTATGACATTGAGGATATTGTTGAAATCATGCGCGATACCCCCCGCAAGTATGCCAATCGCCTCCATCTTCTGGGCATGGCGGAGTTGTTCTTCCATCTTTTTCATTTCCGTTATGTTGTTCAGCGTCTCGATAACAGCAGTTACCGCGCCCGCGTCGTCTTTGATGGGATGTGACCGCGCCTCGATGTATACCGGCTTCCCCTCGCTGTCATAGTGCGTATGAATGGCGAAGGAGGGTTCCCCGGTCCTGAATGTGCGCAGGGGGGCGCATTCCTCGCCGTTGTCGAAACATGGTTTGTCCTCGTGATGCGAAACCTCATAGCAGTACCTGCCGATGATGTCACAGGAAGGCGACTTCACCTGTTTGCAGTATGCCCTGTTTGCGGCGATGATCCTGAAGTCGGGGTCGATGACGATAAAAGCCTCGTCAACGCTTTCAAAGATATTTTTCATGAATGTCTCGCTCTTTTGCAAGGCATCCTCTGTCTTTGTCTGTTCCGTAATGTCCCTCAGCACTTCAACCATCCCGGTGACATTGCCGGTCTTGTCCCTGATGGGCGATGCGGTAATGCTGAATGTCCTTTCCGTGTTGTCGGGCATCCGGTGCCGATGTATTGTGGTGGCCGTCTTTTCCCCCCTGAATACCTCATCATAAGGGCAAACGATCTCGGCTAAACATGCCTGGGGACACGGCGTGGGGCATCGGTGAAAAATCTCATGGCATTTTTTGCCGATGAAGTCAGCTGTTCGCAGGCCTCCGCATATATCGAGCATGGCCTTATTGGCAAATACAATGCAATGATCCCTGTCTATGATAAGTATGCCGTCAGCGATGAAGTCCATGACAGCTTCAGTATTGTCTGCCAAATGTTCCATGGTTCCTTTCATTACCGCTTGTTACCCTTGTCAGCATTCATGGCCGAAGTGCAACAAAGGCTGGCGGGCCTGTGGTCAATTATTAATTCGACCTCAGACACCTGCTCATTATTTATCCTACCAGTAGTCAGTACCCTTTTGGAAATACACCTGACCAACCCATTGGCGCCGTCGTTGGTTTCGCTGTGGATGGAACCGGTTTATTCTCAAGATTTGCGGCCTGAATTTTCCGGAAAGTTCACTCAGGCTTATGTTGACACCGCGGTCAATTCGGAATATAATCGGCTTAACCAGAGCGGTCTGAAGCAAAAAAGAATTGTCGCTCCGGAAAGGGGACGTGAAATCATGCTGAAGGACCACCAGATAAAGACATTGATGCTCATGCATGAACTTGAAGTGAGCCTGGGTAAGGTTTATGAGGTCTTTTCTGAGAAATTCCCTGAACATAACGATCTGTGGGAGACCCTCATCAAAGAAGAACAGGAGCATGCCGACGCTGCACGGCAGCTCTACCAGCTGACCTATGAAGGGCAGTCGGTGTTTGATGAGGGAGGGATAAAGGCGGAAGCCATTCAGTCGATCATCGATTATCTGAAAGGTGTCAACGATGCTGCCCTGAGGGGGAACTATTCACCAATGAAGGCCCTTTCGATCACCTGTGAAATTGAAAATACGCTCGTTGAAAAGGATTTTTTCAGCCATTTCAAGGTCTCACCCCAATATGCCGGCATGCTTCGGACCATGGACGAGGGATCAAAGTCTCACGCCCGGCTGGCACGGAAGAAATTAGACCAAAGCAGTAAACAGGTCTGACGGATCCTCAGAAGACCCGGGGGCAAAGCGGAGGCAGCCGGTCAGGACAGGGTATTGATCTTATGGGCAAGGCAGCCGGCGCCGAAGCCGTTGTCGATGTTCATCACGGCGATCCCGGGTACGCAGGAGTTGAGCATCGCAAACAGGGCGGTCAGGCCGTTGAAGCTCGTCCCGTATCCGGTGGAGGTCGGCACTGCGATGATCGGCTTGTCGGTCATGCCGCCGACGACCGAGGGAAGGGCGCCTTCCATGCCTGCAGCAACGATGATCACCCTCGCCTCATGCATCGCCTTTTTGTTGTCGAAGAGCCGGTGCAGGCCCGCCACGCCGACATCATGGACCGTTGTTACCCTGCTGCCGAGGAAGGCCGCGGTAACGGCAGCCTCTTCGGCTATTGGCAGGTCGGATGTGCCTGCGGTCAGCACCAGGATATTCCCGGCCTTTTCCTTTGACCCGCCGACCCCGATCATCCCCGAGGCCTCGTGGTAGACCTTGCCTTTAATCTTCAGCAAGGTGAAGATCTTTTTTGAGGCCCGGGTGATCAGGAAACTGCCGCTGTTCTTATGCATGGCCTTTGCGATATCGACCACCTGTTTCTCTGTCTTGCCCGCGGCATAGATGACCTCGGGTATGCCCTGCCGGATATGGCGGTGGTGGTCTATCTTTGCGAACGAGAGGTCTTCGTAGGGCAGGTGCCGCAGGGCATGAAGGGCCGCAGCTTCGTCGATCTTCCTGCTGCTGAGGTCGCTGAGTATCTTCTGGATCTTTGCGGAATCCATGAAGGCTCAGAACTCGGGCCGCAGCGTACGGTTCATGAGGTTATGGACCGCGGCGGCAGGGTCCTCATCCTGGTACAGGACCTTATAGACCTGCTCCACGATAGGCATCTCGACATTGTACTCAAGGGAGAGTTCAAAGGCAGACTGTGCCGTGGCCACGCCTTCGGCAACGCTCCTCGTCGAAGAAATAATGTCCCGGAGCCTCATGCCCTGCCCGAGCTTTATCCCGACCGAATAGTTCCGCGAGAGGGGGCCGGTGCAGGTCAGCACAAGGTCCCCCAGCCCGCTTAAGCCGGAGAAGGTCCTTTTGTCGGCTCCCATGATCTCACCGAGGCGGGTGATCTCGACGAGCCCCCGCGTTATCAGCGCGGCGCGCGCGCTGTGGCCTAGGTTCAGGCCGTCAGAGATCCCTGAGGCGATCGCAATGACATTCTTGAGTGCGCCCCCGAGCTCAACGCCCACGATGTCGGTATGGGTGTAGACCCTGAAATAATTTGTAGTGAAGATCTCCTGCAGAAGCAGGCTGACGTCAGGGTCCTGCGAGGCGAGGGTAACGGCGGTCGGGTATTTGGCGATGACCTCTTTCGCAAAGCTCGGGCCTGACAGCACTGCCCCGCGCGAACCGGTTATTTCATGCAGTATCGAGGAGACGGTCAGGAGTGTGCCCTGCTCGATGCCTTTTGAGGCACTGATGATAACGGCGTCCTCATGGATATACCTGACCGCCTCTTTAAAGACCGACCGGGTGAACTGGGTCGGGATGACATTCAGTATATACCGGCTTTTTTTGACCGCTTCTTCCAGGTCGCAGGTCGCCTTGAGCGCGGGCGGAAGGTCGACCCCGGGCAGATACAGACTGTTCCTGCCGGACGTATTGATCTCTTCTGCGACCTCCTTTTCGAAGGCCCAGAACGAGACATCATATCCCTTGTCTGTGAGGAGACACGCAAGGGTCGTCCCCCAGCTCCCCGCACCTATGACCGCTATATAGCTCATGGTTCAGTTTATATTATACAGGTATCAGGCAGGGTTCGTACCCCTGATCGTGTCGATCGCCCTGCCAAGCCTCCGGAGGGTCGCCTCCCTGCCGATGATCTCGATCACTTCGTAGATGCCGGGGCTTACGGTCCCCCCGGTCAGGGCGACTCTGACCGGCTGGGCTATCGCGCCGAGCTTGATGGTATGCTTCTCGATGAGCGCCGTAAATACGGCCTCTATCCCGGCGGTCGAATAATCGCCGAGGCCGCTCAGGCTTTCATGCAACTCCGTGAGGAGAGCAAGGTTCTTGTCATTGAGGAACTTGGCCGCCGCCTTTTCGTCATAGGAGGCCGGGTCGTGAAAATAGTACCGCAGGGAGGCTGCAAGCTCTATCAGGGTCTTGGCCCGCTCCTGGAGCGTGACGACCGCCCGCGCCAGCCATGCCCTGTCCACCGCTTCATCTTTGCCGATGATATTTTCCCTGACGAGGAAAGGTATGACGAGGGCTGCAAGGTCCTCAGCAGGGGAGTTGATGATATACTGGCTGTTGAGCCAGAGGAGTTTTTCGGGGTTAAAGACGGCCGCCGCCTTGCCTACATGCTCGAAGGAGAAATACCTGATAAGCTCTTCGCGGGTGAAGACCTCCTGGTCCCCGTAGGACCAGCCGAGCCTGACGAGGTAGTTTATCAGGGCATCAGGCAGATATCCCATATCGGCATACGCCGTGACCGACGTTGCTCCGTGGCGCTTCGAAAGCCGCGCCTTGTCAGCCCCGAGGATCATTGGCAGGTGGGCGAAGGCCGGGATCTCGTACCCGAGGGCCTTATAAAGCTGGATCTGTTTGGGTGTATTGTTGAGATGGTCATCGCCCCTGATGACATGGGTTATCTTCATGTCGACGTCATCGACCACCACGGTCAGATTATAGGTGGGCGTGCCGTCGGAACGCAGGATGATCAGGTCATCAAGCTGGTCATTATCGAATTCGACCACCCCCTTGATCATGTCATTGACCACGGTGCTGCCGTCGCGGGGCATCCTGAACCGCACGGCCGGCGCGATCCCCGGGACCGGTTCCCTGAGCTCACGGCATCTGCCGTCGTACATGATCGGCCTGCCCTGGGCCGTCGCCTCCTGCCGCCGGGCCTCAAGCTCTTCGGCAGAGCAGTAGCAGTAATAGGCCTTGCCCTCCCTGACGAGCCGGTCTGCATAGTCCCGGTAGATGTCGAACCGGGCGGTCTGCCTGAACGGGCCTTCATCCCAGCTCAGGCCGAGCCATTTCATGCCTTCGATGATCGCCTCGATGTATTCGTCGGTCGAACGGGTGGTGTCGGTGTCCTCTATCCTGAGTATGAACACGCCGCTATGCTGCCGCGCAAAGAGCATGTTGAAAAGCGCTGTCCTGGCGCCGCCTATATGGAGAAACCCTGTGGGGCTGGGTGCAAAGCGGACCCGTACAATATCGGTCACAATAGCCTCCTGATCTAAAATTTCCCTTTTACTATAACAAGTCTCAGGAAATTTTTTGTATCCGGCCCCGGACTGAACCGTTCATCCGCCCGCAGGCCTCCGACAAAAACAATGGCATCTTCGCAGAGCAGCAGGGGGACCGAGTCCCTTTCGTCCCGCGGGACCTTTTCATCCACAAAATAATCCTGGAGCTTTTTCTTCCTGCCGAAGCCGCTGGGGTAGAAAAAATCCCCCGGCCTTCGCGGTCTGACCTTCAGCGGGAAGCTGAGCTTGTCCGCGTCGAGCAGGACCGAGGTCTTCCCGTCGCCCGGGTCATCGGGCTGCTGCTCAAAGCGGGCCTGCAGGACAAGGCCTGCGCCTGCAAGCGTGACCTCCCCGCCGGGGTTCAGTTCATACTCTGCCAGGATGTGAGGTTCTTCAGCGGTGAGGACCAGGAGGGCATATTCCCTGATGACCCGTATCCCCTGCGGGAGATAGAGCCTGTCGCCGGCGGTGCCGCTCCTGAGGAGCGAGATGATGCCTTCGATATGTCTGAAGCCTATCTCCCTGATCCCCCTGGTCTCCTGGATGACCCTTCTGAGGACCCTCCTGAGGAGGACCTTTTCCATCATCTCAAGCGGTGAAAGAAAAAGCTCGACCCGGACCCCGGTCTTCCTGCTGATCAGCTTCATCAGGGTCTTGGTGACGAGGATATCAAAATAGCGCTCCTCCTCCTGGAGGATCGTGGTGGTCGTGGTGACCGTGTCGGTCAGGTTCGGATTGAGCTTCCTGAGTTCAGGGATGAGCAGCAGCCTGATCCTATTGCGCAGGTAATCGGTCTTCAGGTTCGAGGAATCGACCATATGCCCTATGCCGTTCTCATTAAGATAGTGCTCGATCGCCGAACGTTCGATCTCAAGCAGGGGCCGGATGATCCTGCCGCGTCTGACCGGGATCCCGGAGAGCCCCTGCGGTCCCGAGCCCCGCACCAGATGCATGAAGACTGTTTCCGCCTGGTCGTCGGCGTTATGGGCAAGGCATATCTTTGAGGCCTGGAACCCGAAGGCCGCTTCATCAAAGGCATGGTACCTGAGCTCTCTGGCTGCCTGCTGCCTGTTTCCGCCCGATGCCCTCTGATGGCCGGCGACATCGATCGGCTTCACCTCAAAGGTGACCCCCAGCCTCTCGCAGAGCTCCCGGCAGAAGGCGATCTCCCGGGGCACTTCAGCCGGCCTCAGGTTATGGTTCACATAGACCGCATGGAGTTTCAGGCTGAACTTCTCCTTCACTCCATGGAGCAGATGGAGGAGACAGACAGAGTCGGGGCCGCCGGAAAGGCCGACCACAACAGCGTCTCCGCTATGGAGCAGGGCATGTTTATCTATGGTGGAGATGAAGCGTGCGGTGAGGCTCTGCATAACCTTTTTGAAGGACCTTTCGACGAACGAGTTTCATAGTGACCGCTAAGTGTATTATTATATAAGACACAGCGATGAAAACCAAAGTGAATTCGAGAAAGGAATTTGCCGGTGCCAGGCGCGCTGGCCCTCAAAAAGAAGCACGGGTTTCCTATTCGGCATATGGGGACACTGTCCCCATATGCGTGAATACCGGATGCCTCATGAGGCGGCAGGCGACCTGCTATGGTTTTGAAGGCTGTCCCGGATTCAAGTCCAGGTAAGAGAACATCAAGGAGATAACGATACGGTGAACCATGAGCCCCAGGACGATCCGGCGCAGGAACCGGGGACCCCGTCCCATTTCATCAGCGAGGCCATCAGGGAGGACCTGAAGGCCGGGAAGAATGACGGCAGGGTCATCACGCGGTTCCCCCCTGAACCCAACGGCTATCTGCATATCGGCCATGCCAAGTCCATCTGCCTGAACTTCGGGCTTGCGGAGGAGTTCCACGGCAGGTGCCACCTCAGGTTCGACGACACTAACCCTGCCAAGGAAGAGGTCGAATATATTGATTCGATAAAAGAGGATGTCCGCTGGCTCGGCTTCGACTGGGGGGAGCACCTCTATTATGCCTCAGATTATTTCGAGCGGCTCTGCGACTATGCGGTTGCCCTGATCAGGGCCGGCAAGGCCTATGTCTGCAGCCTCACCGCCGTGCAGATGCGCGAATACCGGGGGACCCTGACCGAACCCGGCAAGGACTCTCCCTACCGCGATCGTTCCATCGAGGAGAACCTCGATCTCTTTGGCCGCATGAAGGCCGGGGAGTTCGAAGACGGCGCTCATGTGCTGCGGGCGAAGATCGATATGTCCTCGGGCAATCTCAATATGCGCGACCCGGCCATGTTCCGCATCCTCAAGACGCAGCACCACCGCACCGGCAATGCCTGGTGCATCTACCCGATGTATGATTTCGCCCACGGCGTCTCAGATTCGATCGAGGGCATTACGCATTCGATCTGCACGCTGGAGTTCGAGGACCACCGCCCCCTGTACGACTGGTTCCTTGACGCATTGCAGGTCTCCTGTCATCCCCGGCAGATCGAGTTTGCCCGCCTGAATCTCACCTATACCGTGATGAGCAAGCGGAAGCTCCTGAAGCTGGTGGAGGAGGGCCGGGTGAGCGGCTGGGACGACCCCCGCATGCCGACCATATCAGGTCTCCGGCGGCGCGGGTATACGCCGTCGTCGATCAGGAATTTCTGCGAACGCATCGGGGTGGCAAAAAGGAACAGCACGGTCGATGTGGCCCTGCTTGAACACAGCATCCGTGAGGAGCTCAACCGGAGCGCCCCGCGGTTCATGGCAGTGCTGCAGCCGCTGAAGGTCGTCCTGCTGAACTACCCCGGGGACCAGGAGGAGGAGCTCGATGCGGTCAATAACCCCGAAGACCCCGGTATGGGTACCCGGAAGGTGCCTTTTTCGAAGGTGCTGTATATAGAGAAAGAAGATTTTATGGAGGACCCTCCCAAGCAGTTCTTCCGCCTGGCCCCCGGCCGCGAGGTGAGGCTCAGGTATGCCTATTATATAACCTGTGTCAAGGCCGTAAAGGACGAAAGGACCGGAGAGGTGACAGAGCTCCACTGCACCTATGACCCGCTGACGCGCGGCGGCGATGCTCCGGACGGCAGGAAGGTGAAGGCAACGCTGCACTGGGTTTCGGCCGGCCATGCGGTCAGCTCGGAAATAAGACTGTACGATCATCTCTTTACCAAGCCGAACCCCGGGGATGAAAAAGAGTGTCCTGATTTCAGCGCCTGCATCAACCCGGGGTCTCTCGTCGTTCTGAAGGACTGCCGGATAGAGCCCGGCATTTCTGCTGCGCCGAAGGACGGGAGGTTCCAGTTCGAGAGGCAGGGATATTTTTATGCGGACCCTGTGGACTCCTGCTCAGAAAGGCCGGTCTTCAACCGCATTGTGTCGCTGAAGGACACCTATGCAAAGGTCAGGAAGAAGGGTTGATCAGTTTACCTGGAGTTCGAGGGTCAGCGGCTGGCCCTTTTCACCCGGCGGCCCGACCTCTTTCCCGTCAAGCGAGATCTGAATACCTCCGGCATTTCCGGTCCTGAGGGTCGCGCCTTCCAGAAAGAACCATTCCTTTGTCTGGCCCGGCTGCAGCGTCAGCTCCTGGTATTTGCCGTTTTTGAATCTGACAAATACCCAGCTTGTATCGGTTGCCACTATCGTAAGCCGGTGCAGGTCCTTTCTCTGCGCAGAAGCCTGAGCTGCCGGCGCTGCCTCTTTTGACAGCGGTTGCTCACCAGAAGCCGGAATGACCGGCTTCTCCTGAGGGGCCTGCGGCTGTTCCGGCGGTTTCATCGCGGGCTGCTGCACGACCGGTCCCTTCACCGGCGACAGAGCTTTTTCTGTCACGGGAGCCGGGGTCACTGCGGGGGTTTCTTTCGGGGTATGTCCCTGCCTTAGCCTGTCCGGGATGTGCAGGACCTTAAGGCCGACGATGATGCCGGCAATGACCACCAGCAAGGCCGCGGCCATATAGAACCGTTTCGGTCTTCTCCGGTCCTCATCAAGGATGACCGGCATGATGGTTGTATCCGTTTTTGGTGGAGGGAGTTGTGTTGCATAGACCTTGATGATCTCGGTCGGATCAACGTTGAGATGCTGCGCATAGCTTCTGATATACCCCATGGTATAGACCGGCGCCGGCAGTTTGTCGAAGAGGTCCTCTTCAATTGCCGAGAGATATTCCTTCCTGATCTTCAGCAGGACTGAGACCTCCGTGATATCAAGCCCCAGTTCTTCGCGCCTTTTCTTTAAGATCGACCCTGACAAGACCCATCCTTGAGAAACAGTTTTTTATAAAATATCACAGAAGCATAGAATTATTAAAGGAAAAAGATTATTATGACCGGCTGAGGAAGCCCCTGTCCGTCTGAAGGTTTTTGACAAGCCCGCCGGTTTTTGTTCATACTTTTGTTATATGGAAGAGGATCATGGCCCTGAAAAAAGTCAGGAATTTATTCCGCTGTATGCCTGCTGACCGATACTCCCGGACCGCCGCTGCTGTATCTCTTCAGTGATGAAACGGGTCGCTATTACCGGCATCGGGGCGGTCACCCCGCTTGGCAATACCTTTGAGGATTCCTGGAAGGCTGCCCTTGAGGGTTGCCCCGGCATCGGCCGGATCAGCAGGTTCGACGCCTCCGGGCTGGCGTGGCAGATGGCCGGTGAGGTGAGGGGCTTTCGGCCCGGGCAGTACCTGAGCCGCAAAGAGGTGCTGCACCACGACCCCTTTGTGCTTTATGGCCTTGCCGCCTCTGCAATGGCCCTTAAGGACGCGGCGCTTGCCGGGGGCCGTTACGTTGAGTCGGGCGGGGTCATCATCGGATCCAGCAGGGGCGGTATCAGCAGCATGGAAAAGGCCATCCTGAAAAATACCGAAGCCTGCAGGGCAGGCCGTAAGGCCCGTTTTTCGCCCTATCTCATGCCGTCTTCGACCATCAGCGCTGCCTCATCTTTTTCAGCCCAGAAGCTCGGTCTGAAGGGGCACTGCATGGGGATATCCAATGCCTGTGCCTCCGGGACGAATGCTGTCGGGGAGGCATACCGCCTGATAAAGGCCGGATATCCGGGGCCGATGCTTGCCGGGGGCACAGAGGCGCCGGTATGCTGGTCCTGCGTCCAGGGCTATGGCGCCGCCGGTGCGCTCTCTGACCATCAGGACGCTTCAGCAAGCAGGCCGTTTGACAGGTCAAGGAACGGCTTTGTCCTTGCTGAGGGCGCCGCTGTCATGCTGCTTGAGGACCTCGATATTGCCCGGAAGCGGGGGGCCCGGGTCTATGCGGAGATAGCCGGCTATGCCTGCACTGCCGATGCCTTCCATATCACGCAGCCGGACGAGGAGGGCGAGGCCAGGGCGATCAGGCTGGCCCTGGAGGATGCGGCTGTCTCTGCTGAAGAGGTGGAGTATATCAGCAGCCATGGCACATCGACCAGGCTCGGGGACAGGGTTGAGGCAGCGGCCCTCCGGAGGGTCTTCGGGGAGAGGACAGGCAAGGTCCCTGTCAGCGCACTTAAGTCGATGACCGGACATATGCTCGGGGCCTCAGGCCCGCTTGAGGCCGCATTCACGGCGATGGTCCTCTCGACGGGCAGCATACCCCCGACGATCAATCTGCATGAGCAGGACGAGGCCTGTGATCTATCTATTGTCCGGCAGAGGACAGAGGCGGATATCAGCCTGGCGGTCTCGCCGTCCTTCGGTTTCGGCGGGGTCAATGCGGTGCTGGCGCTGAAACGGGCTGCAGAATAGCAGAAATAGCGGCCTGCTTACTCCAGGCTCCTGTCGTAGAGCTCTTTCTTGCTCAGGCCGTACTCCTCCCCGATCTTTTTTGAGGCCTCTTTTCTTCCCAGCCCTTTTTTCATGAGTGCCCTGACCTCACCCAGTGCGTCCTCAATGCTGATGCCTTCCTCCCTGCTTCTGCCTTCGATCACGAGCACATATTCTCCGGCGATCTTTGAATCTTCGAGCCGGGGGAGGATCTCGGCAAGGGTCCCGCGGAGGGTCGTTTCGAAGAGCTTGGTCAGCTCCTTCACGAGGACTGCCCGTCTGTCGCCGAATATCTCCGCCATTTCAGCGACCGTCTCGACGATCCGGTGGGGCGCCTCGTAAAGGACGATCGTCCTGGTCTCGAGGCTCAGCGCCTGCAGTGTCCTGACCCGCTCGGAATGCTTGACCGGGAGGAATCCGGTATAGACAAAGGACGAGGTCGGCAGCCCGGACAGGGAGAGCGCCGCTATCACGGCGGTCGGGCCGGGGATCGGCACAACATCGATGCCCGCGCTGATCGCCCTGGCGACAAGGAGGTTCCCGGGGTCTGATATGCCGGGGGTGCCCGCATCCGAGATAAGGGCCACGGACCTCCCTGAATGCAGTATCTCGAGCGTCTCCTCCGCCTTTATCTTTTCCTTCTCTCCCCAGTAGCTGATGAGGGGCTTCGAGATGCCGTAATGGTTCAGGAGCTTGGCCGAGTGGCGGGTGTCCTCTGCGGCGATGACATCGACCTCTTTGAGGATGCGCAGGGCCCGCAGGGTGATGTCCTCGAGGTTCCCGATGGGGGTGGAGACGATATACAGGCTGCCTGACGCCATCTATTTTGCGCTCAGCATCTTGCGGAGCCGCCTGTCGGCCTGGATGATGTCGTCCACATCATCTCCGGCAAGCTCCCAGCTGTATTCGTCCTTGGCCGTCCGCTTCAATTTTATCTTGACCGGCTTCTTCGGCTTTATCTGCTGGAGCTCAGCCTGTTTATTGAACGCGAAGCCTTCCTTCCCGGCTGCCTGGCAGGGGGGCGAAAGGAGAGAAACAAGGAGTATGACGACAGAGCAATACCGGGGGATGTCATGGAGGACTTTCATCAATAGCTCCTGTATCTGTTGGTTATGGGGAAACGTCTGTCCCTGCCGAAGGCCCGGCCGGTGATCTTTATCCCCGGAGGCGACTGCCTGCGTTTATATTCACTGCGGTCCACCAGGCTGATCACCCTTTTAACGGTTGCCGCATCATAGCCGAGCCTGACGATCTCCTCAAAGCTGATCTCCTCTTCGATGTATGCTTTAAGAATCGGGTCGAGGATCTCATAGGGCGGCAGCGAGTCGCTGTCTTTCTGGTCAGGCCTCAGTTCCGCGGTCGGCTCCTTGACCAGCACCCGCGCCGGTATCACGCCGCCTTCCCGCTGCAGGTTCCTCCACCGGCAGACCCGGTAGACGAGCGTCTTGGGGACATCCTTGATGACCGCAAAGCCGCCTGCCATGTCTCCGTAAAGGGTTGCGTAGCCCACGCTCATCTCGGACTTGTTGCCGGTTGTCAGCACGATCCAGCCAAACTTGTTCGAAAGGGCCATCAGGAGGTTCCCCCGTATCCGTGCCTGGAGGTTCTCCTCGGTGATGTCTTCGGCAAGGCCTTCAAATTGATGGACAAGGGAACGTTTATATTCCTGCAGCAGTTTTCCGATCGGCAGCTCGGTGATCGTGATGCCGAGGTTCTCTGCGAGCAGGAACGCGTCTTCCCTGCTTTCCTGCGAGGTGAATTCCGACGGCATGAAGACGCCGGTGACATTCTCCCTGCCGATGGCGTCTGCTGCAACGGCCGCTACCAGGGAGGAATCAATGCCGCCGCTCAGTCCGATGACCGCGCCCTTGAACCCGTTCTTTCTGATATAGTCGGCGGTGCCGAGCATCAGGGCCCGGTATATCTCCTCCTCCTGGATCAGGATGCCGCTGAAGCCGGCCTTCCTCATGGTATGTCTGGCCGGGACCCTGGCTGCGGGGACCCTGATCTCCTGCAGGGCAGGGGCGGTCTTCGCTACCCGGGGCTTATCGCAAAGTCCCCTGAGCCGGCGGTATTTCCTCGTCTTGCCGAGATCAAGGTCGACGATCATCAGTTCTTCGGCAAAGGCCTTTGCCTGGGCTATCAGGCACCCGGTATGGTCATAGACCATGCTGAGCCCGTCGAAGACCAGCTCGTCCTGCCCGCCGACCGTGTTGAGATACGCGATGACCACGCTGTTCTCGGCAGCCCTCTGCTGGATGAGCCTCCTCCTGCATTCGGGCTTCCCTGTTTCATACGGTGAGGCGTTGATGTTGATGATGAGCTCCGCCCCTGCCAGAGACTGCTGGCGCGCCGGGCCTGCCGCATGCCAGATGTCTTCGCAGATATTGATGCCGAACCGCACTGCAGGCCGGGTAGCAGGTATTGAATAGACCGGCACCCTTTTGCCAGGTTTGAAGTACCTCACCTCGTCGAAGACCCCGTAGTTCGGCAGAAGTATCTTATGGTAGATATCGATAAGCTTGCCCCCGGAGATGACCGCAGCCGCATTATAGAGCCCGCCCTTTTCCCCGGCATCGACGAACCCTATGATCGCCGTGATCCCCGGGGCATGGCTGCTGATGCGTTTCATCTCGGCCATATTATCGGCAATGAACTGAGGTTTCAGGATAAGGTCCTCGGGAGGATAGCCGGTGAGAGCCAGCTCGGGGAAGACCACAATATCCGCCTGCTCCTTCACCGCTTTTTTGAGCGTGCGGATGATCCTCCCGGCGTTCCCCGAAAGGTCGCCGACAACAGGGTTCATCTGTGCAAGGGCCAGTCTCAGAAAGGTCATGGTCAATAAGTCCTCTGCATAGTCTACATCATAAAAGAATAGGGGTGGTTTGTAAAGCTCACCCGCGGCCGAGACGCCGGGATACTTCTTTTACTTCTGACGGCGGTCTGTTACACTAGTGCACAGGCTAGGCAACGCCTGCAACCCTATGAGAACCGCTAAGAAAACAGATCCTGCACCTCCCCATGCGGCCGATCAGTCTGCTGCATCCATGAACGCCTGGCGGGACAACATCTATTTTGTCCTTGTGGAACCGAAGGAGCCGGGCAATATCGGGGCCTCTGCGCGGGCTATCAAGAACATGGGCTTTCAGAGGCTCAGGCTGGTCAACCCGCCCGACATCACCGACGAAGCCCGCTGGCTTGCCTGCAATGCCCTTGACATCCTCAATCATGCAGAGACCTTCGGCAGCGTCCGCGAGGCGGTCAGGGACATGTCGATCGTCGTGGGGACCACTGCCCGCAAGGGAAAGAGCCGCGGCCTGATTCTGCCTGTGGAGCAGGGGGTCAAACGGGTAAGCGCTGAGATCGCAGGGAATAAGGTGGCCCTGCTCTTCGGCCGGGAATCCCGGGGGCTCTATAATGCAGAGGTCGCGGAGTGCGGGCTCCTCATGACCATCCCCTCAAGCAGTGCGCAGCCTTCGCTGAACCTTGCCCAGGCCGTCATGATCGTGGCCTATGAGACGTCAAAGGCGCTCTGGGCGGTGCATGATGAAGGCCTGAAGAAAAAGAAGGGCAACGCCGGCCGGCTGAACCTGGTCACCCATGAGGAGGTGACGGCGCTCTATGACAGGATGACCGACCTCCTGCGGATGCTCGAATACATCCCCCGCGGGGACCGGGACCTCGAAAAGAAGATCATGCTCAACCTCAAGCACTTCATCGGCAGGGCAGGCCTCACCGATTGGGAGCTCAATATGCTGCACGGGGTCATTAGCCAAGTACAGAAAAAGATCAGGCCCTAGCGCGATATGAATATGGTGTCCACGAAAGACCTCCCCGCAGACTTTCCCGATAACCTATCGGGATTAAACCCCTCAAGACCCTCCGTAGCCTATTGCCACTTTCCCGTCCTCAATAATGACCGGCACCTTTCTGATGTCTTTGGAATGCAGAAGCATTTCTTCAAGTTTTGTGGGGTCGTGTTTCACATCAAAATACTGTGCTGTCCGGTAGGCTGAAATAGCCTTCTCGGTATAGGGTCAGCCAGCCTTGCCATAAATGATGATGCGAGCCATGTTTACTTTATAGCGTCCTTAAAGCCCTTCCCAGCCTTGAACTTCGGTGCCTTGGAAGCCTTAATCTTAAGAACTGCCCCAGTCTGAGGATTGCGCCCTGTCCTGGCAGCCCGTTTGCCGACAGAGAAAGTCCCGAACCCTACAAGAGTAACTTTGTTGCCTTTCTTCAGGGCCTTCTTGATGCCGTCCATGAAAGAATTAAGAGCCTTGTCCGCTGCTGCCTTTGAGATGTCCGCATCCTTTGCCATCTTTTCGATAAGTTCAACCTTTGTCATTTTGCTTCCCCCTTGGAATTTGATGACCATATTATAGCATTGCAGAAGACAGGGGAGGGATGTCTCAGTCATGGAACATCTTGTTAGCTCAAGAGGAACGCGTAATGGAGGCGAAATAACAAGGCAAAGGAGTGCGTACGAACAGTGAGTCTGTCACCTGATAACCGACACTGTCCTTACGCTGGTGAGTTGCACGGTACCGCCGACAATCCGATACTGTCAAGAAACCGCAAACTTTTCGAGAGTACAACCAGAATAAGACACCTTCGGAACATCCTCATAAAGAG
>SCQH01000009.1 GCA_004321925.1 Nitrospirota bacterium | reverse complement strand
GGCCGGGACAAGCGTTCCGAATCCGGCTGTTGCCCAATGGTTGCTGTGCTGGCCAAGCAGGGTGTTGTTGACCGCATGACAGCTGCCGCAGCCCAGTGAACCTGAACTGCCCCATACGCCTGGGTTGCCGCCGTGGCAGGAGACCGCTGAACAGGTTCCGCCGGTTGCGTTAAACGTATAGGAGAAGGATGCAGAGCCCCATGGCGCTACGTCGTAAGACTTGTTGACGTGCCTGCTGAACGACGTGATGCTGGTGCCGTTGGAGGTCGTCGTAAAGTGACATGTCTGACACGGATGATTTGCATGTGTCGTTGACTCCACTGCCATATGGCTGTTCGCCTTAGGCGTATAGTTAGCATAGTTCGGGCGGCCGTCGCTGGTGCCGATACCATGGCAGCCTGCACAGTTCATCGTCGTGTTCCAGTCTGCGCTTGCAACAGGAGCTGCCCCGGTTGCTACAGCGGTACCTGCGCTATGACAGTAAATTGCCGAGCAGTTCGAGCCGGCATAGTTTCCGATAGAGTTATAGATATCGAATTTTACATTTTTTGTCCCGTCAACATGGAGGGTCGTTGACTTGATCGTTGCCCAGCCGGTCGAATCGGCTGTTGCCATTACGACTGAGTCGTGGCATTTCGAGCAGGAGAATTTATAGCCCTGTGCATTACCGACATGCTGGCCGTGGCGAACTGATGACGGTGTTGCTGTCGCATTGGCGCCATGGCAGGTGCCGCATGCGCCTGAACCGGCGCTGCCCCAGGAGGCTGAGTAGTAAGTTGCAGTGCCGGTGCTATGGCAGTATAAATTGGTGCAGTTCTTAAAGTTGGTTGACGGTGCGAGGCCCGTGCCTCCGCTTGCTGAGCCATTATATAATCCGCCGTTCGTCCTTGGATCGGAGGTGCTCAGCGAATATTCAACATTTGCATTGACATGTGTTCCGCTCGCTGCCGAAGGGTGGCAGAGATCGCAGCTTACGTTATAGTTGCCGGCTGCGGAGGAAGCATGCTTGATATGGCTGCCGCTGGCAGGCGGGTTTGCTGCCGTTGCCTTATGGCAGGTGCCGCAGGCGCCGGCTGCTGCGTTTGTTGTCCAATTCGGGGCTCTGTTCGTGCCGGCATCAGTGCCCCATGCACCCGCCGCCATTGTGCTGCCATGACAGTAGATATTACTGCACTGCATTGCGCCGCCGCTTGAGGTCGTTGTCAGGCCGCCGTCGCTCGAATTGTAAATCGCTGCTGCCTGACCGTTATAGGTACCACCGGTTGCCCCGTTAAAGGAGAATCCCATGGATATTGTTCTTGCGTTATTATGCGTTGGGCCGGAACCGACACTGTTGACGTGACAGGCTGAGCAGGCGATAGCGTCGGTGTTGACATGCAGATTATGAGCACCTGCCGAGGCCGACCGAGTACTGGTTATCCAGACCAGGCCGTTTGGCTGGGACTGATTACTCACCGTGGGCGGGTTACCGTGGCATCCGCCGCAGGCAGGCTTGAAGCCGCCGATATGATCATGGCACTGAGCACAGTTTGCGCCCGTGTTATGGGCACCACCGGAGCCGTCGTTTTTATAGTAGGTGGTTGCGGTATGACAGACCTCGCAGATGCCGTCGTACGTGGCATCGCCGTCAGCGCCGTTGTTTGCACCGGTCGGTCTGTACAGTTTGACTATTTTATTTATGCTGGTGCCGTCAGGCTTTACATAGGTGACAAGATCCTTCACGTTCTGGGCATAGACAATTGCATAACCATTGCCGAGGACCAGCGAGGTCTCGACCTTACCCTTGACCTGGATGATGCTCTGGCCTGTGGTGTCTGCCGGTGCCTTGATCTTGTAAAAGACAGGGTATTTTTTGTCAGGCATGAAATAGTACCCATTGTAATTTGCTGCAAGACCGGCCGGGAGGGTTATCTGAGTCTGGTTCGTCGAGGTGACCCAGGAACCGACGGATGGTGCGGTGAAAGATCCGGAAGCCAGATGGGTCTGTGTTGTCCACATCCTTGTCTGGCGCTGTTCATGAGGATTATGACAGGATATACATTCAGTCTGCCAGCCGCCCAAAGTGGCCCAATATGTAGCGGATGTTGTCGTGGATGAATGGGTCTTCTGTATCGGGGCTGTTGCGCCGTCGTGGCAAAGGTAACAGCGCCTGTTATTGACCGTATTGTCGTTTGCGTCAGGATAGGTCACTGAATTCCAGGGGGGGGTTGCAACACCGGACGTCCAGTGACAGTTTCCGCATGAAATATTATAGCCGGGGGTATTGATATGCGGAGCGTCAAGGGCGTGCGACGCCAACGGCAGCATCAGCATGCCAAACAGAAGCAGCGCCACAAAGCCTTCAATTTTTATTCTTTTCATAATATTTCGTATCATAATCTATACCCCCTAGTAACCTAAATTTCCTACAGTGACTTTGACGCCAAAACTATTGCCGAATGGTTTAAAACTGTTCAAAGGCTGTCCGGCATTGTTATATATTTTTATTATATTAGCACGATTGACCTGGGCATCTCCCAGCAGGATCTCGGCAGAGCCGTCCTGTGTAAGGTCACCGGCTGCAATATTATCCATCCTTGAGGAGCCTGTTGTAAAGGATGTCAATAACGCACCGGCCGAGTTGAAGGTGTTTATTTCGGACTTCGGGAAATTGGCGCATGCAACAAGTATCTCGGCATTGCCGTCACCGTCTGTGTCAGCAGTTGTTATGGTGAGCCTGGTCTCCTGGGTGCCGGGGACCTGATTACGACCAACTGCCGGCCTCAGACTGCAGGCCGCAAACGTTGTTACCTGCGCGGCAGTCCAGTTGCCGATACCGGCCGAGGTGTTGATCTTAAATATCCGGATGTCGGAATTCTCAGAGCCGCCACGGGGGGCCGTTATCAGTTCAGGGATGCCGTCTCCGTCCACATCGGCAGCAGCTACCGACACGCCTCCTGAGAGGGAGGGATAGGCAGTGATGTATACGCCCGTATCACTGACAACGCCACTAAGCGCATCAAAGGTAAATATGCGAATGACCGACGAAGTGCTGGCGTCGCCGGTGACAATCTCATCCTTCCTGTCACCGTCAAAGTCTCCGGCAGTTATCGTGACCCCGGTCTTCTGCGTGTAAGCCGTAAAGGCGAGACCTGCTATCGGGCCGCCATTGCGGTTGAAGCCCTTGACAATTGCAGGGACACTGTTGCCTCCGCCGCTTGAGGCAAGGATATCCATCGCGCCGTCTCCGTCAAAATCACCGACTGCCGTATTGGCTCCGAACATATAATTAAATGGCACAAAGCTCAGGACAGGCGCACCATCTGCATCAAATACCGCTATTTCAGAGGGATCAGATGCTCCGGCGCCATGGCTCGCAATAATGCTCGCCCGCCTTTTCAGGTCGGCATAGCTCGCGCTGATGACCAGTTCCCTGCCGTCGCCGAGGGTCTGCTTCTGCTGGGCAGGGGTCTTGAACCCTGCGACAGGGTTAAACGCTACAGTGTAGGTCCCCGGGGCAGCCGCATCAATGGTATAGCTCAGCCCGCTGCCAAAGTAGATCTGATCAGGACCGGTTATCCTGAAGGAAGCATCCCTGTTGTCCGTCTTAACGGTCACCTTGCCGGTCGAGACGACGGCCAGGCTGACGGTCACTGCTGCAGGACTGCCGGTGACGCCGTCCGCGCTCACGCTGATCAGTCCGGTATAATTACCTGCTGTAGTATTAATGGAATGCGCCGGGCTATTGGTAAGACTCACCAGCGCAGTTGTCGTCGTCGTTGAGATATTGTTGACCGTGGTGGTTTTGACAGTCCCGGGCACAATAGAGAGCCAGTCGGCATTGGAAACTGCCTGCCAGGTCTTTGAGCCGCTGACGTCGTTGCTGATCGTAATATCGACCGCGACCGGCCCCGGGGTCTCATTGATCCTCTTGGCTATCGAGATAGCAGCCGGGCTAACCGTCAGAACAGGTGCATCGATCATGGCCAGCCTGACAGGGATCTGAAGACTGCCTCCATTATATGAAATGCTTATGCTGCCGCTGTAGGTCGAGCCCACAGTAAAGCCGGCCGTCTCTGCTGCAACGACCGATACGCTCAGTGCCTGCTCCGAGTTCCCGGCGAGGGTACCGCCTGTCTGAGCAACCGAAAGCCACGCAGTGCCCGAGCCTGCCGACCAGGCAGCCTCCTGAGTCCCTGCATTGGCGAGGGTGATCGTACGCTGAATGCTGCCTGCCCCCTGCTGATAGGAGATCTCAAGGGAGGCGGGAACTGCCTTCAGGTCCGCAAATGAATCGATCCCGTATACTGAAACGTACTTGCCGAGACCGGAAACTATATAAAGCCTGTCATTATTGATGCTGAGCTGCACCGGGTTAACCGTTGCAGCAGGGTCGAAGACCGTTGCGAGCGTAGCGCCTGTTCCATCATATACAGCCACAACACCCTGCGAGTTATCAGAAATATAAAGCCGGCCGGCCTTGTCAGCGGCAAGACCCGCGGCAGACCCGAGCTTACCGTCAATGCCGAAACCATAATTGCTGAAGGTCCTGCTGATGCCGGCACCCAGATCAGCGGCACTGAGTACAACAATTCTCCATACCGGGGTGTTTGCGTTGCCGTTCTCCGTTGCCTTTGCCCCGTTGTCGAGCAGATAGACCTCGCCGCTCAGTTCGCTTACGGCAAGAGCCTTTGGATGAACCAGGATACCGAAACCGCCGTACTGCTGCAGTGTATTCATGGCAGCGTCAAGCTTCTTCACCAGATGGCCGTCAATGACAAAGAGCTCACCGGCAGCCGTAAAGGCCATGGCCTTCAGCAGGTAGAACCCGTTCGTCCTGGAGAGTGCGGTCCCGTCAGCCGAGAAGGCCTCGATATAACTGCTTCCGACCGCGTTCTGCCCGACATATAACAGATTACTCGGGGAGACGGCAAGTGCGGTGGGCTGGGCAGAAAGCCCGATACTGGTCCTGAAAGAGCCATCAGAATTGAATACCTGGATAGCCTTCGTATAACTGTCTGCCACATAGAGCGTACCATTCTTATCAGATGCTGCCATATTGGGGTATGTCGGGGTTGAAATTGAGAGGAGTTTTGTTAAAGCGGGCGCGGTTGCTCCAAATGCCTGTGCATGGAGCAAAGCAGACATGAACATGACCAGCGCGCACAAACAGAGAAAGCTTCCTTTCCCCTGATTTTTCGTATTCATAGTAACAATACCTCTCTTTCTCATTTTCATACCCCTATTTGTTATGACATCCCAGACATAATGCGCTGGCAGCGTTACTCATGACCAAGAAGTTGTTCCCCCCCGGGTTGTTTGTCAGATGGGGGTCATGACAGGTTGAGCATTCCAAATTATGCGAGGCGCTTACCAGGTTCAGCCTCTTTTGCAGGATCGCCGGCAGCGATGCAAAGGCCTTCAGGCCTGCGTCGGCCGCCTGGGCAGTGTCATAACTGAACCCTATCGGGTGGTCATTCTGCAAATTCGTACCGTTATCGACGCCGACGCAGGAGTCGCCTACGCATACGGCATCGCCGATGTTCAGCCTTCCCATATTCGGATCGGCAAGGTTAAAATCACCGAACTGATTTTCAGTGAAGCCGCCAAACGGCTGCGGCTGCGTAGCGGCTGGCCTGAAGTTGATCAGCACGTTCAGTGCACCGATACCGTCGTGACAGCTCAGACATAAAAGAGAGAGTGTTCCGGGCTGCCCGGCTGTCGCATTCATGGTTGTACTTGAATATACAGAAAAGGCCTGTGAAGGCAATGCCCTGTTCCAGAGAAATTGACCATTGAGAGTGCCGCCGCCGACATTGGTATTGGGGTCTGTCGAGTACCTCTGGGACCTGTTGGCCCCGTGAGGCGTATGACAATATATACACGGTTCATCATTCAGGAATGAATAGTTAGCTGACCCGTTGAATGACAGATCATGCTTCCCTCCAGCCACCGTTGATGCGGCATTTCGCGCAGTTATAGCGACAAATAACGCTACGGCAAGGATCGTAACCACCCCAAACATCATTGATTTTCTAAGCATCTTACCTCCTGACATAGACAATTATCTCCATTTCGTATTTATATTTAGCAATCTGCATGCCAAAACTGCGATATATCACTTTAAGAATTAAGTTTGCTTAATAATTATAGTTTGACTGCACTATGGCCACCTCTTCAGCTGATAAAAGGCGTTGTCATGCAGCACATCCCGTGACCCGACGTGACACTTCAGAAAACAGAGAGGTCTTCCGGTGCGCGCCGGCATATAGGTCGGCATGGGGGAACTCGCAACGAATTTCTCATCAAACTCGATCAGGTGGGGGTTCTGAATTGACCCATGCGGCGTATGACAGGCTGAGCAGGGGATATGATGATAGACGATATGCTCCTTATGCTTCTTAAAGCTTGCGTTGGAAAGAAGATTGTTGCGGTCATGGCATGCATAACAGAGCTCATAGGTCTGCTGGGCCTCGCTGGCCTCGGTCACCGTGTATCTCTTCTTCAGCATGAACTCATAGTTCGATCCATGAGGCCCCTTTGGGCCGTAAACATCGTCATTGCCATGGCAGTCCGAGCAGGTTATCATACTTCTGACCGTATATGCCGACGACAGAAGGCTCGGGACATTTGTATTCCTGCCATACCCCTCAATAGGATGATATGAGGCATTGCTGGTATCAAACTGATCTTTCTTGTTCTTTGAGCTAAAGGGAAGGTTCACGCTGTCCGCATGGCATTGATAGCAGAGCTCATATTCCTCACGTGCCTCTCTTCCCCTCGCTCTCGTCTTTGTATATCCCTTGCTGCCCTTCCATTTTTTCTCGGCGTCAACAAGATGGACCTTATGGCAATCGTCGCAGGCTACATGTCTCGATACAGCCGAGCTTTTTTCGGGAAGCTCCTCCTGGGAGGAGTGGAGGTGCCCGGTCTCCCTGACCGGGTGCTTATATCGTTTATTAAAGACCGTCAGCATATCTGTTTTTGCGCTGGCTATCCCGGGGGTAACTGATGCTCCGTGGCAGGTAAAGCAGCTTTCCTCCCTCTTGGCCCTCAGCATTGCGGTACCCTTTTTCCCGTGTCCCTGATGACAGGCCTCACATCCTACAGGATTCTTTAACATATCAAGATGGGTCGGTTCAGCGCCGAAGGCTGCCGGTGCAACAAAATACGCCGCAAGGACATAAGCGCAGGGGACTATCCTGAGCCAGGAGAAGCTTTTATCTCTCAGGGACGCTGTAACTTTATTCATTAATATATTCAGCATATTGTTTCTATTGGCAATTCAGTCCGCCGCCCGGGCACTGGCAATGGCAGGCAAGGCAGAGTGCCGCTGTATATCCCCTTGTTGTCCATGAGCCGCGCGAGGCAGCCTTGATAAACGCCCCGCCAACAGGGTTGTCCATATGCGGGTCATGGCAGGAGGTGCACTGGACCCCCTTTTTCGTCAGGGACCCGCCGAAAGAATTATTCGTCGGCTGCAATGGTGTCCAGGACGCCGTGATATTCGAAGGGATCCTGACATTCCATGCAATGGTAAGGCTCTGGCATTCAGCCGCCTTTGCCGCATTCAGCGTGGCCGGGAGCTCTATTGAGACAAGGTGATGCCCGCTGATATTTGTCCCCATATTGCTGGGGCCGGTCAGGGCGCCACCGCCCATCGGGATTATGGTGGGTGGCCCGCCGAAATTCTGCACAGACCCCAGAGGCACGGTCCCGTCATGACAGCTCAGGCATAGCCTTGAGGAGCCGTCCGGGGGATTCGATGGGACCGATTTCTGCGTAGCCGAGGAAGGCAGGGTATAGGTTGCAGCCGAAAGTGTGTGGTTCCATAGCGGGATGCTGACCGTTGCCTTATGCGGTGTATGGCAGAAGATACAGATCTGGGTCTCACCAAGCGCCTTATGTGGGCCGGGACCGCTGACGGACAAATTATGCTTGTTCGGACCGCCCGTTGCCGCAGTAAGATTACCGGGCCCGACAGATACGGCATAATTAACAGCAAAAAATGTTGCACAGAGTACCACTGCGATGATGACTAATGATCTTTTTATCATAGAGCTTCCCCCACTGCCTTCACTCTCCGCCCAAAAACTGAAAGGCCTGAATTCTCATATTAATATTATCAGCGACATAGATGACATTGTCCTTATCAATAAATATACCAGTTGGAAGATAGAAATCACCATATTTCTGGCCCTGCTCGCCAAAATAGAGCAGGAGCCTGCCCTCGCGGTCAAATATCTTTACCATGTCCTTGCCGCCGTCAACGACATAGATATGTCCTTCCCGGTCGACTGCCACCCCTTTCGGTTTTTCCAGGGTATCGTAGCTGTCGCCGAGTTCGCCGAATTTGCTGATGAAGGTCCCCTCAGGAGAGAATATCTGGACCCTGAAATTCAGGCTGTCAGAAATGTATACCCGGCCCTTGTCGTCAACAAAGGCATACCCCGGATAATTAAACTCCCCGTCCGCTTCGCCTCTTTTGCCGAAACTGCCGAGCCTTTTGCCGTCCAGGCCGTGCTTCATGACCGCGTGACCAAGGGTATCAACAACATAAATGACGCCCCGGACCCTGTCGATGGCAAGACCGGACGACCGGACGAACTCTCCCTCAAAAGAGGAGAGGAATGCCCCTCCCTCACCGAATATAAAGACCTTGTTCAGGTCAGAGTCAGCGACATATATCCTGCCATCCGGGGCAGCAACAACACTGATGGGGTATTCGAAGTCCTCACCCCTTGCCCCGGTTAGCTGCAGCACGTCCATTGTCTTGCGGTCAATGACCGTGACCCTTGCAGCGCCCGGGTCGGCGATATAATATCTCCGGTCATCGACATATATCCCCTGGGGCCTCAGGAGCATTTCGGCATTCCGGGGATCAGAAAGGCCGCCGGCCGGATTGCCTGCCAGGATGTCGAGATAGGACCTTTCACCCTCTGCAGTCTGCGCGCCGATACTATGGAGACTCCAGAGATATCGTATCCTCGGTTTTTCGGGTTTGCCGGGCCAGACGATGCCTGCATCTGCAGCCGCGTCTATCCTGGCCTTGTATGTCGGCGCGCAGGCCATGAACAGCAGGGCAAAACAGGAAACAGCGCTGATCAGCTCAAAAGATCTCAATCTTTGCCTTCTCCTTCAAACCTTTGAGGAGCTTCTCCTCCAGGTCTTTTTTCCTCTCGGTGAAAAGCTGTTTTCTGAGGCTGTCCCTGACCTCATCCATACTTAACTGTTTTGCAGGGATCGTGTCCTCAAGTTTGACAATGTGATATCCGTATATGGTTTGGATGAGCTCGCTCATCTTTCCTTTTTCGAGTTTAAACGCAACCTCCTCCAGCTGCGGGTCAAGCCTGCCCTTATGAACAAACCCGAGGTCCCCGTACTTCACTCTCCATGCGTCCTGGGAATACTTATAGGCCAGGTCGCCGAAGTCCTCTCCCTTTTTCGCCTTTTCGAGGATGTCGAGGGCCTCCTGCTTCAGCTTCTGGCGCTCTTCTGCCGTTACCGTCGGGTCAACCTTTATCATGATATGCCTGATCCTGAAAGACTCAGGCTTCAGGAAATTAGCCTTGTTCTTCTCGTAATAGTCGACGAGCATGGCATCGCTCACCTCTGCCTTCTCATTGATCTCTTTCGCCACAAATTGTGCTATCAGCAGCTCCCGCTCAAGGTTCTTCTCAAGGCTCTTCTGCGTCAGCCCGGCCGCCTTGAGCGTTCTTTGGTACTCCTCCTTGGACTTGAACCGGTCGGCAACCTTTTTGACCGCACCGTCAAGCTCCTGACCTGTGACGGCATACCCCTTCCCCTTTGCTGCCTGATGGTAGAGTTCTTTTTTGATCAGATTTTCCAGGGCCTTTGGCCTGAACTCGTTCCTCTTTTCGGGCGTCACGCTGCCATGGAAAAAAGCAGTCGGAAGAAACTCGTCAATGGCAGCCTCAAGCTGCGCTTCAGTGACCGGCACCCCGTTGACCAATGCACTGTTCCTGTCCCCTGCCCTCGCAGAGGCAAAAAAACCCTGCGCAGCGGCAGCTATGATAACCAGCAGTATTATGATAGATCTCTTTAGTAACGTCACGTGTTCTCCTTTGATACTGTTTTCATCCATTTATCTGGTGAGGCCCCGGCTGAAGACCCTCGTTGCTCTCAGATAGATCCTCTTCTCATTGATCTGCCTTGTAAGCTCGTTATGCCTTCTTGCCTCTAACTCGGCATAAAAGGTTACCAGCCCATAGTTCCAGGTGAACCGCGCAGTGATGTCCGTTGCCTTCTGGTCAGTCACCGTATCAACGTCGTATCTCAGACCAAGACTAAAAGAGGTATTCCGTAAAAGCGAGGCATTGTAGAACAGGTTGAACCCGTAAAAACGACTGCGGTCATTAAGGGGGTCAGGACTTTCCGGAGATTTCCTTGTCACGTTCGTAAATGAGCCTCTGACGCCAACCATATGTATGTTGTAGGTCCAGTTCATCGTCGCTTCTATCTTGTTTATTGTCGTGCTTGTCTTAAGTCCGGATATCGTGCTGCTATCGGTCATGTCCAGACTGTAGCGGCCCTCAAGGGTTAGGTTCGGACGTATGCGCGAATTAACGCCTAATATGGCCGTATGACTTATCAATGTCCCGCTGTCGGTTCCGAATTCTGTCCGCAGCGAATAACTGCCCAAGAGGGTAACTTTCTGCCACTTCGTAGTGATGAAACCCAGGCCCAGGTTCACCGGGACCCCATTTTTGGTAATGCTGGCTCCGGCTGACCCTGTAAGCACTATTCCCCGGATGCCGCTATAGGTAAGGCTCTCGTCTACTGATAACGAGAGATCTGAGGAACTGCTTTTTTCCTGGGACAGTGTAAAGGGATTGATGAGGGCAGTATTCGTATTCGAAACTGCATTTGTCGCCCGCACTGCCAATGTTGTTGAGGATTGCAGTACTGGCGAAAATTTCTTGTTCATAATACCCCGTGCCCCCAGCTCATACATGCTATCCCCGTCTGAGTTGGCATAATTGCCCGCGATGTCAAGGTAGTAGTTGGTATCCTGGCCCGGATAGAAATGGCGCGTAACGGACGATGATAATCGCCTGTAGGAAACAGTATCCCGGGTCCTGAGCTCAAGCATGTTCCTGACCTTGTACAGCTTGATCTCATTATTCGTTTCGAGCCTGAAGGTGGTATCTTTTCTGTCATTGGCCCGGGTGGTGTCAGAGATCTTGTTGTAGGTGTAGCTCATCTCGTGCAGATATTTTTTCCCCTCTACCCTTGCCCGTGCCTCAACGTTTGTAACATCGATCTTGTCATTTCCCGTCTTGCTGACGGATTTATCAAAGTCGAAATTAAAGAGCGGGAAGGGGAACATCAACCCCGAGCCATTGTTGTTATTAATATTCCTGTTCTGATTTCTATTAGTCTGCTGCGCATCTTCATTTCCGTTGCCATTGCCATTGCCATTGCCGTTTCCATTGCCATTGCCATTGCCATTACCGTTTCCGTTTCCATTGCCGTTACCGTTGCCATTACCGTTGCCATTACCGTTGCCATTGCCATTGCCATTGCCATTGCCATTTCCGTTGCCGTTCCCATTTTCACTGTCATTGCTGGTGTCTTTGGCGTTTTCGTTGACATTTATCCTCTGGTTATACTTCGAAACAGCAGGCAGTTCATAAATACTCTTGAACGAGATGAGCTTGCCTTCGGAAAAGAGCTTTACCATATACGGCAGCCTATACGACATGTTCAGCCCGTACGATGTCGATGTATACCCGTCACCATACGCCTGCGAGAAGGTGAGTATGATCGGCTTTGGCAGATAATTAAGCCATGTATACCGCTGATTGAAAACCGTGCCGAACTGTTTGAAAAGGGTCAAAGTGAGATCAACGCCGCTGGATTTATAACTTCCTACGTTATCTGTCCTGCTCGTAAAATGACCGCCAACAGAAATCTCCATAAGCCGCGGATCGATTATAGGTCCTTTTATGCCGAGCGAGTAATTCTGGGTAAAGATATTGCGGGACTCAAAACCGGTCTCCCAGTGTCTCTCATACTCCAGGGAGGCTGAACCGGAAAGGACAAAGCGGCGTGAAAGCGGCTCCCTCCCCCGTGCCTCTGCATCTGAAACAACTCCTGCCACGGGGAGATAGAAGAGGGAAAGGACCAGGACACAGGCAAACAGGACCCTGGCGACTGCCCGCTCCTTCATGCCTTCTGTCCTCTGTCTTTCATCTCTTTTCATCCGTTGTTATGCCTCAACGCCTTCAGCGAAACAGAATGCTTCTGCAACAGGCTCTTTGGGCTTCCCGTTCTTTCTTCTGCCTTTGAGCACCACCACCCGGCCTTCTTCCTCGATATGGGCAACGTCACGTTTCAGGGTCGCCAGGGACGTGAGGAGAAGAGCGGAGAGATCATCATAACTCAGGAGGCACCCCTGCTCAGCAGCCTCAGCCGTGAGTCTCATGATGCGCTTATGCCTGAGTTCCCTCAGCCCTTTTACGGCAAGCAGTTCCTCGTCATCCTTCTCGATAAGGGTGAGGTTCAAGGACAAGGGAGGAATATCCTTCCTGAACTGCTCATTCAGGCAGACGTACTCTATCTTGCCTGACGTGCTATCCTGCCTTTTATTTCCCATGCAGCTTTATGTCCCTCTTCAGTGTTGACTTTGAGGTGAGGAGTATCAGGCTGAGGTCCCTGTACGAAAGCCGTGCCCCCTGTTGCAGAGACTCGTCAATGAGCCGCTGCGCCCGAATCCTTCTCAACTCAGCAAGCCCCCGGGTCTCCAGAACAGCATGGTCATGCACAGACCAGACCGTCAGTTTGAGGCTTCTCAGCCTGTCGCTCTTTTCTCTCACCCAGTAAGTCAGACTTCCCTTCATTTCTTCCTTCCTCCTGCCCTGTATATAGTACACTAATGGGTTATATAGCACACGTATGCGCAATATGCCCCAGTCAGAATAAAAGAACCGATTCCTCTGAGCCATTCTAACCCGTTGATTACAAGCTCATTTGAGCCCTGCCAACAAAAAAACAAGATGAGGCCTTATCCCCTCATCCAGGTCTTACTAATCAATTATCATGCCAGCATTTTTTTCTTTTGAAAACAATGCGGTTTAGAGCTTCAAAAATAAACCCTCCATTAAAAATATATAATGCTTTTGATGCTTAGATAAAAGCTCATTTGAACCTGGGCTGAATTTCACCTGATCCGGACAAATAAGTACTGCGTTTGGGTTGGCAAGAGTCATAGTCGCTACTATAAGGCAATATATGTGCCCGGTTCAAGTAAGGTGTGCCGGAAGGACCGTTTTTCAGCCTGAACAAAGAATTATCGCTGGAGCTTATGAGCGGATCCTTCTGCCAAAGAGCGACCGTTACACGGCTATGAACAGGAGACAAAAGTCACGGGGATCTTAACGCAATGCCCGGGATGCGAATGAGCGGGAGTGCTCTTTTTGGGCCTTATGCTTAACCCATCTGCCTGAGCTTCATGTATTGCATTGATAATCAGCATTGCATATGCTATCCTGATTAATGTCCGCCAACATATTCCCACTCCTCAGAGAGGCTCACCGCAGACAGTTGTGACCGGCATGAGATCGCTGTTTACCGCTGAAGGAAAGTTCAGGTTCGACAGGGGCGGGGTCATCATCCTTTTTCTACTGTCGGTCATTCAGTATTCATATTCGGTCGGTAATTCATTCGTCTGGGACTCTGAAGGTGTCTTTCTTCATGATCCGTCAATCAGGGATGTCCGCTCGATCCCCTCATATTTCACGTCGTCTTCTGAGGTCAGGAACTACGATTCCCCTAACCCCGCTGAGGCAGATATACATTATCTGGCCTATTACCGGCCGGTCACAAAACTCTTTCATCTTCTGGAATACCAAATATTCGGAACAGACCCCCGCGGATATAATGCTGCCTGCATCTTACTGAATGCCCTGGTTGTGGTCCTTTCCTTCCGCCTCATAAACGCCGTCACCGGCAGGGCAGACCTGGCCTTTCTCTCTTCCCTGTTCTATGCCGTCAATCCGGCAAGGGTCGAGGTCGTAAGCTGGGCCTATTCCGATACGTACATTCTTATGTCCCTGTTCATACTGTCTTCCCTGCTGCTGTATCACAAAAAAAGATATGCAGTTTCAGCCGCCTGCTTTGCAGCTGCACTCCTGTCTCATGAGCTCGCGGTCCTTTATATCTGCATACTCCTTCTCTATGAATTTCTGATCGTTGGGGAACGATACCGCACAGTTCAGAAACGGCTCATTCCGTTCCTGCTGACCCTTGTCCTTTACCTGGCGGCCAGATCCGGCATCACCGGGCCTGTCCCGGTTACCGATATCCGGGGAACGGAATTTCTGAATACCGCAGCCGTAATAATGATGCGCTATGCCAGGATCTTTTTTCTCCCTGATGCGCCGGTCACCGTCTTTCAGTATCGGCCCGGAATGTTTGCCGCGTTGAACAGCGAGGTTGCGCTCTCCTATGTCATCGGTGCCGCCTTTTTCTGTCTCGGGCTTTTTTTGTGGAAACGGCACAGAAAGCTCCTCTTCTGGTACCTCTGGTTCTTCGTCTTCTGCTCCATCACCCTCAATATCGGGGCCTACGGCGACTACCTGATGGCAGACAAGATACTGTATCTTGCTGCGTTAGGACCCTGCGTGGTCATCGGGACTGCGCTCCTGAACGCCCGGATGCTCAGGACGCTGAAGGTCGCCTTGATCGCGGCAGCAGTTCTCCTTCATTTTTCACTGACATTTCACCGGACGCTTTTTTGGAAGAACTCGGTCACCTATTTCGAAAAGGCCCTGGTTTTTTCACCGGACTTCTATCTTCTGCGTTACAACCTCGGGATGGAATATATAAAGAAGGCAGATTATGAGAAGGCTATCCCGATGTTGCAGACGACCCTGGCGCTCCGGCCCGGCCTGACATATGCAGTAAAACAGCTCGCCTCCGCCTGCAATGAACTTGCTTACCGGTATTACACCTCGGGCCGCATCAGCGATGCCATACGGACCTATGAATATTCTCTCGGGGTAGATCCCGGGCAGGCGGGAGTGCATACGAACCTCGGCAATATCCACTACGAAAAAGGCCTTGTTGATCTTGCGGTCAGAGAGTGGGAAAAGGCGACAGAGATCGTGCCTGCTGACCCCCTGGCCTACTACAATCTCGGTCTGTTCAGGGAAAAGAGAGGCGACCGGGCAGGTGCGCTGTCATACTACCGGAAGTATGTCGCTGCTGCACCTGACGCCCCTGTGGCGGCGCGGCAGCGGCTTGCCGAGCTTGAGAATAAATTGCATAAATAATAGTGAGATTATATACTAAGATTTGTGGATAGTTCCCCGTTTCCGACATGGTAAAACAACTCAACAGATCTTTAGTCCATGCGGCATTGATCGCAGTCCTGGGTCTCATCGTCTACTCCAATACGTTCAATAGTCCCTTCCAGTTCGACGAGACCAAATATATCATCAACAACCCCTTCATCATAGACCTGGCGTATCCGACAGATGCGTTCCGTCAGGATCAGACGATGTATATGCTGGTCAAACACCGCTATATAGGATTTCTGACCTTTGCCCTGAACTACAGATTGAACGGTTTTGAGGTAGCCGGGTACCACATTGTCAACCTTTTGATCCATATTATGAGCGCCTTGCTTGTCTACCTCATAGCCCTGTTCTCCTTCAGGACCCCTTTCCTCAGCAGGTCTCCATTAAAAGAGAGGTCCCGGTATATAGCCCTTTTTTCAGCCCTGCTGTTCGTCTCTCACCCGGTCCAGACAGAGGCGGTGACCTATATCTTCCAGAGGTTTGCCTCTCTCACCGGCCTTTTTTATATGCTCTCTGTTGCGCTCTACCTGAAATGGCGGCTTGAAAGCAGGCCTCCGGATGGCATAACCGGCAAGCTCCGGCCACTGCTTTGGTATTGGGGCTCAGTGGCCTCTGCCGTGCTTGCCATGAAGACAAAGCAGAACGCCGTCACCCTGCCGGTCATGATAGCAGTATTTGAATTTTCCTTTTTCGCCGGGGAGATAAAGGCGAGGGCGGCAAAGCTGATCCCGTTATTTGCCACATGCCTGCTGATACCGGCAACCTACCTGATGGGCATGGGATATGACGTGGAGCATGCAACAACAGGGGCGGATATATCCAGGATTGATTATCTGATCAACGAGTTCCCCGCCATCGTGAAATACCTCCGGCTCCTCATTCTGCCAATCGATCAGAATCTGGACTATGACTACCCTGTCTTACATTCGTTCTTTGAACCAGCGGTCTATTTATCATTTCTCCTGCTCGGGGCGATCCTGGGAGTCGCACTATACCTTTTCCGGCGTTCAAGGTCAGGCGAGCCGGGATTACGGCTTGCGGCCCTGGGGATATTCTGGTTCTTCATTGCCCTTTCGATCGAATCAGGGTTGATCCCGAATAAAAATATGATCTGTGAATACCGGGTCTATCTGCCGTCGGCCGGGATATTCATCTCTGCGGCGACCCTGTTTTTCATGGCTCTCGGCATACCGGGGAAAGGAACAGGGATCAAGGCAACAGCGGCCGGTCTTATCGCCCTGACGATAGTTGCTTCACTCTCTGTTACTGCCTATGCAAGGAACGAGGTCTGGAGAGATGAGATCTCCCTCTGGTCAGATGTTGTGTCCAAAAGCCCGAACAAGGCACGAGGGTACAACAACCTCGGATCTGCCTATCTCAAAAGGCAGAACTATGACCTCGCCATTGAGATGTTCAATAAGGCTTTGGCAGCGGATCCCACCCTTGCCCTTGCATATTATAATCTCGGACGAGTCTATCGGGAGCGCAAGGATCTAAGCAGCGCCAGACGGTTATGGGAAAAGGCCCTGACGATCGATCCGCACGATTCAAAGACCCTGAACCAGATGGGCAGTATCTATTACCTGGAAGGCTCACTCGAAAAGGCAAAGGATTTTTATGCAATGGCGGTGGAATATGACAGGGCCAATGTCGAGGCCTATTATAATCTTGCCCTGACGCTTGCCCAGCTCAACGAGCCGGAAAAAGCGATCTTCTATTACCGGTCATTCCTTGCGATAGCACCCAGGGAATATGAAGGACTCTTCCCGAAGGTCCGTGAAAAGATCTCAACACTGTCTGCCCGCCTTTCTGAATAGAACCCCACCGACAGACAGCAGTGACTGATCCAGCTGCTCCAGCCGTATAATTATTACAGCCCCGTGAAAACAGGGGCTGCGGCAAAACACCTTGTCAACACATGGGAATTGCATTAAAATAGCGTATGAACAATATACTGATATGCATGGCAATCCTTGCCGGGGCATACCTGTTTCCTGCTGACTGCGTGGCTGCATCAGGAACGTCACCTCATGACTCTGAGGCTATGCCCATGGCCCTTGTCCCTGCCGGCAATTTTCTCATGGGAAGTGCGAAAGAGAGCGCCGTTCCGGAGTCAGAAAAACCGCAACATTCGGTCTATCTCGACACATTTCTCATAGATAAATACGAGGTCACTATCGGGATGTTCACCCGTTTTCTTAATGCACTTAAGACGCAGGACAGGAACTTTGAGGAACAACGCAAAACCTGGGTGGTGATCAGGAACGACCTTCAGAATACCGATAGGCAGGACTGGTGGCCGGCAGAGATACTGTTTGAAAATGGCCTGTATACGGCAGTCAAGGACCTTGACCGCTATCCGGTCATGAGCGTCAGCTGGCATGCTGCTGACGCCTTTTGCAAGTGGGCAGGCAAACGGCTGCCGACCGAGGCAGAGTGGGAAAAGGCAGCACGGGGCGGACTTGAAAACAGGGTCTATCCCTGGGGCAATGAACTGCCAACCGCAGGTATCATCTATAGAAAGCTCTGGGCAAATAATTTCCTCCCGGCGCCGGTTGAGCCGGTCGGCAATTACCATTCAAACGGCTTCGGCATATTCGACATGTCGGGGAATGTCGCTGAATGGTGCGCTGACTGGTATGACAGCAGATATTACAAGAATTCTCCTGATAAAAACCCGCACGGGCCTGTTTCCGGCGCAACCAAAGTAATACGGGGGGGCTCATGGGAGATCGGAAGAG
>SCQH01000008.1 GCA_004321925.1 Nitrospirota bacterium | reverse complement strand
ATGAAACAGGGGAATTCCCCTGGGATATAATGAAAACTCTGGCTCAGTCAGACCTTTTCGGCTTATTTATTCCTGAAGAATACGGCGGTCTCGGCAAAGGGAGCTTCGAGCTGGCCCTTGCGGTGGAGGAGCTTTCCCGTGCCTGCCTCGGGGTCTCGACGACCTATGCGGCCAATGCCCTGGGGACCTATCCGCTCCTGCTCTTCGGCTCTGATGAGCAGAAGAAGCAGTTCCTTCCGGATATCGCCGCAGGAAAGAGGCTTGTCGCCTTCGGCCTGACCGAGGCAAATGCAGGGAGTGATGCCGGAGGCACGCAGACGACCGCAAAGCTTGAAGGCAACGAATATGTGATCAACGGGACCAAGCAGTGGATCACCAACGGCGGCGAGGCGGAGATCTATACGATCATCGCCATAACGGACCGTTCCAAGGGCCCGCGCGGGGCGTCCGCCTTTGTCGTGGAGAAGGGCACCCCGGGCTTCACCTTCGGCAAGAAGGAGAACAAGATGGGCATCCGGGCGTCGGCGACGACCGAACTTATCTTCAATAACTGCAGGATCCCGAAGCAGAACCTGATCGGCAAGGAAGGGGTCGGTTTTGTGGTGGCGATGAAGACCCTCGACAGTTCCCGGACCGGCGTCGGTTCCCAGGGGGTCGGCGTTGCACAGGGCGCCCTTGACGAGGCGGTGAAATTCGCGCGCCAGAGGGTGCAGTTCGGACATCCGATCATAACCTTTCAGGCGGTCCAGCATATGCTGGCAGATATGGCGACCTCGATCGAAGCGGCACGGGCCTTGATCTATTCTGTCTCCCGGTTGGTCGACAGCGGCGCAAAGGATGTCTCAAAGGAGTCTGCCATGGCCAAGGTCTTTGCGACCGACATGGCGATGAAGGTGACGACCGACGCGGTGCAGGTGATGGGCGGTTCCGGCTACATGAAGGAATACCCAGTTGAGAAGATGATGCGCGATGCGAAGATACTTCAGATCTATGAGGGGACGAACCAGATACAGAGGAATGTGATCGGGCAGGCCCTCATCAAGGAAGCTGCACGCCAGAAGTAGTCCGTACGCTGCCCGAATACTCTTATTAAGGCCGGAGGAACAATAGTGTGAAGATCGTTGTATGCATAAAACAGGTCCCTGACACGGCAGAGGTCAGGATCAATCCTGAAACGAATACGCTGGTGAGGGACGGGGTTCCAAGCATCATCAATCCCTATGACATGCATGCCCTGGAGGCCGCCCTGCAGATCAGGGAGACGGCCGGCGGCGAGGTGACCGCACTCACCATGGGGCCGCCCCAGGCAGAGGCTGCCCTGCGCGAGGCCATCTCGATGGGAGTGGACAAGGCAGTGCTCGTGACCGACAGGCTTTTTGCCGGGTCCGATACCTGGGCGACCGCCTATACCCTCTGTAAGGCTGTCGAGCATATCGGGGCCGATATCATCCTCTGCGGCAAGCAGGCGATCGACGGCGATACCGCGCAGGTCGGGCCTGAGATGGCTGAGTTCCTTGATATGCCGCATGTGGCGTATGTGCGCAAGATCGACGAGGTCACGAATAACAGGATCGTCGTTCAGAGACTCATGGATGACGGGTATGATGTCGTGGAATCGGCTGTGCCGGTGCTCCTGACGGTGGTCAGGGAACTGAATATTCCGAGAATGCCGTCCTTAAAGGGAAAGATGGCGGCCAAGAAGGCCGCGATCATCCGGCTGACCGCTGCAGACCTCAAGGCCGATGAGAACAGCCTGGGGCTTAAGGGATCTCCGACACAGGTCAAAAATATCTTCGCACCTGAGGCAAAGACGAACAGGATGATGCTCTCCGGGACAGCGGAGGAGAGCATTGATCAGCTTGTCAAAGAACTGGCGGCCATGAAATGTTTATAAAGGTCAATCGGGAAAAATGCACCGGATGCAGTCTCTGCATCTCGTCCTGCCCCTATGATGCGATCGTTCTGCATGAAGAGCGGGCCCAGATAACGCCCCTCTGTCAGCTCTGCAGGGCATGCCTGGGTGTCTGCCCGGAAGGCGCGATATCCGAGGTGGCAGAGGCTTCAGACCAGAAGGAAAAAGGGCAGGGCAGCGGCGTCTGGGTCTTTGCGGAACAGCGGGACGGTGTCATCGCCGGCGTATCCCTGGAACTGCTTGGCGCAGGCAGGCGGCTTGCCGGCCAACTGGGGACGGACCTGTCGGCCGTGCTCTTCGGGAAGGTCGGGCCGGGACCTGAGGAGCTTATCCGCTGGGGCGCCGACCGTGTCTATTACTGTGCCGATGACAGCGTAGCGAATTTCAACGATGAGCCATATGCAAGACTGCTTGCCGACCTGATCACCGAGCATAGACCGGAGATAGTCCTTGCGGGGGCAACGGCGATAGGCCGTTCGTTCATCCCCCGGATAGCTGCGAGGCTCCATACCGGGCTGACTGCGGACTGCACCTCGCTTGAGATCGACCCGGAGACCAGGGACCTTCTGCAGGTGCGGCCTGCCTTCGGCGGCAATATTATGGCCACGATCCTCTGTCCTCATACCCGGCCCCAGATGGCCACGGTCAGGCCGCGGGTGATGAAGCCGGCCGAGTATGCCTCTGACAGAAAGGGAGAGATCATCCCGGTCAGTGCCGCTCAGGCCGTATCGAGGACACGCGTTGTTGAGACCATCAGGGAGGTTTCTGAGGTCGCTGTTAATCTTGCCGATGCGAACATCATTGTTGCCGGCGGCAGAGGGGTTGGCGGCGAGAAGGGCTTTGCCCTCCTCTTTGAGCTTGCGGATGCGCTCGGCGCCAGCATCGGGGCGTCCCGGGGGGCTGTCGATGAAGGCTGGATACCCTATCGCCACCAGGTCGGCCAGACCGGCAAGACCGTCGGCCCGAAGATCTATATCGCCTGCGGGATATCCGGGGCAGTACAGCATGTTGTCGGGATGCAGTCGTCGGACATCATCATTGCGATAAACAAGAATCCGGAGGCCCCGATATTCAATATAGCGACCTACGGGATCGTTGGTGAGATCGCGGAGATCATCCCCCTGCTTACCAGGAAGATCAGGGAGGCAAAAGGTCTGTGAAGACGGCCTTTCTGTTTCCGGGTCAGGGTTCCCAGGTCGTCGGCATGGGGAAGGACCTTTGCGATAATTTTGAAGAGGCCAGGACGGTCTATGACGAGGCCTCGGCAGCCCTGGGCTATGATGTCAGCGACCTGAGCTTCAACGGTCCGAAGGACGAGTTGAACAAGACCTTCAGGACGCAGCCCTGCCTCCTGACCGCAAGCATAGCCGCCTATAAGGTCCTGCAGGCAAAGGGCATCACCCCTGATGTCGTTGCGGGGCATAGCCTGGGTGAATATTCTGCCATCGTTGCAGCCGGGGTTCTGCCTTTTTCGGATGCGGCCGGGCTGACCGAGAAGAGGGGCACATTCATGCAGGAGGCCGTACCTGAGGGCAAAGGGCTCATGGCCGCGATCATCGGCATCTCCAGGGACGTGATGGACCGTATCTGCCTGTCGGTCAGGTCGGGGTATGTATCACCGGCAAATTACAACTGCCCTGGTCAGATCGTCATCGCCGGAGAGAAGGAGGCCGTTGAAGAGGCCATGGCGCTTGCCACTGAGGCCGGGGCCCGTAAGGTTGTGGCGCTTGCTGTCAGTGCGCCTTCCCACTGCACCCTCATGGTCGGGGCCTCAAAAAGGCTGGGAGAGCTTCTGGAGTCGCTCAGATTTGCCACCCCTGCGGTTCCTGTCGTGAATAACGCCGATGCGATGTTCCTGACGAACGGGGACAGGATAAAGGTATCCCTGATAAAGCAGCTTAACAGTCCGCTCCTCTGGGAGGACTCGGTACGGGCCATGACCGAGAGCGGGATCGATACCTATGTCGAAGTCGGTCCGGGCAGGGTGCTGTCGGGCCTCGTAAAGCGCATCTCATCTTCTGTCAGGATATTTAATGTCGAAGACAGCGCAAGCCTCGACAAGACGATCCAGGGCCTGACCGCCTGATCCTGCCGCTGCTTCACCTTTACTGCTTCCGGTTTTTTTGAACTTCCTCGTGCAGCGCTTCTAACGCTTCTTACATACTAATAAGGTGGTAAGTAAGCTGACACATTCAAAAATCTCCCCTCACCCCTCTTTGCCAAAGAGGGGCATGATACCTCCCTTGCTTAAGAGCACCTACTGTCGGTTGGCAAAGGGAGGCCAGGAGGGATTTTCCGGTTAATGTTTTCATTCTTATGAACACCTTAGTAAGTGCCGCGACTGCTAACAAAAATACTGTTATTATTCAGGAAAAAAGCTTGAACAGGCAGAAGGTGAGCAGGGAGCCAAGCATGGCGCCGGCTACGACCTCAAGGGCGGAGTGGACCTTTACCGATATCCTGCTCTGGGCTATCGCGCAAGCAAGGATGAAGCAGAGCACCGAGGTGACAAAACTTTCAGTGATGTAGGTGACGCTGACCCAGACAGAGAAGGCCAGGGCCGAATGGCCGCTGGGCATGCCTCCGCTCAGGGGATGGCCCTTGCCGAAATGTGCCTTGGCTATGATGACCGTTATCAGCACGAGTATCAGCGAGATTAGGACGATCTCTTCCTTGGAGTGCCTGGCCACGGAGAGGCCTTCGCGGAAGAAGGCCTGGATATGCGGAAAGAGGATGATATAGCCCAGGACAGCGGCCCCGAAGGCGGCGATGAGGACCGACCCGGCAGCGATGTCCTTTGCTATGCGGGCCTTTTCCGAGTATTCGGGAGAGAGCAGGTCCACCATGGTCTCGATCGCGCTGTTCATCATCTCGGCAGACAGGACGATGATGACGGCAAGGGAGAGCATGATGAATTCGGACTTGGGCACCCCCAGGACATAGCTCAGGACGAGGACGGCTGCAGCTGAAAAAAGATGGTACCTGAGGTGGCGCTGGGTCCGCGCACCGTGCAGTATCCCCTCGATCGCGAAATTAGCGCTTTTAATCCATTTCCGCAATGGCATCGAGCAGTTCCCTCTCCTTTTTCTCCATGCGCGCCCGCTGATAGGGGCTTTTCTCGTGATCGTACCCGACAAGGTGCAGAAGGCCATGGATGAGCAGCCGCAGGACCTCTTCGTAAAAAAGGACGTTGTACTCCTGAGCCTGGAGCAGCGCCTTTGGAATGCAGACGACGATGTCGCCCAGCAGCGCCGGGACGCCTGCTGTCAGGCCGCCGGTCAGCGGGAACGACAGGACGTCGGTTGTCTTGTCCAGCCCCCGGTAGCGATAATTGAGATCTCTCATCCTCCTGTTCCCGACGAACAGGATGCTGAGTTCAGACGTCTGAAGCCCGAGCAGCTGCAATGCCCTGTCTAAATCCCTTCTTATCCTCTGCTGGTCCGGCTTTTTCGTTCTTTGGATGTTCGATATGAGTATGGACATTATTGAAATTAAATCCCGGGTAGTCGATCCTCTTATGGAATATGCCTGTCAGGATATAGGTGAACTTCTTTTTGATGGCGGAGATATCCTTGAGGGTCAGTTCGCATTCGTCGAGCTGGCCGTCGAGGAAGATATGGTTGATGATCTTATCGACCAGGGCGGATATCCGGGCCGGGGTCGGATCTGTCAGGACACGGGATGAGGCCTCGACCGCATCGGCCATCATGACCAGGGCAGCGACCCGTGTCTGCGGCTTCGGCCCGGGATACTTGTAATCCTCCTCCACCGTGCTGCTGTCATGGTCCTGTTCCCGCGCCTTTTGATAGAAGTAGGTGATGATCGAGGTGCCGTGGTGCTGTTTGATGATGTCGATGATCGACTCCGGGAGCTTGGACTGGCGGGCCAGTTCAACTCCTTCCTTGACATGGTTCGTGATGATCATGCTGCTCATATGCGGGGTCAGTTTGTCATGCTTGCTCGGGGAGCCGCTCTGATTTTCGACAAAATATTCAGGCATCTTCACCTTCCCGATATCATGATAGTAGGCCGTGACCCTGCCCAGCAGGGGATTGACCCCGACCTCTTCAGCGGCCGCCTCGACGAGATTCCCGACTATAACGCTGTGGTGGTAGGTGCCGGGGGCATTGACCATCAGGGCCTTCATGGCAGGCTGGTTCAGGTCGAGCAGCTCCAGCAGGCTGATGTCAGTCGTGATCTTGAAGAGATACTCAAGCAGCGGAAGTATCATCGAAACGATCGACGAGACCGTGATGCCGGCAAAGACCGCAAAGGCCATGGCCGAGAAGGCCTTTTCAGTGAAGAGATCGCCCCGGGAAAGGAGCAGGATGAGTGCGATGAGGATATTTGCCAGGGCGACATAAAAACCGCCCCTCAGGATGGCCGATCTCCTCTTGCAGCGTATGACGCTGAAGGCGGCTGTCAGGCTTCCGGCAAAGGTATAGATAGGGTACGAGGCGTCCTGCAGCCAGTAGCCGGTAAGCAGGCTGATGGTGAAGGAAAAGGTGATCGCGGAATGAAAATCAAAGAGCAGGGTGACGAGCATGGCCCCGGCCGCTATAGGGATGCCGAAGACGACCGTGTCGAGTGCGAGGAACCCTGTGCCGATCGAAAGGTTCTTCAGGAGGTACTCAAAGACACGTCCGATGATGAGGGTGCTGACGATCATCAGGACGAGCAGCAGAAGCATGTTGTAGTTGGTGATATAGAGCGGTTTATAGCGCATGATGTCCCGGTAGAGGAAGAACAGCATCACAAAGGCGATGAGGGACCCGCCGACCAGTTTCTGCAGGCTGAGGTCGACCAGGACCGACAGGGAGACCGCAAGCGAGGCTGCTATAAAGAAGAGGATCTTCGGCAGGGACTCGCGGAGCCCGGTCAGGGCGAGGGTCTTCTTAAGTGGTTCGTTTTTCATAGGTCTCATATGCCCTGACGATCTCCTGGACAAGCCGGTGGCGCACGACATCCTTTTCAGTGAACTTGACGAACTTGATGCCTTCGACAGACTCAAGGATCTTGGTGATCTCGATCAGGCCGGAGGTCTTCTCGGGCGGCAGGTCCACCTGGGTCACGTCGCCGGTGATGACCGTCCGCGAATTGAAGCCCAGCCGGGTGAGATACATCTTCATCTGCTCCGCGGTCGTGTTCTGGGCCTCATCGAGGATGATGAAGGAATCATTGAGGGTCCTGCCGCGCATAAAGGCCAGAGGGGCGATCTCGATGATGCCCTGTTCAATGAGCGTCGCTGCCCTGTCGGCCTCCATCATATCAAAAAGGGCATCATACAGGGGCCTGAGATAGGGGTTCACCTTTTCGTACATGTCCCCGGGCAGGAACCCGAGCTTTTCCCCTGCTTCGATGGCAGGCCGCGCCAGCACGATCCTTTTGACCTCCTTGCTGAGAAAGGCGCTGACCGCCATGGCCATGGCAAGATAGGTCTTGCCGGTGCCTGCGGGGCCGATGCCCACGACGATATCATATTTCCTTATCGCATCGATATAGGTCTTCTGGTTATCGGTCTTCGGAACGACGAACCGGCGCTTTGAGGCAACCGCTATGTTGCTGCTGAGCGCCTCCTGCAGCGAGTCGGCACTCCCGTCGGAGAGGGATTTGAGCGCGTACCTGAACTCTTCAGGGTTGAGCCTCGAAAGCTGCGAGTTCGGGGAACAGAGGTCCTTGACCAGTTTTTCGGCCTGCCTGACCTTGTCGTCCTCGCCCTTGAGGAATATCCTGTTGCCCCGTGAACTGGCCTTGATATCAAGGGCCTCTTCAATGAGCCTGAGGTTCTTTTCAAGGAGGCTGTTAAAAATATCGGGGTACTGCTTTTCGCTGTCGAACTCGATGACTAAGGTTTCCGTAGCAGCTCCTTATTCAGAGGAAGGGGTAACAAAGGTAGTGAGCCCCTCTGTTTTTTTGAGTTTCAGGGCAAGGACCTCTGCATCCTTTTTGTCCCTGAACTCTCCTGATCTGAGCTTGTATATCATATTCTTTTTTTCCTTAACCGGCCTTATATATATTTTATACCCTTTTTTAGAATATTTCGCCCTGAATCTCTCTGCCTCTGCCTTATTTCTGAATGCGCCCACCTGGACAGTAAATGTGGGCTCCTCCGCGGTCCTGACAGCAGCAGGAGCGGGCCTGGTCTCAGGGGCAGATACCTTGACGGACTCTTTGGGGGTCGCCCGCGGTTCAGCGGCAGGGGCGGCAGGCCGGGCCTCGGGCGCCGGGCCGGAAGGTCTGATCTCCTCAGCAGCCGGCTCGCGCGGCGGCTCCTTCAGTGCAGAGGCCGGGGCTGGAAGGTCGGCCGGGGGCGCCGCCTGGACCTGTTGAGGCGGCGCAACGGCTTCAGAGACCGGACGGGCCGTATCCGGTCTTGAGACGTTTCCTGCCTTTCCGACAAAATAGCCGAGGACGAAGGTCAGAAGGGAAAAAAAGACGGTCACTATGATGACCGGTCCTTTGCCGGCCAGGGCCCCGGGTGCTGCCTGATTCTGACCTGAATCGCTCATAAAAAAAGCATAGCATCACCATAGGAGAAAAATCTATATCCCCGGGAGATCGCTTCCTGATAGATACGCAGCAATTTTTCCCTGCCGCAGAAGGCCGACGCAAGCATCAGGGGGGTGGAGCAGGGCAGGTGAAAATTTGTTATCAGGGAATCGATAAGCTGAAAGCGGTAACCCTCCCTGATGAATATCCGGGTCGTCCCCGTGATGCGGCCGTTCGAGGATATGATGCTGCAATCCCCGCTTGCATATCCCTCCAGGGTCCTGGTCGTGGTCGTCCCGACAGCAATGACGCGGTTGCCGGCGGCACGGCAGAGCCGGATCTCTTCTATCAGCCCGGGAGAGAATTCGAAATATTCCTGGTCCATGACATGGTCCCGGACCTCCTGAGCCTTGACCGGCCTGAAGGTCCCGGCACCGACATGAAGGGTGACAGGGCGGACCTTGATGCCCCCGGCCCTGAGCCGCTCGAGCAGGTCATGGGTGAAGTGCAGCCCGGCGGTCGGAGCGGCGATGGAGCCTTCGACCTCGGCATAGACGGTCTGATACCGCTCCCGGTCTGCCCTGTCGGGCGCCCTTTTTATATAAGGGGGAAGCGGCATGTTGCCGATCTCCCAGATCACCTCGCTGACAGGCCTTCCGAACGAGGCGGTCTTACCGCCCCTGATCTCTGCGGAGAGACCGCCGGCCAGGGTGACCGTGCCGGTATAGCGGCCTTTTGTCATGATGTTCCAGGTCCTGTCGGGGTTTTCACTGACCAGGAGGATCTCAAGGGGACTGCCCTCGGGTTTCAGCCCCGTGAGTCTGGCCGGGAATACCCTGGTGTTATTCAGGATAAGCAGGTCCCCGGGGTCCAGCAGGGAGGGCAGGTCGGAGAACGAGCAATGTTCGGCCTCTGCGTCTCTGCGCAGGACAAGCAGCCGCGCATCGTCCCTCTTTTCAGCCGGTCTTTTTGCTATGAGGTCTTCGGGCAGGATGAAATCGTATTCAGCGGTTCTCATATGCCTGCAGGGATGTGCCCGGATAAAAAAAGGAGAGGATCTCCCGGTATGACTTCCCTTCGCGGGCCATCTGAAGGGCACTCCACTGGCAGAGACCGACCCCATGCCCGTATCCCTTGCCTTCGAAGACAAAAATGCTGCTGTCTTTGCTGATCTCGAAGTTCGTGCTCGGGAGGCGGCTCCAGCCAAGGAGTTTTCTCATGTCAGTGCATTTGACCACCAGGGAGCCGCCGGCATGGCTGACCTCAAGGGTCTTTGCCCTGTTCGTGGCGGTCCGGGACTTGATCGATATCTTCTGTATGCCGGAAATATTGAGGGCCTTCTCGATCTCTTCGACCGGTATCTTCCTCTCCCAGAGTGAATAAGGGGAAAGGTCACAGCGCGCGGCGACCGGCCTGAGATAGGGATAGCTCTTTCCGAAGACCTCTTCCGAATCCTCGGTCATGCCGCCGCAGGTCGAGTGGTAGAGGGTCTCGATGATCTTCCCGTTATACATCAGGACCTCACCTTCAGTGGTCATGACCGCGTAGGATATGCGTGTGTCGACGCTGGTCCCTTTATAGACCTGGTGCAGGACGGATGAGGTAAGGTCATACTGGGGCGTGCTGTTGAGCCCTTTCTGATACAGGGCGTAGGTCCTCGAAATGACCGCTTGGGCCTTCAGGGCCTCCATGTCCCAGTTCGTGCCTACCTCGGCGCTGACAACATTCTTGATATACTCCTCAAGAGGCAGCTCATTGATCAGGTACATACCCGTCCTGTCCTTCCAGATCTCGATGTTGCCGATATAATGGCTGCCGTTGACCAGCAGGTCCCCGTTGAGCTTGCCGACCCGTTCAAGGGGGGCGTCCTTTTTGGGTATGTTCTGGAACATGTCGTCAAGGATCAGTACCTTAACCGAGGCGGCCTGGGCAGCCGCCGCATGCAGGCATATCAGAAGCAGGACAATATATTTCTTCAGCAGCATGATTATTTTCGGAAACGCTCCATTTCGGAATAGATACATCCGCAGTATTTCTGGCGGTAAAGACCGAGTTCGGCGGTCAGCTTTCTGGAAAGATGCCATCCCTGCCTCACATCGTCTGCAAGGAACGGTATGCCGTGCTTCCCGGCCAGCTCGCTGCCTATATCTCTTATCATATCAAATTTCTGGTACGGACTTGCAAGCAGCGATGTGGTGAAGCAGTCCATCCCCTGAGCCCTGGCGGTTTCGGCCGTCCTTTCAAGCCTGATCCGGTAGCAGGACTCACATCTGCCGGGGCCCTTTCCGACGACAGAGCTGAGGAAAGCATCGAGGTCGTAGTCATCGGCATAGTCCACATCAAACCCCCATAACCGCTGGAGTTTCATCAGGGAGTCGCGGCGGAGAGAGTATTCCGTGAAGGGATGGATGTTGGGGTTGAACCAGAGACCCTTAATGTCCATACCCCGCAGATGGAGTTGCTGCAGGGGATATATGCTGCAGTTCGAGCAGCAGATATGCATCAGTATCTTCACGGGACGGCCTGCTAAAAAAGGTCCAGCGGGGCCCGTTTCCCCAGGTGCTCGTACGCCGCCTTCGAAGCGACCCTTCCCCGGGGTGTCCTCTCGAGAAAGCCCTCCTGCATCAGGTACGGCTCATAGACATCTTCGATCGTTTCCTTGTCCTCGCGCAAAGAGGCGGCTATCGTCTCTATGCCGACCGGGCCGCCGCTGAACTTTTCGATGATCGTCAGCAGGAGCTTCCGGTCCATGTCATCGAGGCCCCGGTCATCGACGTCGAGCGAATGCAGCGAGCTCCGGGCGATCTTCAGGTCTATTCTGCCGTTGCCGAGGACCTGGGCAAAGTCCCTGACCCTTTTGAGCAGCCGGTTCGCTATCCGCGGCGTGCCCCGCGACCTTCCGGCGATCTCGAGCGCCGCATCCTGGTCAATTCCGATCTTCATCAGCGAAGAGGAGCGCAGGACGATCTTCTTAAGCTCCTCGGCAGAGTAATAGCTCAGCCGGTCGATGATCCCGAACCGGTCCCTCAGGGGGGAGGTCAGAAGTCCGGTCCGCGTCGTTGCCCCGATCAGGGTGAACTTCGGCAGCGGGATCTTCATGGTCCGGGCATTCGGCCCCTGGCCGATGATGATATCGAGCTGGAAATCCTCCATGGCAGGATACAGGACCTCCTCAACGATCCGCGGCATCCGGTGTATCTCGTCGATGAACAAAATATCCCTGTCGGAGAGGTTCGTGAGTATCGCGGCGAGGTCTCCCGCCCGTTCAAGCACGGGCCCTGACGTTGTTTTGAGGTTGACCTTGAGTTCGGCAGAGATGATATGCGAGAGCGTGGTCTTGCCCAGGCCAGGAGGACCGCAGAAGAGTATATGGTCGAGGGTCTCCTTTCTCTTGGCTGCAGCCTGGATGAATATCTTGAGGTTCTCTTTTATCTTGTCCTGACCGACGAACTCGTCAAGGGTGACCGGACGCAGGTTAAGGTCGAGCAGCGTCTCCTCCGACACCGGGTCGGGGCTGATGAGCCTGTCGGGCTCAACGACTATCTTTTTATCAGGGATGATATTAGCCATTTCCGGTGAGGAGCTTCAGGGTCTCCCTGAGCAGGCTTTCTATATCCTTATGTCCTTTTTTGTAGGACTGCTCAAGGAATTCCTGAGCCATGTTTCGCTTATACCCCAGGTTCACCAGGGCGGAGAGGGTGTCGTCAAACAGCCGGTCCTGGTGGCCGGTCCCTGAGGGGAGCTTTTCCCTGAGCTCGAGGATCAGCCTGCCGGCGGTCTTTTTCCCCAGGCCGGGTATCCTGCAGAGCATATCGATATCTTCGGTCTGCAGCGCATGCAGAAAATCATTGTGGGATATTCCCGAAAGGATGTTCAGGGCCATCTTCGGCCCGACCCCCGAGACGCCGAGGAGCGTCATGAAGACCTTTTTGGAATCCTCTGAGGCAAAGCCGAAAAGATGGATGACGTCCTCCCGGACATGGGTGTAGATATGCAGAAAGACCTCATCCCCTTCTCCGGGCAGGTCAGGGATGACATTCAGAGGAACATGGACGGCATATCCGACACCCTGGACCTCGACAAGGACATTGTCGGGCTTTCGGGATATGACCCTTCCCCGGAGCGAGCCGATCATGACCTATCTCTTCGCTGATAATACTGCATTATTGAATTTTATAGTATTCAGGTAGCAGAGGGCAAGGGCGAGGGCATCGGCGCTGTCGGGGTAGAGCTCCCCTTTGATATGCAGTATCATCTTCACCATCTCCTGGACCTGGCTCTTTTCCGCGCGTCCATATCCCACCACAGCCTTTTTGACCTGAAGCGCGCTGAATTCATGCAGGTCGATGCCCTCCGAGGCCGCGGCAAGGAGGACCATGCCCCGGGCATGACCGAGCTGCAGCGCTGCCTTGGCGCTCTTGGCAAAGAATATGTCCTCTACCACGATATCGGTCGGCGCGTAAGTCCGTATGATGTCCGTCAGGGATTCATAAACGATCCGGAGCCGGTAATGGAGAGGTTTGGAGGCTGGTGCGGATATCCTGCCGGAGGCTATGTAGCGGCCGTCCTTCCTGTCGCCTGAGATGACGCCGTAACCGCAAAATATGCTGCCGGGATCGATCCCGAGGATGGTGAGTTCGTGCTTACTTTTTCCGGGGCTGTTCAAACAGGATGTCCTCGACCATCAGGCAGAGAACATGTCCAAGCGTTATATGCGTTTCCTGTACCCGTGGCGTATTATCTGAAGGGACCACAAAGGCATAGCTTACCTTGGAGGAGAGCTTCTCGCCTTTTGAGCCTGTCAGGAGGACCGTTTTGAGCTTCTTTTTTCGCGAAACATCGAGGGCCTTCAGGACATTCGGTGACTGTCCGCTTGTCGTGATGGCGATCACCAGGTCATTTTCAGCGGCAAGGGCCTTAAGCTGACGCGCAAAGATCTCCGAAAAATCATAATCATTTGCGATGGACGTTATGACCGCAGTGTCGGTATTCAGCGCAATGGCCGGAAGTCCGGGCCGTTCCCTCTTGAACCTGTTGACGAACTCGCCGGCAAGGTGTGAGGCGTCGCACGAACTTCCGCCATTGCCGAAGAGTATGACCTTACCGCCGTCATTAAAGGTGGCGGCTATGGTGCGGGCGACCTCGACGATCATATCCAGATGGCCCTGAAGAAAGGCCTCCTTGACCGCGATGCTTTCCTTGAACTCTTTTTTTATCGTATCTTTCATGGTATATCTTTCCCGGGAAATTCAGAACGTGACTCTTTAGACTATACCAAATCGGTCTGATTTCATTCAAGTAGTTGGTTCTGGATAACGTAATGGGTAAGGGCGGCATTGCTTTTCAGCCGCATTTTATCGAGGATCCGCGATCGGTATGTGCTGATGGTCTTGACGCTCAGGTGGATCTCTGCGGCAATCTCGGTGACCGACTTTCCTGAGGCGATAAGGCACATGACCTGATATTCGCGGTCTGATAAGGTCTGATGAAGGGGGATGTCCTCGCCGCTCTCCAGGTAGACGGCCAGTTTTTCGGCCAGGGAGGCGCTCACATATTTCTTGCCCTGCGATATCTTCCGTATGGCGCCGATCAGCTCGTCAGGTGCGCTGTCCTTCGTCAGGTATCCTGCCGCACCGGCCCGGAGGGCCCGTATCGCATACTGCTCTTCAGAGTACATGCTGAGTATCAGTATGGCCAGGTGGGGGTGGTCGCTGCGGAGCTGCTTGAGCACATCGAGGCCGCTCGTGCCCGGCATGGATATGTCAAGCAGCACAACATCGACGGCCTGATCGCGGAGCCTCGTGAGGACCTCCTGCCCGTTGTTGGCCTCGGCAACCACCGACATATCCGATGTCTCCGCAAGGATCTGCTTGAGCCCTTCCCTCAATATCCGGTGGTCATCAGCGATGAGTATGCGTATCACAGGTACAGTATATCAGCAAACAGACCGATTTTCATTCCCGGCTCTCCGCAGGACCGCCAGCGTTCAGCGGAAGCGGGATCAGGACCCGAACGGTCGTCCCCTTGTGGCGTATGCCGTTTATGCTCAGGGTCCCGCCGAGGAAATTGACCCTCTCCTTCATGCCGGTCAGCCCGATCGAGGCGGGGCTCATCGCCTGATGTCTGGTTATCCCTTTCCCGTTATCGCTCACGTTGAGGATCAGCTCGGCAGGCCTTTTGGTGAGGGTCACTCTGACCCTGCTGGCCTTTGCGTGGCGGACGACATTGGTGAGGGTCTCCTGAAAGATGCGGAAGACGGCCGTAGAGATATCCCTCCCGATGTCCAGGTCCTCAGGCTCGATCAGCAGCTGGCAGGCAATGCCGCTCCTTTCCTGGAACTCCTCTGCCTGCCATTCGAGGGCTGCTGTCAGACCCAGGTCATCCAGCAGGCCCGGCCGCAGTTCGGCTGCTATCCGCTTGACGGTCTGAATGTTCAGGTCGATGAGGGCAGACATGCCCCGGGCCTTCTCACGCAGAAGGGACTGCTGCCGGTTAAGCCGCTTCATGAGCCAGGAGAGATCTATCTTAAGCGCTGTCAGCGACTGGCCGAGTTCGTCATGGATCTCGCGGGAGATCCGGGTCCGCTCCTCCTCCCTGACGGACTGATGGTGCGCCAGCAGTCCCCTGAGCTGTTCGCGGGAACTGTTGAGTTCTTCCTCGGTCTTCCGCCGCTCGGTGATATCCTGGGCGACCCCGAGGATGAGGTGCGGCTGCCCGGAAGCGGTCTTCCTGAATATGACGATCCTGCTCGAAAACCATCTCCATTCCCCCTGGACATTTTTCATGCGGTATTCCTTTTCGATGATGTCCTTCTCCCTGACCAGTGCAAGGTTCTGTTTCAGGGACTGAAAGACGCCGGCATCGTCAGGGTGTAGTACTGCCTGGAACAGCGAACTGCCCATGTTGCGGATCTGTTCAAAGGAATAACCGAGGATGTGGGTGATACGGGGATTGACATAAATGTTGCGGTTCGTGATGACGTCGTAAATATAGAGCAGGTTCGGGGTCGCGTCCGTGATGCGGTTCACAAAACGCTGGCTTTCGACCAGTTCCTTCTCCATCTGGATGCGCCGCATGATCTCTGCCCTGAGCTCTTTATTGACCTTTCTGAGTTCAGCGGTCCGCTCTTTCACTATCTGGTCAAGGAAGTCCCGGTGCTCTTTGAGCTCTTCCTCAACTCTTTTTTTATCTTTTATCTCCTGCGCAAGTTTCCGGGTGGCTGTTTTCAGTTCAGCGGTCCGCTTCTCAAGCAGTTTCCCGGAAGTGGTTAGAGCGGTGTTACGGTTTTTGGTCATTGTCCCCGACGGGAGCTATCCCGGTAAGTTCAGCGCCAGTGCCTTCGCTGAACGGGCCGACTGCATGGATGCGGTAATCTCTTTTTCTTGCGGAGGAACCATGATCGATGAAGGCCGGGATCTGGGTCTCGGCTATAAGCCGGTAGTCCTCACCGTCCAGGCGTCTATATATCCGAAACCCGGTGACCCATCTCTCTGCGGGCTCATCCCAGAAAAGATAGGTCCGGTCAGAGGAGAGGACAGCGCGGAGCCCCGCAGGGGGTGAGGGCATGAAACCATGCGGATCGACCGTGATCTCGGAAGACGGCAGGCTTTCATCTCTAATGCTGCTGTCCGTGAGGCTTCTGATCGTGTAGTAGACCGTTTTCCCGAGGTCCAGCGCGTCGCTGAAGAAGAGGCTGCTCAGGGGTGTCTTGTTGAGCGGCTGCAGGCCATAGACGCCTTTTTCACGGGACTTGTATACGTTATAGAGACCGCCGGCCGGCCCCCTCCATTGAAGATCAAGGCTGTTTGGCCCGACCCTGAACAGGAGATTGTCGGGCGGCTCCGGGACATGCCCCGGCGTCACCGCGATGATGTTTGAGTCGCTGCTGAAGACCCCTTTATGATTTTGTGCGGCGATCTTATACTGGTAGCCCTGACCCGGGCTGAAGTCCCTGTCGGAGAAGGAACGGCTTTCCCTGGCGGGCTCTGCTATTTTTCTGAATTCCTGACCCGAGGACCTCAGCAGGATAAAATTATGTATGACGATCTCTTTGTCCTTCGGAAAATTCCAGAAAAGCTTCATCTCGTTATCGCGGTGGACAGCTGTCAGCTGAGAGGGGGCTTGGGGCTTTTCAAATGAACTCAGGGTAGGCGGCCCTTTTTTTCCGCAGCCGGCGGCAATTGCCAGGACGGCCAGGCATATCATAACACGGATCATCGTCCGGCGGGATGTCCTGTTCATTCGGCGTGCCGTCATGCGTTCATGTGAGCAGTTTTTTATAGCGTCTGATCTGCCGGGATACCTCGGCCGGTGATGTGCCGCCGAACGATCGGCGCATCTTCACCGAATCGGCCGGGTCGACCACCTTAAAGATGTCAGCGGAGATCAGGTTCGAGAAGGACTGCAGGGTCTTGAGGTCAACTGCGCTGATCACGGTCTTCCTGTCGATGCAATAGCGGACGACCTTCCCGGTGACCTCATGGGCCTCCCTGAAGGGCATGCCTTTTTTTGCGAGATACTCGGCCAGGTCGGTTGCCGTCGAAAATCCCTCGCCGGCGGTCGTGCCCATCCGGGAGCGGTTAAAAGTGACCTCAGGCAGCATCTCGCAGAGGATGCCGACGCAGGACTTGACCGTATCGACCGTGTCAAAGACCGGCAGTTTGTCTTCCTGCATGTCGCGGTTGTAGGCAAGCGGGAGGCCCTTGAGCAGGGTCAGCAGGGTCAGCAGGTTTCCATAGGTCCTGCCGGTCTTCCCCCGCAGAAGTTCGGCGACATCAGGGTTCTTTTTCTGGGGCATGATGCTCGAGCCGGTCGTGAACCTGTCCGATATCTCGATAAAACGGAACTCCTCCGTTGACCACAGTATAAGCTCTTCGGCCAGACGGGAGAGATGCATCATCAGGACTGCCGAGACCGAGAGGAACTCGGCGGCAAAGTCCCTGTCCGAGACAGCATCGATGCTGTTGCCGGATATGGCCGAAAACCCGAGCTGTTTGGCGACATATTCCCGGTCGATCGGGAAAGAGGTGCCGGCCAGGGCACAGGAGCCGAGCGGCATGACGTCAATGCGTTTCAGGCAGTCCGAAAAACGCTCCCGGTCCCTCTGGAGCATCTCGTTGTAGGCCATCAGGTGATGGGAAAGCAGCACCGGCTGTGCCCGCTGCAGGTGCGTATACCCGGGCATAAGAACGCCGCTATGGTCTTCGGCCAGCCTGATGAAGAGTTTCTGGAGCTCTTTGATGAGGGAGATGATCGTGGATGTCTCTTCCTTCAGGAACAGCCTGAGGTCAAGGGCCACCTGGTCATTTCTGGAGCGGGCGGTATGAAGCTTCTTGCCGGCGGTCCCGATCCTGTCGGTCAGGGCGGCCTCGATGTTCATATGGATATCTTCATATTCGGCTTTGAACCTGAAGCGTCCGGCCTCTATCTCTGCGGCGATCCCGGTAAGCCCCCGGACGATCGCCTGCGCATCTGCGGAGGGGATGATCTTCTGCTTGCCGAGCATGCGGGCGTGCGCGATGCTGCCCTGAATGTCGTGCCTCCAGAGCCTTTTATCAAAGGAGATCGATTCGGTAAATGCCTCTGTTGAGGCAGCTGTCCTGTTCCTGAACCGGCCCGCCCACGGCTTTTTCACAAATTTGCACCTCCGGCAATGTGTATAATAGAACTATGAATGATACTATGATAAATCAGTCATTAAAGCAATTGCAAAGACAGATGGAGACCGTCCTGCAGGGCAAGTCCGCCACGATCAAAATGGCCGTCGTCACCCTGCTGGCCCGCGGACATCTCCTGATAGAGGACATCCCGGGTGTCGGAAAAACGACCCTTGCCTTTGCCCTGGCAAAGTCTATTGACTGCTCCTTCCGGAGGATCCAGTTCACGAGCGACCTGCTGCCGTCGGATATCCTCGGCATCACCATGTTCAATCAGGAGACCAGGAGCTTTGAGTTCAGGGAGGGCCCGATATTTTCGAATATCGTGCTGGCGGACGAGATCAACCGCACGAATCCCAAAACGCAGTCTGCGCTTCTGGAGGCAATGAATGAAAAGAAGGTCTCGATCGAAAAGAACACCCTGCTACTGCCTGACCCCTTCATGGTCATTGCGACCCAGAACCCTATCGAGTACCAGGGCACGTTCCCGCTCCCGGAAAGCCAGCTCGACCGGTTCATGCTTCATTTGACCATCGGGTACCCGACCCCCGAGTATGAGAAGCAGGCCGTCCTTATGCAGGACAGTTTTTCCCTGCTGGAGGACCTTCAGCCGGTCCTGTCGCGGCAGGAGATCGTCGGGATGCAGAGGGAGGTGGATTCGGTATTCTGCGAGGACAGTGTGGTCGATTACCTGATGAAGATCGTTGCCGCCACCCGGGACCATCCGGCCATCCGTCTTGGGGCCAGCACCCGCAGCGCGCAGTTCTTTCTGAAGGCGGTAAAGGCCCATGCCTTCTGCGAAGGCAGGGATTTTATCCTGCCCGACGACGTCAAGCAGCTCGCGCCGCTCGTCCTTGCCCACCGCATTATCCTGAAAACGCGCAAGTATCTTGCCGATGCCGAGATGCTGGTGAGGGAGATGCTGGAGAAGATCCCCGTCCCGATGTGACCCCGGTGAGAACGACGAGGGAAGGGAGGCGGTTCCTGCTGGCGACGGCGCTTATCGCGGTTGCCGCCTATAACACCGGCAATAACCTCATCTATCTGATCCTCTCGATGATGCTCTCCATTCTCCTCCTCTCTTTTACGGTACCGGCAGTTATGCTCAGCCGTATCGCAGCGGATATCGTCTTTGACAGGCTGGTGATCGCCGGTGCGGAGGCATATGCCTCCATAACCGTCAGAAACCGTAAGCGCTGCATCCCTGCCTTCTCGGTCCATATTGCCGCCCCGTTCCTGCCCCTTCCTTTCTCGGTTCCCCTTATCCCGGCAGCCGGAGCATCCGAGCGGACGGGCAGTGTGGTGTTCAGCAGGAGAGGTCTGTGTCCTGACGTTGTTCTGACCGCTGAAAGCAGCTTCCCGTTCATCCTGTTCTATGCCCGCAGAACGATCACCCTGAGGAAGGACCTTATTGTATATCCTGCCTGGTATGACCTGCAGATGCAGGGTCCTGCTTCATCTGCAGCGGGAGAAGGCAGTCCGCATGCCGGCGGAACCGGTGATGATATCCTGCATATCCGCGCCTTCAGGTACGGTGATGACCTCAGGCGTGTGCACTGGAAGGCCTCAGCCAGGCTTTCAGAGCTCATGGTCAAGGAATATGCCGAGCAGGAGAGCTGCCGCATGACGATCATCCTTGACAATGCCTCCTCCACTATACCCGGGGATTTTGAGAAGGCAGTCTCGATCGCAGCAACCCTGGCCCGGGACCTCATTGCCGGCGGCAATACGGTGCGGGTCGTTACCGCTGATGCGGTGGTCCCGTTCGGGTCAGGAGATGAGCACCTTCTGCAGATACTGGATATGCTTGCCCTGCTGCAGGAGGACGCGGGGAGGAAGGATCTGATCATTCCCGATGAGGAGGGCGCGTTCATTGTTGTCGCAAAATCGGAGGCCGCCTGCAGGGGAGGGCAGTTCGCTGCCCCTGGCCGGTGCATATATGCCGACTCTGTATAAACTGCTGACAGCGCTCCTGGCCCTGACCGGCTGCGCGGGTCTTCTTCTGACCGGGGAGATCAGCCTGATGATGTCCTCGGGGGCGGTCGCCCTCATCCCCGGATACTACCGCTTTTTCCTGGGAAGGCAACCGGCACCGGTGTATGTCATAGGGCTCCTTTCGATCATAGAGCTGATCATATTCCTCGTCGATGCGACCGTGATAACCGGTGATGTCTTTATTGCGGTCGCCCACCTGACGATCGCATTCCAGGCGCTCAAGAGCTTTGACCTGAAAGAGCCCTGGGACAACCTGCAGGTCTATTTTGTCTCACTCCTCCAGCTTATCATCGCCTCTGAGCTGACGAGTTCCCTTGTCTTCGGTGGGGTATTTGTCGTTTTCCTTATGGTCCTCGTCGCGGCGATGGTCCTGTCCCATTTCTTAAAGGAAGGAGATCGTGAGGCAGGGCTGATGAGGAAACCGGTCTATCTGATCTCCGGCCTGACCTTGCTTATGACCTGCCTCTTCTTTGTCCTGCTTCCGAGAACACCATACCGCTTCCTCGGCAAAAGCCATCTGAAAAATATCCATACGACCGGGTTTTCGGAGCAGGTGGATTTTGCCTCCCTCGGGAGCATAACGCTCGACCCTGCGGTCGTCATGCGCGTCGAAATGGAAAAAGATATCCCGGGTCCTTTTTACTGGAGGGGGCATACGCTTGATCATTTCGACGGAATTACGTGGAAGAATGAACTGCCGCGTTCCCGCATCAGGAAACAGGCCGGCGAATTTCTTATCGCTCCCTATCAGGCTGAACAGACCGTGGAGCAGTTGATAACCCTTGAGCCGATGGATTCGGAGATCCTCTTTGGTCTGTCCGAGATCAGGGGCATAAAGGCAGACTCCTTTTTTCTGCTTGCTGATTCGGCGGGAGACCCTTCCATGCCGGGCAAGACCTCCCGCCGGGTCAGGTATACGGTCAACAGCCTGCTGGCAGACAGATTGCCCGGAGAGGCCCGGGACCGTTATCTGCAGCTCCCTGCGGGTAATCAGAGGATCGCAGGACTTGCGGCAGCCCTGGTCCGCAATGTCAGGGGAAACGAGCTGAAGGCAAAGGCGCTCGAGGAACATCTCAAGAGGGGGTATCTCTATTCATTGACCATTGATGCGCCTGCAAGAGGGGTGAGCCCGGTCGAGGACTTTCTCTTCAGGACGAAGAAAGGGTATTGCGAGCATTATGCGACCGCCATGGTCCTGATGCTGCGGAGCCTCGGCATCCATGCCCGGGTCGTGACCGGTTTTCTCGGGGGAGACCGCAACAGCTACGGCGACTATATCATCGTGCGCAGAAGCAACGCCCATTCATGGGTCGAGGCCCTGATAGACGGGAACTGGAGGCGTTATGATCCGACCCCTGCCGTGGTCCTGGAGCGCTCGGGGAACGTACTTCTTTTCTGGGACTCGGTCGCCATGTACTGGGCACGGCATGTTGTCGGATTCAGCCCTGCTGACCAGAAGGCCCTTTTCGGCGGACTCAGGACGGGATTACTCAAGCTCAGTTACCATTTTCCGGCGGTGAAGATCCCCTCGATAGCGGCCGGTCTTTATTATGCGGCCCTGCTCATCATCGTTATCACGCTTGTTTTTGTCTGCCTTGTCCTGATCCGGAGGAGGGCGGGGAGGGTCAGCGCCCTGACCGCGTCATATGTCAGGGTGCGAAAGGCACTTTCTGCAAGAGGCCTGACCGTTACGCGGTCAACGACCTCAGGCGAACTTTCCGCGCAAGCGCAAACATTCCCTTTTCATGAGGGTCTGTCGAAATTCCTCGAACATTACAATGCCCGCAGATTCGGCAGGGCAGGGGCTGACACATCTTTTCCGGGTGGTATCGCTCCTGTTTTGAAGCAGATCAGAAAAAAATGATTTCGGGGCGCGGCCATGACCTGATATTACCTATAAATTGTAGTTATAGGTCTATAAGATTACTCTTGACATTTTAAGTTTTGTCTCATATATTACTATTGAATTTACCAGGTTATATCAATTGTCTAACTTAAACGGGAGGTATGTATGAAGGTTGATGAAGCCACAGAGGCCAGTATCATTTCAGGGTTGTCCCGCAGGGATTTTCTAAAGTTCTGCAGTGCGATGGCAGCGGTCATGGGGCTGCCTCTGGGCATGGGGGAGCAGATCGCCGAAGCAGTCGCAACACAAAAACGGCCGCCTGTGCTCTGGCTCTCCGCTCAGGAGTGTACCGGCTGCACCGAGTCCCTCCTCAGAACGAACCATCCTACCCTTGAGAAGCTCATCCTGGAACTTATCTCTCTCGAATATCACGAGACCCTCCTCGTCGGCTCCGGCAAACAGGCAGAGGAATGGCGTGTAAAATCCATGAATGAGAACAAGGGGAAATACATCCTTGTCGTGGACGGCTCGATCCCGGTAAAAGACAACGGCATCTATTGCAAGATAGGCGGCAAAACGGTCATGTCGCTTCTTGAGGAGATGGCCTCCCAGGCGGCAGCGGTCATCGCAATAGGTTCCTGTTCTTCCTGGGGCGGGATACCCTCGGCAGACCCTAATCCAACCGGAGCGACTGCTGCCCATGAAGTCTTAAAGAGCAAGGGGATCAAGACGCCGGTCGTCAATATTCCGGGCTGTCCCCCGAACCCGTATAACTTCCTCTCGACAGTGCTCTACTTCCTTACGTTCAAGAAGCTCCCTGAGCTTGACGATCAGGCCAGGCCAAAGTTCGCATACGGAAGGATCATCCACGAGAATTGTGAGCGCAGGCCGCACTTTGATGCAGGCAGGTTCGCACTTCAGTTCGGAGATGACGGCCATAGAAAGGGCTACTGCCTTTACAAGTTAGGCTGCAAGGGTCCCGAGACCTTTGCAAACTGTCCGGTACAGCTCTTTAATGACGTCGGGGCCGGTGCCTGGCCGGTCGGGACCGGCCATCCCTGTTTCGGCTGCACTGAAAAGGGCGTCGGTTTTACCCTGCCGCTCCATTCCCCGGCACGGCCGAAGTATATAACTCCTCCGGGCATGTTCCCGCACGTTGACGAAAAGAGAGGGCATGGCACCACCATTGCCGCGGTTGGCGTTGCAGCCGGCCTGGCCGGTGCGGCGCTTGGTGCCGCCGCGGTAACTGCCAAAAAATTGGGGAAGGAAGATGAAGAGCAGGGGAAATCCGGATCCAAGGAGAAATAGGCCATGGACATGAACAGGAGAAATTTTCTTAAAGTAGCTGCCGGCAGCAGCCTGCTTCTTGCCAGCGGCACGTCTGCCGATGCGAGGGAAGCCAGGAAGCTTTCCCCTGACGCAGTGGGCATACTCTATGATGCCACCGTCTGCATCGGCTGCAAGGTCTGCCAGAGCGCCTGCAAGGAGCATAACAAGATGCCGGTCGAGCATTCCTCAAAGGATATGCTCTGGGACGATCCTGTCGATCTCTCGGGGAAGACGCTCAATATCATCAAGCTCTACGCAAACGGTACGGGCATCACCAAGGACAGTGAGGTTGACGGTTATTCCTTCATCAAAAGACATTGCATGCATTGTGTGGACCCGGCCTGTGTATCTGCCTGCCCGGTCACTGCCCTGAAAAAAGACCCCAAAAGCGGTGTGGTTTCCTATAACAAGGACGCCTGCATCGGCTGCCGTTACTGCCAGCTTGCCTGTCCCTATAACATTCCGAAGTTCGAGTTCGATAAGGCCTTCCCGCAGATACGCAAATGTCAGCTCTGCGATCACCGCTACAAGGAGGACAAGTTCTCAGCCTGCTGCGAGTTCTGCCCGACCGGGGCGTCGGTCTTCGGCAATGTGAACGATCTGCTTGCAGAGGCGAAAAAGAGGCTGGCGCTCCAGCCAGGGGAGTATTATAAATACCCGGTGGCACATGTCAGGTCCCGCGAGACGTCATACCGGCCGGTGGCGAAGTATCAGGGCCGCATCTATGGAGAAAAAGAGGGCGGCGGCACCCAGTACCTGATGCTCGCAGGGGTTCCCTTTACGAAGCTCGGCATGCCCGATCTCGATGAAACATCGGATGCTGCGTTTTCAGAAAATATTCAGCATACCATCTATAAAGGCATGATCGGACCGGGCGTTCTGCTTGCAGGACTCCTGTTCGCTGCCTATAAAAGCACTAATAAGAAAGACGAATAGGTAAGGAGAGGATATGACTGAAGCTAAACCAATAGGCGGTAAGATCTTTACGAAACCGTTCTTAGTCTGTGCCTTCTTTGTTGCCATTGCCGGGATCCTGATCATCAAGAGGTATATTTTCGGCATCGGTGCGGTCTCCAACCTCAGTGACGGTTATCCCTGGGGAATATGGATAGCGTATGACGTCGTGGTCGGTACCGCTATCGCCTGCGGCGGGTATTCAATGGCGCTGCTGGTCTATATTTTCAATAAGGGTGAATATCACGCCCTCGTCAGGCCGGCGCTTCTTGCCAGCGCCTTCGGGTATACCCTGGCTGGCGCCTCGATCTTCGTCGATATCGGCAGGTACTGGCAGGCCTATAACCTGTTTCTGCCCTGGTATTCACAGTTGAATTCCGTGATGTTCGAGGTGGCGTTCTGTATCTCGCTCTATATCTTTGTCCTCTGGATCGAGTATTCTCCGGTGTTTGCGGAATGGATCGATGCAAAAGGGCTCAGGAACACGCTCAACAGGGTGATGTTCATATTCATTGCCATTGGGGTCCTGCTCCCGACCATGCATCAGTCCTCGCTCGGGTCCCTCATGCTCATCGCCGGCAAAAAGGTCTCGCCTTTATGGCAGACCGGTTTCATCCCCCTGCTTTTCCTCATATCAGCTATAACCATGGGATATTCGATTGTCATATTTGAGTCGATCGTCTCCTCCGTCGGATTCAGGCGGGAGATCGAGACGCCGATACTCTCAAAGGTTGCAGGTCTCATACCGGTATTGATCGGCATCTATATGGTCGTCCGTTTCGGCGATCTTATTGTCCGGGGGAAATTGGGTCTGGCCTTTGCCTTTGACCTGAAATCTGTCATGTTCATCATCGAAAATATCCTTTACATCATCCCGGCGATCATCCTGGCCTCACCGCAAAACAGGGTGAAGACCCGCCAGCTCTTTATCGCTTCGGCCCTCATGCTGCTGGCAGGCGCCGTCTATCGCTTCAACGCTTTCCTTATAGGGTTCGATCCCGGGCCGGGCTGGCAGTATTTCCCGTCCTTCTCCGAGATAATGATCACCCTTGGGGTCATATCGGTCGAGATCATGGCGTACATGATATTCGTAAAAAAGATGCCCGTACTCCCCAGTGTACGGCACGCATAAATGATAGGAGGATAACAGAATGGCAAGAATTACGATTGATCCGATCACCAGGATAGAGGGGCATCTCAGGATAGACTGTGAGGTTGAGGGTGGCAAGGTCACCAATGCCTGGTCATCCGGCCAGATGTGGCGCGGCATCGAGACGATCCTGAAGGGCCGCGACCCCCGGGATGCCTGGATCTTCACCCAGCGATTCTGCGGGGTCTGAACGACCGTCCACGCACTGGCTTCAGTGCGTACGGTAGAAAATGCGCTCAACATGGAGATCCCGCTGAACGCACAGTATATCAGGAACCTGATGATGGGGGCACATGCCACGCATGACCATATCGTGCATTTTTATCACCTGGGAGCCCTGGACTGGGTTGATATCGTTTCTTCACTGAAGGCCGACCCTCGGGCCACCGCAAATCTCGGCCAGAAGCTTTCTTCATGGCAGGGCAACAGTTATGATGCGGTCAAGGCCTCTCAGGAGAGGCTGAAGACCTTTGTCGGCTCAGGCCAGCTCGGCATCTATGGAAGCGGCTACTGGGGACATCCGGCGATGAAGCTTGCGCCTGAGGTCAACCTGCTGGCTGCGCATCATTATCTCCAGGCCCTGGAGCAGCAGCGCGAGATCAACAAGGTCGTCGCCATACTCGGATCGAAGACGCCGCATATTCAGAACGTCGCTGTCGGCGGTGTGGCCAATGCGATCAACCTCGACAGCCAGACAACATTGAATATGGAGAGGCTCTATTACATCAAGACCCTCATCGACAAGGCCACTGACTTTGTCGAAAATGTCCTCATGGTCGATACCGCGGCAGTTGCCGCCTTTTATGCCGACTGGACCGGCCATGGCAAGGGTGTCACCAATTACCTGTCTGCCCCGGACATGCCGATGGACACCAAGGGGACGACCTTTGCGCTGCCGGGCGGCTATATCCCTGACGGCGATGTCGGCAAGTTCCAGCCGATCAAGAGCTATCAGGACGCCTTCTTCAAGGACAATGTCAAGGAAAGCATCAAGCATTCCTGGTACGACGGCGACTGGGACCGGCATCCCTATGAAGAGGATACGATACCGAAATATACCGATTTCCAGGAAAAGGGTAAGTACTCCTGGGTCAAGTCACCGACCTTCAAGGGCAAGCCCGCCCAGGTCGGCCCTCTTGCCAATGTCCTCTGCATGTTTGCAGCCGGGCACGAACCGACCAAGAGATACGCCACCAAGATGCTCGATACCATCAGCGCTCTTGCCGGCACCAAGGTAGGCATACCGGCGCTTCACTCGACGATCGGCCGGATTGGGGCCCGCTCGATCCGTGCAGCGGTCCTCTGCGACACGCTGAAGGGACAGTGGAATGCCCTGATAGAAAATATCGGCAAGGGCGATTTCAAGACCTTCAACCAGCCGACGTTCCCGAGCGGCGAACAGAGAGGCTTCGGGTTCCATGAGGCCCCGCGCGGCATATTGTCTCACTGGATCGTGATCAAGGACGGCAAGATCAAGAACTATCAGGCCGTTGTTCCCTCGACCTGGAATGCAGGGCCGAGGAACTCTCAGGACGCCCTCGGCCCCTATGAGGCCGCGCTCCTGGGGACTCCGGTGAAAGACCCCGAGAAGCCTCTTGAGGTGCTCAGGACCATCCATTCGTTCGATCCGTGCCTGGCCTGTGCCATACATGTGTTCGACAAGAACCAGAACGAGATCGTGAAGGTCAAAGCGGTTTAACGGCAGCTACGATGAGAAGACCCCTCGCTCTTCCATGGGGCGCGGGGTCTTTCTTTTATGTGAGGTGAGAGATTGAAGATCTTAGTGCTTGGTGTAGGCAGCATCCTGATGATGGACGAGGGCATCGGCGTGCGTGCGATCGAAGAGCTGGAGGCCCGGTACGTTTTCCCTGAGAACGTTGAACTGCTTGACGGAGGCACGTCGGGCATTGAACTGATCTCATATTTCACCGGCAAGGATTATCTGATCATCATTGATGCCATCAAGGCGGATACGAAGCCCGGCACCGTGCTGAAGGTCGAGGGAGAGGATGTTCACGCCAAGTTCAGAACAAGGATCTCCCCGCACCAGATCGGCATTTCTGACCTCCTGGCTGCGGCAACCCTGACCGACGAGGTCCCGAAGGAACTTGTCATGTACGGCATCGAACCAAAGACCATAAAGATGGGCATCGGCTTTTCTGACGAGGTGAGCGCTGCGTTCAACCGGCTGATAGAGGTTGTCATCGAGGAGCTCAGAGGTCTTGGGGCTGAGGTCCTGCCCCGGGTGCAGACAGCAGACGCTGCCGAGAGCATCTGGGGAAAGATGTAGGGTATAATACACCATGTGCCTTGCAATTCCATCCAGGATAGTGCAGATCGACGACCTCAGGGCGGTCGTGGATGTCTATGGTGCACGGCGTGAGATCAATCTCATGCTGATGCCCGAAGAGGTCGGCATAGGCGACTACGTGCTGGTGCATGCCGGCTTTGCTCTTCAGAAGGTGGACCAGGAGCCTGCCCTTGAGGCACTGAAGGTCATTTCAACCATCATCGAGGATGTCGAAAAGGAGATCCAGGCCGAGACCGGCAGCCCCTGACAGGAAGGTCCCGAAGCAGTGCAGTCTTGGTCCCGCTCTTACTTCCCGTTCTCTTCCATTTCCTCATAACCGGTAAACATTGCCTTGATATGCTCCCAGGGTGTCCTGCCGAGCGTCGTCAGATAGACATGCACAAAGAGAAAGGCCGTCAGGAAGAAGAAGACGGCAACATGGGTGATGTCGACGACCTTGAGGCCGCCGAGCAGCCCGATCCAGTATGCGAACCTCTTGATGTCCCACAGGAACAGACCGGTAATGATCTGCAGAGGCATCAGGAGCAGCATGACCATGAAATAGGCCGACTGCTGAAGGGGGTTGAACTTATCATCCGGGGTGGCGTGGTGTGGGTTCTTTTTCCCGAGGAAGATTCCGTACCCGTAGTAGAGCGCCTGAGCGAAGGCACCGGTAAAGAATTTCTTCAGGTCAAGAGGGATATAGAGCCTGATCTTTCCGGTGAAGATATAAAAGGCAAGCCAGAGGAAGAAATCGAGCGTCATGATCAGGCCGAACAGGTTATGTATATCAACCGCTGTTCTGAACGATGTAATATTAGGGAGCTCCTGGTAGCGCAGCTGCAGTCCGGTGACGATAAGGGCAAAGAAACATAGCGCGTTTATCCAGTGCCATATTCTCACGGTCAGCGGCTGCAGGAATATCTTTTTCATGATTTGTCCCCCTTTGCAGGATCTTCAGATCTTCCCGCTCTTCTGAGCGGCGCAGTAAGGACCCGTGCGGTTATATGCAGAACAGGGAAGAGGAGCCCGCCGCAGACGACGATAATGCCCGCCCAGTCCAGGAGGGTCATCCTCGTACCGCCGACCATATAGAACTGTCCTGACGAAAGTGTCGAGAAGATGGAGGTCAGCACATCCGGCCGGGCAGGGTACCGGTCCATGCTTCCGTCGGTCCTGAGAACGGCGAGGGTGACCTTTTTCAGGAACTTCGAATCACTGCTGTGGCAGGTCTCGCATTCCCTGATGGCATTTTTTTTGAGAGAGAGCTGATGCGCCTCTGAGTATTTTACGACATCCATTTTGCCGAGGTAGGCAACCTGGGAACCGACACCTTTTTTATTCAATTGCTTCAGGATATACGAAAGCTCATAGGAGCTCAGTCCCTGTCCGTGGGTGTCCAGCCGTTCTGATAACTCCGGGCTCGTTGTCCCCAGCAACTGCAGGATCTGCTCCTGAGGAAGAGACTTTCCTGTCCGCTGATCGACGAACTGAAGGTAGATGCCTTTTTCGGATGAAGGTGCATGGCAGGAGGCGCAGGCAATGGCACTCAGATGCAGCTCCGTGTTCGGGAGCCATTTCTTATGGAGTTCTTCCACCCCCTTGTGGCATCCCAGGCAGGCCCCTTTTATCTTATCGCTCATTGCGGTGAAATTGACCTCGTGGGCGAAGTGGCAGGATGCGCAGAGGGGTGCCTGGTGCTCCCCCCGTGCTTTTGCCATGCCGTGAACGCTTTTTGCATATATGGCGAATATGCCTTCATGACACTTCCGGCAGGGGGTGCCGCTGAGCGTCTCGTAGGTCTTTTTCGGACCCACGGTATGGAAGCCGTGACAGTCGGTGCAGACCGGCGCCTTGGGGTTGCCCCTGCTGATAAGTGCTTCTCCTGCCCGGAACGAGAGATTATAATGCATGCTGCCCCTGAGAGCCGCCTGTTTCTCTTCATGACATTTTGCGCAGACGCCTGAAACAGCTATCGAGTGCTCCCGGGGGCTCGAGAACGTCTTAAGCGGGTGGATCTCCCTGGTATACTCAGTATGACAGTCACTGCAGGCATGCTTGTTATGCACTGACGATGCCTGATCAGCCGGATCAATACTGAGCGAAAGCCTCTCGTCAGGACCGAGGGACTTACTGATATTCTGCCGGTGACAGACAAGGCAGTATGCGGTGCCCTGCAGCCCGGCCTTCCATTGCCTGATACTCAGGACCTTATGACCGCCGTGACACTCGGTGCAGAGCGGAGCGTCAGCCTTGTCGATCATATAGGCATGATTGGGCTTTGCGCGCAGCTGAGCGTCGCTGTGGCAGGTCCTGCATACCCCTGAGGCTTCTTTCCTGAAGGCGGCCCTGCTTGCGACAGCCTTTCCGGGATGTTTTTCAGGTGAGGCGCCCTGGTGACAATCTGCGCAGTTGAGCTTACTATGCACGGTCTGCGCAAAGTCGCGCTCGCTGACCGTTACCGGCATTTTATCTTTATCAGTGAAGACCAGCTTCATGTCCTTGGAATAGTGGCATACCAGGCAGGCCCCCGCATTTTCAAGCAGTGGAACCCTGGCCGCCTCTGAGACACCGGGGCTGAGCAGGAGAGCAGCAGACAGGCAAATAAAGATCAGGAACAAAAGAGCGTGATATATGTTTTTACCGTATCTTTTCGTATGAGAGTTCCCGTACACGTTTAGACCTCCCTGATCACTGAATTTGCGTCGCAGGGCCATACCTGCTGATTTATACATATCACCAAATGGACCTTATTGCAATTATCGCGGTTATTTTACGGTTAACATATGACCCGGCATCTGATAGAATGGGGCTATGGAAGATGATCTTCTGGCAAGAGTACTCTCTGCTGAAAAGGAGATACAGGCATATCTTGATACCGAAAGGACGAAAGTCCTGGAGTGGCTTGAGAGAAAAAGGCAGGAGGCGGAAGCAGAGTTCGGGGAAGAAGAGCATCGGCTCAGGGAAGAAGTCAGATTGTCCTCAGAGAGCTCAAGGGCTGCCGCGATAACAGAGGCCGGGAAGATCATAGATACCGCTGAACAAAGAGCAGCCATACTCCTCAGTATCGGAGATGACACCCTGAAAGAGATCGTCATGAAAAGGATCGGACTGATCCTTATGGAATGAAGGCATGATAGTCAGGATGTCAAAGATCGAGATCGTCGGTCCGAAGCCGCTGATTCAGGATGTGCTCGGTGTCATTCGGGAAATGGGCATATTCCAGATAGACGCTGAAGCGGTCGGGTTCATCGAAAAAGATCAGGAAAAAAATATCCGGAGCTTTTATCCTGCGAAAAGAACGGCGCTTGAAAAACTGTTCCTGGAGGAAATTCTGCTGAAGATAGATGAACTCGACAGTCTGCTGCCGGGGACAAGGACGCGGACGAGCTATATCGAACCGCGTTCTGTCCTCGATGCCATCGATAAGGCAGCCGACAGGCATATAGCCTTGGCCAAGGACCTGCGCCTCAGGCTGGAGGAGCTGCAGAAGGAACAGGCAGATCTCAGTCGGCATAAGCTGTTCCTTGATTCCATGTCCTCAATCCTGGCAAACGCGTCCGATGCCCCTGATCTTGATTTCATTGGTCTGACCATACGGGAGCCTGACATGGTAGAGCGCCTGAGGGACGCGATCTCCCGCATCACAGACTGGAAGTTCGAACTTCTGACTAAAAAGGCCGATGACGGGACCCTCGTCGGCCTGATAACGGTTGAGAAAGCTGTGTCTGAAAAGCTGAAAAGGTCGCTGAGCGAGGAGCAGCTTCCTGAACTGAGCTTCCCTGCTGCCTTTGCCGGATTGAGCTTTCCGGAAAAAATCGTCGGCGTCGGCAGGCGTCTGGAGCTAATCTCCGGGGAGATCGGAAGGATCCTTTCAGATCTTGAGCGCCTCTCAGCACAGTGGATGCCGATCTATGAGCGGGTGCGGCAGTGGGTCACGGACAGGCTGGCCCTTATTACGGCCACGGCCTCAGCCTTCGAGTCGAGGATGTGTTTTTTCATACATGGCTGGCTGCCCTCAAAGGATCTCGACAGGCTCAGGACCAGCCTTGACGGAGCATTCGGCAGCACCGTGGTGATCGAAGAAAAGGAGATAAAGGAAGAGGACCTTGACCGGGTACCGATCGTTTTGAAAAATCAGGCCTATTTCAGGCCCTTTGAGCTTTTTACCGGTCTTTTGCCCCTGCCTGCCTATACGTCGTATGATCCGACGCCTTTTATCGGTATATTCTTCCCGCTTTTTTTCGGGATGATACTGGGCGATGCCGGATACGGGCTGGTTCTCGGCATGCTCGCTGCCTTCCTGATGAGGCGGTTCAAAAAGAGAAAGGCCGTGGCTGACGCAGGCAGGATCCTCGCGGTCTCCTCTTTTTACACCATATTCTTCGGTATCCTGTTCGGCGAGTTCTTTGGTGATCTCCCGCAAAGGCTTTTCGGCCTGAAACCTCTCTGCATAGAGAGGCGGACCGCGATCGTCCCCATGCTCGGCTTCGCCGTTGCCGTTGGTGGTGCCCATGTCTTCCTCGGCATGGTCCTCGGTGCGGTCAGCGCATTTCGGAAGAGGGAAAGGAAAGAGGCCCTTTACCGGATCATCAGCCTGATCGTCATCTTCTGTGTCATGGCGCTTGTGGCGTCCTTGTCCGGACTGCTCCCCTCTGAACTGGCACGCCCGGTCATCATTGCAGTTCTTTTTATGACCCCGCTGCTTTTTTTTACCGGAGGGCTCCTGGCGCCGCTTGAGCTTCTTAAAAGCATCGGCAATATAATCTCCTACGTGAGAATTATGGCGATAGGTCTTACCTCGGTCCTGCTCGCCTTCGTCGCAAATACGCTTGGCGGGATGACCGGGGATATTGTCACCGGTATTGTCGTGGGCGGGCTGCTTCATCTGTTGAACATACTGCTCGGGGTCTTTTCCCCGACGATCCATTCTCTGAGGCTCCATTACGTTGAATTCTTCAGCAAGTTCATTGTGCACGGCGGAAAACAGTTTGAACCGTTAAAAAAATAGAAGCGAAAGGGGGAGTGAGATGGATAAAGCACTAATAGCTTTAGCAGCGGCCCTAGCGATCGGTCTGCCGGCGCTTGCGACTGCCTGGGCCCAGTCAAAGATCGGTGCTGCAGGAGCCGGGGCACTGGCAGAAAAACCTGAGCTGAGCGGAACGATCATCATCCTCGTCGCCATACCCGAGACCATGGTGATCCTTGGTTTTGTGGTAGCGACAATGATACTCTTTACCGTGAAATAAGATGGGGGGTGAGGAACTTATCGGGTCGCTTTGGAAGGAGGCTCATGAGAAGGCCGCCACCTTCCGGAGAGATGCCGAGGGAGAGGCGGAAGCTCTGAAGACCGTTCTTTCAGCCAGGTTCGAGGCGATCCGTACTGAATTTACAGGACATCCGGATTCAGGCGGAGAGACGGGAAAGATCCTTCTGGAGGCTGAGACCAGGGCCAGGAAGGTCAGGCTGACATCAGTTGAAGGTCTCTCCTCCAGGCTTTATTCCCTTGCTGTTTCCTGTCTGCCTTATCTCAGGGAAGAAGGTTACGACATTGTCTTCAGCAGTCTTGCCCGTGAACTTCCGCCCCTGGAGTGGCAGTTGGTCCGGGTAAATCCTGCAGATGAGGAGCGTGCAGGAAAATTATTTCCTTATGCAGAAATCATCAAAGACCCCGGCATGAGCGGCGGGATGGAAGTCGAGGCCAGGGGAGGCGGACTGAGGGTGATCAATACCTTTGAAAAGAGACTTGAGAAATCATGGCCCCGACTGCTCCCTGGACTGCTGGCCGACATTGACAGAACGGTACTTACGGATGGAACTCCTGAGAAAGTTTGAAGACAGAGGATATCCGACTGACTACCTGCTGTCGCGCGTCAAAGGGAAAAGGTCCCGGCTGATATCAGATTGGGATCCTCTTGTCTACGGTAACGACCCTTCAGGGTACCTCTCCTCTGCGGGCTACAAGGGCTTTGTGAGGGAGCGATCAGCTGAAGGCGTCTGGAGAGATCTGACGCACGAGTACCGCTGGATCTACCTCAGAATGAATGAGGAACTCCGCGGGATATTCGGACCCTTCTTTCTTTATCATGAACTAAGGGTGATCTTCATCTGTCTGCGCCATATACACGGAGGAACGGCCGCCTCAGCAGAAGGTGTATTGTCATCCAGTCTCCTTTCGGATGACATGAAAAAGGTACTCAGAAGGACCCCCGACGTCATATCGGCGACAGATCAGATAGAGGGGGCCTTTTCTCAGCTTTCAGGTACCTTTGACGGAATTTCGGCGCTCTGTTCCAGCTATGGACTTGAGTGTTTTGAACGTGAGCTGACCTCCCGCTATCTGGCAGCTGTCCTCAGGGGCAGACTGCATCCTCTGATGAGAAGCTTTTTCGTCCTCATGATCGATTCCCGGAATGTTCTGGCCCTCTTTAAATTTCTGAGGCTGAACCCCAGGGCCGCGCCAACATGCATACCCGGCGGCAGCATCACCGAGGCAGAATATTCAGGCATAATGAGCAACAAGGATCTTCAGGGGGTGCTCAGACTGTCGGGAAGAAGGGATGACGATCCGCCTCAGAATATTGAAAAATACCTTTACCGTAACGTCACGGGATTCCTCAGAAGGGCTGGGAGAGACCCCCTTGGCATCGGGCCTCTTCTGGACTATCTCTGGAGGTGTTCCCTTGAGGTGATGAACCTGAGCCTTCTCTTACATGGCAGGGAATTAGACCGGGAGCTGATCAGGATGGAAATGATTCTATGAAGAAGATCACCTTTATCACCCCCGCTGATGCTGAATTCGGTTTCGGAATGACCGGCGTCACCCAGCATATTGCAAGCCCGGAAAATGCTGAAGATACTTTATTAAGGGCAATGTCCGAGCCGGATACCGCCTTGATCATCCTCGATGAGCGGATGATGCAGCCGATAGGCAGGGAGACCCTGAAAAAGATGGAACAGCGCTGGCAGGGGATCCTCCTTGTTCTCCCCTCTCCGAAAAAACCCTCTGCAGAGCTCGAGGATTACGCGATCAGGCTCATACGCAGGGCGGTCGGTTACCATGTGAGGCTCAAGCTATGACCGGAAAGATACTGGGCATATCAGGTCCGACCATCAGCACCGACCTTAAAGGCCTCAGCCTTTATGAGCGTGTCTATGTCGGGCATGCCATGCTCACCGGTGAAGTGGTCAGGCTCGAACAGGACAGGTCCGTTATCCAGGTCTATGAGGACACGAGGGGCCTGGCGGCCAATGAGCCGGTCAAGGGCACAGGGACCCCCCTGAGTGTGCGCCTCGGACCGGGGCTTCTTTCAGGGATGTTTGACGGTCTGCAAAGACCCCTCAGACGGCTGAAGGAGGAAATGGGGCCGTTCATCACCTGCGGCAGGGAGATATACGGACTGGACCATCAAAAAAAATGGAGCTTTTCTCCCAGCGTAAAAGGCGGGGATGAAATTGCCCAGGGGCAGGTCATCGGATCTGTTGAGGAAGGCGCCCTGAGGCATCTCGTTATCAGCGGACCCGGCAACACCGGACGGGTCCTGCAGATCAGAGAGGGCGAGATAAGTCTTGATGAACCTCTTGGAACGTATGACGGAGGAGGCATGATCGTGGGCTGCCACGAATGGCCGGTCAGGCTTGCCAGGCCGTACCGGAAAAAATTCGCTCCTGCAGGACCCCTGGTCACCGGCCAGCGGAGCATCGATTTTCTCTTTCCTGTTGCCAAAGGAGGAACGGCGATCTTTCCCGGCGGCTTCGGCACGGGCAAGACCATTCTGGAACAGGCGATCGCAAAGTTCGCTGATGTGGACGTGGTCGTCTATGTCGGGTGCGGTGAGCGGGGCAACGAGATGGCAGAGATGATCGAAGAGTTCGAAGGGCTTAAGGACCCCTGGACAGGCAGGCCGCTCATGGAACGAACGATCCTGGTCGTCAATACCTCCAATATGCCAGTGGCAGCCCGTGAGGCCTCCATCTATACTGCGGTCACCATGGCGGAGTATTACCGCGATATGGGATATCAGGTGCTTTTTCTTGCCGACAGCCTCTCGCGCTGGGCCGAGGCCCTCAGGGAAATTTCCTCTTCCCTTGAGGAGATGCCCGGGGAGGAGGGCTATCCGACGTATCTCGCATCCAGGTTGTCAGGGTTTCTCGAAAGGGCAGGTGTTGTCGAGACACTGGGTGGTATGACCGGTTCGCTCACGATGCTCCTCTCTGTCTCGCCGCCCGGGGGAGATTTCACCGAACCGGTGACCCAGGCCTGCCTGAGGACGACCGGCGCATTTCTGATGCTGGATACGGCCCTTGCGCACCGGAGGCACTTTCCGGCCATAAACTGGTTTCAGAGCTATTCGCTCTATGCGGATGAACTTGGGAAGCATTTCAGGGAGAACATCTCTCCGCAATGGGACGACCTGCTGCGCAGGGCCAGGGAGGTGCTCCAGAAAGAGGAGATGCTGCGTGAGGTCTCGGAGATCGTCGGGGCAGAAGGCCTTCAGGACAGCGACAGGCTGCTGATGCTTGCTGCAGAGAAGATACGGATGGAATTCCTTAGCCAGAACGCCTACAGCGAAGATGCCTTCTCTCCCCCCGTTGATACGCTCGCCCTCATCAGCAGGATATTTCAGTTTTACGACCGCATACGGGGACAGTTAGCACAGGGCATTTCTCTTGATGATGCGCTGAAGACCGAGTGTCCGTCATGAGACGCTCAGAGCATGTCTACCGCAGCATATCGTCCATATCAGGCCAGCTGATCTTTCTGCAGGGTGTGGTAAGCGCCCGCATCGGGGAAGTAGTCACTGTCACCGCTCCCCATGGCCTTAAAATGGACGCTGAGGTCCTGGAGATAGAAGGCGAGAACGTGCTGATCGAGGTCTTTGGTGAGACCCGGGGGCTTGATATAGGGAGGACCTCGGTAGCATTCGGAGACACTGTCAGGCTCGTCCCCCTTTCGTCGGATATGATCGGCAGGATATTTAACGGCTCTCTCAGCCCGGCCGACGATATGCCGATGTTCATACCGGAGCAGTGGCGGCCCATAACCGGGGCCCCGATGAACCCGGCTGCCCGGGCGCGGCCCGAGGAGTTCATCGAAACCGGTTATTCGGTCATAGACGGGCTCAACACCCTGGTAAAAGGCCAGAAACTTCCTGTCTTTTCCTGCGCGGGCCTGCCTTCGAAGGAACTGGTGTCAGGCATCCTGAAGAACTCGAGGCTCTCGAAAGGGGAAGGCGATTTCGTCGTTGTCTTTGCTGCCCTTGGCCTGACCTTTCATGAATATTCCTATTACATGAAAGTTCTCGGGGAGATGAAAACCGGTTTTGTCGCGGTCATCAACAGCGCCGAGGAACCGGTGATGGAGAGGCTCCTTGCTCCCCGGTTCGCGCTGACGATCGCTGAATACCTTGCCTTTGAAAAGGAAATGGACGTGCTGGTCATCATCACCGATATGACGAATTACTGTGATGCCCTCAGGGAGATATCGACCGCGCGCGAGGAACTGCCCGGGAGGAGGGGATACCCGGGCTATATGTACTCTGACCTCGCATCCCTTTTTGAACGGGCCGGACGGTTGAAGGGACAGAAAGGTTCGGTCACCATGCTGCCGGTCGTCACCATGCCGGAAGACGATATCACGCATCCGATACCTGACCTCACCGGATATATAACAGAGGGGCAGATAGTCCTCAGCAGGGAGCTGCACCGTCTTAATGTATTTCCGCCTGTCGATGTCCTGCCGAGCCTCTCGAGGCTGATGCAGAAGGGCATCGGAAAAGACCGCACGCGGGAAGACCACCGGAAGATATCGAACAACCTGTTTAAATACTATGCCCGGGGACGCGACATGCGGAGGCTTGAGGCGATAGTCGGAAGGGACGGAATGCCGGAAAAGGATATCAGGATGCTCGATTTCGCGGACCTCTTTGAGCGGGAGTTCGTGGGCCAGGCCTCAGGCAGGAGAGGCATCGGGGAGACCCTTGATATCGGCATCGGCCTTATGAAGCGCTTCTCTCTGGAGGTCACATGATACACCCGACCCGGACGAACCTGCTGCTGATCAGGGAGAAGGCCCTGTCGGTCAATAACAGTATACGGATCCTGAAGGCCAGGAAACAGGCCCTGACACGGGAGTTTCTGGAGACCACACGTCCGTTCCTGCGGTCGCGGGAGGAGATCAGGGCACGCTATGGCAAGGCGCTTGCCGGTCTCGCTTTGAGCCTCGGGCATGAGGGCCGTGAGGGCATCGGATCTATCGTCGCTGCTGCAGCGAGAGACTTCAGGATCGATATCACCGAAAAAGGCATATGGGGGCTGAAGTATATGGAAATATCCAGCCATGACAGTCCGGTCCGCGACCCTGCCGGGAGGGGCTATGATTACCTGCCCACAACGACCCACCTGGATGACTGCATCCTGCAGTTCGAGAAGATACTCGAGTCGATGATAGAGCTGGCGGCATTTGAGGGAAAATTAAAGAGACTCGGGGATGAGATCCTGAAGACGACACGCAGGGTCAGGGTCCTGGAGGAAAGGATACTGCCGGGCCTGACCCTGCAGATAAGGGCCATTTCAGAACATATCGGTGAGCGGGAGAGAGAGGCCTTCTGCAGGCTGAAACACTTCAAAGGCAGGCGGTCTTCATCCGGATAAAAAACATTTTGACAATGCGTCCGGAATATGGGAAAAAATACATGAGCCTACAACAAATTGTAATAGTCATATTTTGAAAGGAAGCTTGTAATGGGAAAGCGTGAGGGGTTGTTTCTGGTAAAAACCTATACATGGTATGTAGAGAGGCTGGTCTGGCTGGTGGCCGGGACAGATGTCCTGGCCAGCTCGGTCCTGACATACTTTCATAGCCCCAACTGGGCTTTTTCGATCCTTTTCGTCGGGATCTGTTCGATCATGGTGGCCCTCACCGGCTTCTGCATTGTCGGTAATATCCTCTGTCTCCTGGGTGCCAGGCCGATGCTCCCGATGAAACCGGAAAAGGGGGAGGGCTGGCGCTCGTCCCTCTACTTTATGCAGACAGACCGCTGGTTCCTCGAGCGGTATATCTATATGTTCGTGGGGGTCAACCTTTCGATAAGCTCCGTGCTTGCGAGGTTCTACAACCCCGGTTGGCTTTACTTTACCGGCTTTGTCGGGACCGCGACGCTCACCTTTGCCTTTACCGGCTTTTGTATCATGGCCAATCTTCTCTACCGGCTTGGCGCCGAACCGAGGCTCTGCAGGTATAGTTAGGCAGCCTCTCTTCTTCCGGGGGCTCCCGCATGTCCTGTCGTCCTGATCAGGCAGGTGATCGGAAAAAACCATTCGCTTTTCTCTTGCGTATCTTTCATTGTATCATCTATGGATGCAGAAACGGACAAAGCAGATCCTCAGCTGGTGCCTTTTTGATTTTGCGAACTCCAGTTATTCGGCGGTCATTGCTGCCGTCATCTTTCCGGTCTTCTATGTCTCGAAGATCGTCGGCAATGAGGCAGGCCGGGGAGACCTCTGGTGGGGCAGGGCGATCTCGGTCAGCATGGCAGTTGTGGCCCTGACGTCCCCTCTGTTGGGTGGCATTGCCGATTTCAGCGGAAGACGCAAACGCCTGCTTTTGATCTATACACTGCTGAGCGTCAGCGGCGTCGCCTGTTTTTCTCTTCTTTCCCCCGGCATGGCCCTGACCGGATTTTTATTGATCGTGATCGCCAATGTCGGCATGGAGGGCGGCCTGGTCTTCTATAATTCGTTCCTCCCTGAGATAGCACCAAGCGGGATGCAGGGCAGGGTCTCTGCCTGGGGCTTTGCGGTCGGTTATGCAGGTTCGATCCTTTCTCTGCTCATTGCACTGCCTCTTGTCAGGTCAGGCCATTTCGATCTGACCTGGCTGATGGTCGCCGCCTTCTTCCTGTTCTTTTCGGTCCCGGCCTTTCTCTATCTCCCCCCTGACAGAAAAGCAGGCTTGGGGATACTGCGTTCATCTGCACAAGGGGCAGCATACTCCTGGCAGACTGTCCGGGAGATATGGAAGGAAAGGGAGACCCGAAGATTCCTTGCGGCTTTTTTGATCTACGAGGACGGGGTCAATACGGTCATCGTATTTTCGAGCGTCTTTGCAGCGACCACGCTCGGCTTTTCGTCTCTTGAGCTGATCGCGCTTTATCTTGTGGTCCAGGTCACAGCCCTTGCCGGAGCGTTTGTGATGGCAAGGCCTCTTGATACCGCCGGACCGAAAAAAGTCCTGATGCTTTCGCTTCTCCTCTGGACAATGGTCTCTGTGGCAGCTTATTTTATCGAGAACAAGACAAGCTACTTTATCCTTGCGTCAGTTGCCGGGACCGGGCTTGGTACGGTACAGGCGGCAGGCAGGGCCTTCTTCACCCGGTTCATACCGCCCGGCAGGGAGAGCGAATATTTCGGCCTCTATGCCCTTGTCGGGAAATCCTCGGCAATAGCCGGCCCGCTTCTCTTTGGCTACCTCTCCTCGACGTTCCATAGTCAGCGTCCTGCGATCCTGTCGATATCGATCTTTTTCGGCCTCGGCCTTCTGATGATCAGGGGTGTTAACGGCGGCGGCCCGAACGTTGGAACAGATCGTTCCTCCCCGGTCACGGACATCCGGCAGGAAAAAGCCTAATCAGCCACCTGGCTGACAAGGCCGGCCATTTCATCTCTCGTCTCCGCATGAAAGGACCTTTCCCTCAGGCGTTTTATATTGTTCAGGCTTTTTGTGTACCAGGAAAAGAACTTTCTGAACGTCATGGTCCCGTGCTTTTCACCATAGTAGTGGATGTTGGCGTCAAGATGCCGCAGCATGACCTCACGGATCTCTGTTGCCGGAGGCCTCTTCAGAAGGGTCCCGGACCGCAGGAATTCTTCGGCCTCCCTGAATATCCAGGGATTGCCGAGAGACCCCCGGGCAATGGAAACACCATCACAACCGGTCTCATCGAGCATCTTTTTGATCAGTGCCGGGGATAAGGCATTTCCGCTGCCGATGACCGGAATGGCCACAGCCTGTTTCACCTTTGCAATGGCATCATAATCCACGTCACCGCTGTACCCCTGCTCACGGGTCCTGCCGTGGATGCAGAGACTGCTGATGCCGGCATCTTCGGCATATCGGGCAACATCTGCTGCATTGATCGAGCGTTCGTTCCAGCCCGAACGTATCTTGAGCGTGACCGGGCAGGCTGCCCTCTCTACGAGGGCCTTAAGAATTTTGCCCAGGAAAGGAGGGTCCTTGAGAAGGGCCGCCCCCTCATTCTTGCCGGTGACCTTCTGGACCGGACAGGCCGCATTAAAGTCTATCAGGTCAAAGCGAAGGCCGCTGAGCAGGTCAACCGCCTTTTCCAGTACCGGGATCTCGTTGCCGAGCAGCTGGATGCCAAGCGGCCGGTCCTCATCGGTCGATGCTATCATCCTCAGCGTCTTGCTGCTTTGATAGACCAGTGACCTGGCGCTGATCATCTCGATAAAGGCAAACTGGCAGCCATGCTCCCTGTTTATCATCCGAAACGGCAGGTCAGTGATGCCCGCAAGCGGGGCAAGGAGCAGGCTGGACTCAATGCGGATATTGCCGATCTGGAGCATAGGTGCTATTATACACCTTCAGGGGGCATTCCTCTGCCAGAAATCATGACGAACGGTTAATGCAGCGCTTGACTCAGGAGACGGACCCTATCGATGCCCTTCTGGCCCATTCCCTCAGGGTGGGCTTAGGGGCGGTTGTCTCGTTCTTTCTTTTCATCCTGATCTCTTTCATCGTATATCTCCGCCTCGATGCCGGTCTTTTTTCACTGCTTCCCATGCTTTTTGCAGGTTTCCTCTGGATCGGGGCAACATCCCTCTATCGACATACATATGTGTCCCTGAAGAACAGCATGGGCAATAAGACCGGGGTCATTGAGTTTCTGTCGACACAGCTGGTCTTCTGTCTTTTGCCATACCATTACGTCAGGCTCAGGAAGGAGGTTGCCCTCTTTAAGCAAAGACAGGCTGGCGATGGCAGCCCGCGGGGGGCTACTCGCAGGTAAGCATTTCTTCGAGCGTTATCAGTACGGATTCGCTCAGAGAGGTAAGATTATAGCCGCCCTCGAGGCAGAAGATCTGGGGAATGCCGGGACAGGCCTGCAGTATTGATCTGACGATGCTCCTGATGCCTTCATTCGTTACCCGTATGCCGGCAAGCGGGTCGCCGGCATGAAGGTCATATCCTGCTGATACCAGGAGGATGTCCGGTCTGCATTTCTTAACCTGAAGAGGCAGATAATCATGGAAGGCCGCAAAATAGTCCTTGTCCCCTGCGCCATAGTGCATGGGTATGTTATAGGTAAAACCCGTGCCGTGACCGCGGCCGTGTTCCATATCGCTTCCGGTACCCGGATAATGCGGGTATTGGTGCGTGCTGAAATAGAAGACCGAGTCGTCATCCTCGAATATATGCTGGGTCCCGTTTCCATGATGCACGTCAAAATCGATGATCAGGACATTTTTGTAGCCGGCCTTCTGGGCATACCGGGCGCCAATGGCAACATTATTAAAGATGCAAAATCCCATTGCCCTGTCAGCCTCGGCATGATGTCCGGGAGGCCTGACAGCACAAAAGGCCCGGTCCAGGGTTGCATCCGTGCATTTCTCAATGGCCTCGATGACCGCTCCGGCTGCGAAATGGGCAGCTTCGACGGAACGTTCTGATACATAGGTATCGCCATCATAAAAACCGGTAAAGGTGAGCATCTCCTCGTAATACTTTCGGGTGTGGACAGCCAGGATGTCCTTCTTATCCGCCTTCCCGGGCTGTATCTTGATGAGACTGCCCCAGAGCTTCGATCTCCTGAGGGCATTGTTGATTGCGATGAGCCTGTCGCCTGACTCAGGGTGACCAGGAGGCATCTGATGCTCGAGGAAGATATCGTCGTAAAGAAAACCGACCTTTTTCATGGAACAATTCTATCATGTATGCCATGAAAACAAAAGAGGGCAGGTGCTGCCACCTGCCCTCTGGGACGGATAGTTGTGATATACGGACCTAGAACAATCCGCTCACCTTTCCGGTATTGACATCAACGTCAACCCTTCTGAAGGCGGGATTGGAGCTGGTCCCCGGCATCAGGCTGATCGTCCCTGCACACGGGCAGAGGAACTTGGCACCGGAGTAAATAAGGACGTCCCTGATCGGCAGGGTCCAGCCCTTCGGAACTCCCTTGACGGCCGGGTCGTGTGAGAGGCTCAGATGCGTCTTGACCATCATGGTGGCGTAATCGGCATACTGGGGATCATCTTCCAGCATCTTGGCCTTGGCTTCGGCCTCCGGCAGCCACGAGACGCCGTCTGCGCCGTAGACCTCCTTTGCGATGAGCGCCACGCGGTCACGCAGTTTCATCTCCAGCGGGTAGAGGAATTTGAAGTCGTTCTTTTCGTTGCAGGCATCAATGACCGCGTCTGCGAGTTCCAGTGCGCCATCACCGCCCTTGAGCCAGTGCTGGGACTCGGCGCAGCGGGCGCCGGCAGCTTCTGCGGCCTTCTTCACCACGGCCACTTCCGCGTCCGTGTCCGTGTAAAAACGGTTGACGCAGACCACCGGGTTGATGCCGGACTTGCGGATGACATTGATCATATGTACCATGTTGGCGCAGCCCTTTTCGACCAGGCCGACATTTTCCTTGGTATACTCCTCGGGCAGGGCCTTGCCGGCCACGACCTTCGGGCCGCCGCCGTGCATCTTCAGGGCGCGGACGGTCGTGGTGAGCACGGAGACATGAGGTTTGAGACCGCTAAAACGGGATTTGACGTTCCAGAACTTTTCAAAGCCGATATCGGCTGCAAAGCCGGATTCGGTCACGTGGTAGTCGAAAAGCTTCAGGCCGACGCGGTCGGCAATGATGGAGGACTGGCCCACGGCTATGTTGGCAAAAGGCCCGGCATGCACCAGGCAGGGGTTGTATTCAGCCGTGCACATGAGGGTAGGGTTGATGGTATTGCGCATGAAGGCAGCCATGGCATTGCCGACTTCAAGGTCACCGGTCGTGACGGGTTTGCCGCTCTTGTCAAAGGCAACGGTTATGTTGTTCAGGCGCTGTTTCAGGTCGGCGAGGTCTTTGGCAATGGACAGGATGGCCATGCACTCCGAGCCGACAGCAATGCCGAACTTCGACTGCATCATGAAACCGTCCGTCCGTCCGCCGATGCCGATGATGATGTTGCGGAGGCTCTGGGCACAGAAATCAATGATCCAGCCCATCTCCACGCGTGTGGGGTCTATGTCGAGACGCCGCATCTTGGTGAGGCGCTGCAGCTGCTCGTCGTTATAGTTGCGCTCGTGCTGCATGCGGGAGGTCATTGCCACCATGGCCAGGTTATGCGCGTTCATGATGTCATTGATGTCACCGGTGAGACCCAGGGAGAATTCGGTCATGGGGATCAGCAGGGAGTTGCCGCCGCCTGCTGCGGTGCCTTTTACGTTCATGGTGGGTCCGCCGGAGGGCTGGCGAAGGGCCCCGCCAACGTTTACCCCGCGTTTGCCGAGACCTTCCATCAGACCGCATGAGGTGGTGCTTTTACCTTCGCCCAGGGGGGTGGGGGTGATCGCGGTCACCTCAATATACTTGCCGTCGGGATTGTTCTTGAGACGGTCGTGGACCTTGAGAAAGTCGATCTTGGAAAGGCGCCCCATCGGCAGCATCTCGTCCTTCTGCAGTCCCAGTTTCTCGCGCCATTCTTCCGGGGTAGGCATTTTCTTTTCTGCTTCTTCTGAAATCTGCCAGTCAGCTAATTTTGTTGCATCAAATGACATATGGCTCTCCTTGATTATTGATCCGATTTGATGACCACAGAAAAATCTGCGGTTTCATTCAGCAAGAAATTATAAAGGTAAACTTCTGAATAAGTAAATAAAAAAAATTAATAAGCTTATAAGGTTTCGAATATGCGCGTGGAATTTCAATGAGGGACTTTTTATGGCATGATTGATTACTATATAAGTGATTGCTGACTATCGTGGGAACATTATAATGGGTCCGGAGGAGATCATGTTCAAGATAAAAATCATTGTTCTGGGTATACTGGCAGTAACTGCCGTCTGTGTCGTTTCGGAGGCCGCAGTATTGTTTGACCGGGTGGTTGCTGTCGTCAATCAGGAGGTGATAACCTGGAGCGAACTCTACAAAAACATGGAAGCTGACGCCTCTCCGCAGCTTAAGGAGATGAAGGAGCAGGAAAGGCTCAAGGTCTTCAGGAGCAACGAACCGCAGTTCCTTGAGTCCCTGATCAATTACCGGCTGCAGCTCCAGGAGGCGCGCAATACCGGCGTACAGGCGGGGGAGGACGAGGTAAAAGAGGCGGTCGAGAGCATCAAGAAGAAATATGCGATGTCAGACAAGGACTTCAGCGAATCCTTGAAAAAAGAGGGGTTCACTCTCGAAGAGTACCGGATGAAACTGAAGGAGCAGATCCTGATCAGTAAAATTGTGAACCAGCAGGTGAGAAACAAGATACTTGTTACCGATGCCGAAGTTAAGAAATTCCTGGAACAGAACAGGGATTCCGGAAATGCTTCAGGCGGCTACAGGATAAGCCAGATCTTTTTTAAAAAGCCCAAGAATCCGGAAGAGAGAAAAGCATTAGAGGTCAAGGCAGAGTCGGTGGCAGCACGTGTCAAGGGTGGGGAAGACTTTCAGTCCCTTGCCAAACAGTATTCCGAGGAGCCGATGGCAAGCAAGGGCGGCGACCTGGGATTCATAAAGAAAGAGCACCTTATGAAGGAATTTGCAGCGGTCATTACGACCATGAGCACCGGGGATGTCAGCGCCCCGTTCTGGACCGAAAGGGGACTGCATATCATACGTCTCGATGAGAATATAGCTGCACGGGACGCTGGAGAGATCACCAGCGAGGCCCGCAAAGAGGCCGGCAACAGGCTCTTTATGGATAAATACAATGCCTGGATCAAATCACTCAGAGAAAAGGCATTTATCGAGATCAAGCTGTAATGCAGGGCGGCCGGCTCCATAAAAAGATCGAGGCGGCCCGGTGACCCGCCATAATCTGGCCGTCCTTGCCTCGGGGCGCGGGTCAAACTTCCAGGCCATCATTGACGCGGTTGCAAACGGGTATCTGCCGCATGTCACGATCCGGGTGCTCGTGACCGATAACCCCGGGGCCTATGCCCTTGACCGGGCGCGGCAGCATGGCATTGAGCCAATGGTGTTGACGCCCCGTCAGTTCAGCTCCCGTTCAGAATATTACAATGCCATTGCCGATGAATTCAGGAAAAGGGACGTTTCCCTCGTGGTGCTTGCCGGTTTCATGCGCATTGTCGGCAAAGAGCTCATCCAGGCCTTTCCAAACAGGATAATGAACATACACCCGGCCCTGTTGCCGTCATTTCCCGGGCTGCACGGGCAGAAGCAGGCGCTTGATTATGGCGTCAGGGTCTCGGGCTGCACCGTGCATTTTGTTGATGAAGGGATGGACACCGGGCCGGTCATCATCCAGGCCGCTGTCCCTGTCCTGGATGATGATACTGAAGAAACCCTCTCCTCAAGGATCTTAACGTACGAACACCAGATATACCCCGAGGCCATCAGGCTCTTTGCCGAGGGCCGGCTGGAGGTCTCGGGCCGCAGAGTCATCATCAAGGGGGCTGCAGCGGGTGAAGCAGGCCTTATTGCTCCGCCGTTGCCTGCTGATCCTTTTCCCCGCCAATAGGGGCCATCTTTTTCAGGAGAAGCCGTGCCTGCTGAAAGATCTCGCGTGATCGCGCCTCCCGATAATCAGTATAGGTATAGGGCAGGGGGTTGAACGTTCCATCCTGGAAATAGAGTTCGAGCTCGGCGTAGATGCCCTTGCCTATGCAGATGCGATGTGAGTAATTTTTTCGTGACGACAGGACGACCTTTGCAGAGGTCATATACCCGGGATCAATGTTTATCCGGCGTTTACCCTCGACCTCAAAGGCAGATTCTATGCTGCAGGCTTCATGCTTATAGGCGGCAAAGGCGGCAGTATCGACCATCTTCTGATAAAAGATAAAGGACCGGAAAAGCGGTGAACCAAGTTCGTCGGCATAATAGGAGCTGTGTTCCCACTGAAAGACCGGGCTCTGCAGGAGGATATCCCCGAAGGCCTGACGCAGGACGCTGCAGGCCTGGTCAAATAATTCAGGGGATGAAAAGAGAACGCCGGTGAAAAGAAGCGCATCCTCAGGGCGTCTGGATACGCACGGCATTATTTCAGGAGGGATTGGATGAAGCTCTTCACCTCAGGGGCATTCCAGTCGAACCCTCCGATGATCTTCTTGACCAACACGCCATTTTTGTCGACGATATAGGTCTCAGGAACGCCGGTGACCCCGAATTTTTTTGCCGAACCTCCATCCTGGTCAACATACACCGGAAACGAAAACCCCTGGGATTTCATATACTCAAGAGCTGAAGACGGACTGTCCTTATACAGTATCGTGACTATCCTGAAGTCGGCTGTATGGGCCATCTCCCGGTAGAGCGCCTCCAACGACGGCATCTCCTCCTTGCAGGGCTGGCACCAGGACGCCCAGAAGTTCACAAAGAGCACCTTGCCGCTGAATTCAGAAGCGGGTATTGCCCTTCCGGTGAGCGGTTCTGCGAGGAGCAGGGCAGGTGCAGCTATTCCCTCAGCTGTTTTTTTCCTGCCCTCTTTGTCCGGTGATAAGAACATAAGGAGGATCAGGCCTGCGGCGACGAAAAAAACACCGCCGAGAATGAGGCCCCTGTTTTTCAAGAATCCCGTCAGTTAACCCCGGTCAGCAGGTGAACTTCCTCTTCAGAAGTAAACACCGGACTACCGGCTTCAAGTGAGACCTTGACCCTGTGCGATCCCTTGAATCTCCCCCTGAGAATTTCTTCAGAAAGAGGGTCTTCAATGACCTTTTGAATAGCTCGCCTCATGGGTCGTGCGCCATAGCTGGGCTTGTAATAGCGGTCCAGGATCCATTCCTTTACTTCAGAGGAAACCTCGATGATGATGTCCTGCTCGATGAGCTGGGCGTTCATTTCATCTATGAGAAGATCGATGATCGATATCAGGTGCTCTTTCGAAAGAGGATGGAAGACCACAACCTCGTCGATACGGTTGAGAAATTCAGGGTTGAAGGTCTTTCTGAGCTCGCTCAGGACGTTATCCTTGATCTTGTCATAGATCTCGATGGTATCGGACCGCTGGAAGCCGAGCGGGGTCGACTTTTCTATGACCCGTGCGCCAAGGTTCGAGGTCATGATTATCACGGTATTGCTGAAGTCGACCTTTCTGCCGAAACTGTCCGTAAGCACGCCCTCATCGAGGACCTGCAGAAGGACATTGAAGACATCAAGGTGAGCCTTTTCTATTTCATCGAAGAGAATGACCGAATACGGTTTTTTCCTGACCTTTTCCGTAAGCTGCCCGCCTTCTTCGTAGCCGACATAGCCCGGAGGGGCGCCGGTGAGCTTCGAGACATTGAAGCGCTCCATATATTCGGACATGTCGATCTTGATCAGCGCATTCTCGTCATTAAAGAGGAAACTCGCCAGGGCCTTCGCCAGTTCGGTCTTGCCGACACCGGTCGGTCCGAGAAAGAAGAAGGACCCGATCGGTTTTGTCCTGCTCTTCAGACCGGCACGGGACCTTTTGATGGCGTTTGAAACGATCCTCACTGCTTCGTCCTGTGAGACGATGCGCCGGTGCAGTTCATCTTCCATCCTGAGCAGTTTTTCGGACTCTTTTTCCTCGATCTTGAAGATCGGTATCCCGGTCATTTTCGCCACCGTATAGGAGACGTCCTCTTCGGTCAGCACCGGTATCTCCCTGTTGAGATCTTCCTTCCATCTCTTTTGTCCCTGCTCCAGCAGTTTCCTGACCCTGTCCTCTTCGGACCGGACAGCGGTCGCTTTGTCAAGGTCGTGCAGTTTTACATAAAGGTTCTTTTCCTTTGAAAGCCTGCTTAACTTTACCTCAAGCTCTTTCAGTTCCGACGGCTGCGTAAAGCGTTTCAGCTTTATCCGCGAGCCGGTCTCATCGATCACATCAATGGCCTTGTCAGGCAGGAACCGGTCCGGTATATACCGTTCAGAAAGCCGGGCAGAAGCGAGTACCGCATCCTGACTGATCTTGACACGGTGATGCGTCTCGTAACGGGACTTCAGGCCCGAGAGGATATCGACGGTCGTACTGACGTCAGGCGGCTGGATATGGATCGGTTGAAATCTTCTTTCGAGCGCCCTGTCTTTTTCGATATACTTCCGGTATTCGTTCGGCGTGGTCGCCCCGATGCACTGGATCTCGCCCCGTGAGAGGGCAGGCTTCAGCATGCTTGAGGCATCGATCGACCCCTCAGCCGCTCCTGCTCCGATAAGGGTATGCAGCTCATCAATAAAAAGGATGATATTGTCGGTCTGGGAGATCTCCTTCATGACGATCTTGAGCCTCTCTTCGAACTGACCGCGGTATTTTGTCCCGGCAATGAGAGCCCCGAGATCAAGGGATATGATCCGTTTCCCGATAAGGCTTTCAGGGACGTCGCCGGCCACGATCTTCTGGCAGAGCCCCTCGACCACGGCCGTCTTGCCGACTCCCGGTTCACCGATGATGGCAGGGTTGTTCTTGATCCTCCGGCCAAGGATCTGGAGGACACGTTCGATCTCATCTTCCCTGCCGATGACAGGGTCAAGCTTGTTCTCTTTGGCCAGGAGGGTCAGGTCCCTCCCGAATTCGTCCAGGGCAGGCGTTGCACTGCGTTTTTCCCTGACCTGTGAATATGACCTCATCGAGAGGTTGATCGTGAGCTGCCGCGCTCCGAGAAGATTGGCCCCGAGATTTCTGAGGATCTTTCCGGCGATGCCCTCATCTTCCCTGATGAGACCGAGCAGCAGATGCTCGCTGCCGATGTAATTATGACCGAGCAGGCGCGCCTCTTCGACAGCAAGTTCCAGTACCTTCTTGACCCTCGGGGTGAACGGAATGTCCCCAAAGGTCATGAGGTTCATTCCCGCGGGGAGGTTTCGTTCTATCTCCATCCTGAGCTCGTCGACGGTAAGCCCCATTTTTTTCAGGATAGCGAGGGGGAGTCCGTCATCTTCTCTCAGGATGGCAAGGAGAAGATGCTCTGTGCCGAGATAGTCATTCTGGCGTTTTTCAGCCTCTTCCTTTGCATATATGATGACCTTGCGGCCTCTTTCCGTAAATTTTTCGAACATACGTAACTCCTTATCAGTTCCCGTATTTCTTCCGTAACACTTAATCAATATTACTTTTATTTCAGGCGGAAAGTCAAATACGGGACGGAGTGACCGGCCCGGAAAAGAGACAGCGACGTAAGGTGAAGCGGCTTACCGGAGTCTTAGTGAAGTTCCAGTGATGAGAAGAAGAACGGGATCTCGTAAGCGGCCGACTTTTCAGAGTCGGAACCATGCACGACGTTGCGTTCAATGTCAGTTGCAAAATCAGCCCGAATGGTCCCCGGGGCAGCATCCTTGAAGTTCGTTGCGCCCATGATCTCCCTGACCTTGGCTATCGCACCGTCTCCCTCGATGACCATGACCACAACAGGTCCTTCGGACATAAATCCGGTAAGGCTTCCGTAGAACGGCCTTTCTTTATGGACAACATAAAAGTTCTCCGCATCCTGCCTGGAAAGGTGCAGCATCCTCAGTCCGGCTATCCGCAGTCCCTTTTGTTCAAATCTCTTTATGACTTCTCCGATGACGTTCTTTTTTACGCCGTCAGGCTTTACTATCGATAATGTTCTTTCCATTGGATCCTCCGGTTATTTCTGCTCGTTGGCTGATGCTGTTTCTACCATGCTCTTCACTGCGTGTGCTGACTTGTCGAACTGCAGGGCCTCGTCTTTTGCGAGCGGCAGCTCAATGATCTTCTCCACGCCGTTCTTGCCCAGAATGACCGGGACCCCGACGTATACGTCGCGGTGGCCATACTCACCGCGGAGCAGCGCTGAGCAGGGCAGAAGGCGTTTCTCGTCGAGGAGGACAGCTTTTATCATCTGAAACGTCGAGGCGGCAGGTGCATAGTATGCGCTCCCGGTTTTCAGCAGGGCCACGATCTCAGCGCCCCCGTTGCGCGCCCGGTGGATGAGATCAGCGATGCGCTCATGCCCGAGGAACTCTTTAAGGGGAACGCCTTTCACTGTCGTATACTGGGGAAGGGGCACCATCGAGTCGCCGTGACCTCCCAGGACCAGGGTCTCTATATCTTCAGGGGACACTCCCAGTTCAAGGGAAATAAAGGTCCTGAATCTCGAGGCATCAAGGACACCGCCCATGCCGATGACCCTGCCGCTGTCGAAGCCGGACACGGTCCATGCGATCTGGGTCATTACGTCCATGGGGTTGGTAACGATGATATAGATGCTCCCGGGGGAGAGCGCAGATGTCCCGGCAACGACCTTCCTGATGACATCTGCATTGGCATGCAGGAGGTCATCCCTGCTCATACCCGGTTTTCTCGGGAATCCGGCGGTGATGACAATGATATCTGAATCACGGGTATCTGAAAAATCGTTCGTCCCGGTGATCGACGACGCAACGTTCCAGAGCGGGGCCGCCTCGGCGAGGTCCAGTGCCTTGCCCTGCGGTATCCCTTCCGTTATATCAAACAGAACTACATCTGCTATGCCCGACTGCACCACCAGGTGGGCGGTCGTTGCACCGACATTGCCTGCTCCGATTACTGAAACCTTTGCTTTCATGGGTTCCTATTATAGAGGAACAAATAATCTGAACGCAAGTGAACGCAAAAGAATATATTCCTTCCCATGGATAATTGAAAAAACGGAATAATTCTTGACACAGAGCTGAATAATAGGATATAACTTTTGATTGACGTAATGAAGAAAAACCGGAAGGAAGCCAGATGAAAGAAATTCGAATTGCGCTTGCCGGGGTGGGGAACTGTGCAAGTTCCCTGCTTCAGGGCATTGACTATTATAAAAACTCAAAAATCATGAAGACCGACTCCGTGTCGGGGTTGATGCATTATGATCTCGGCGGGTATATGCCGAAGCATATCAGGGTCGTTGCTGCCTTTGATGTTGACCGGAGAAAGGTTGGAAAACCTGTCTTTGAGGCCATTGCAAGCAAACCCAATTGCACCAAGGTGTTCCACCGGATCTCATCGCGCTCAACCGTAAAGGTGGACATGGGGCATATGCTCGACGGTGTCTCGGAGCACATGGAGAGTTACCCCGAGGACAGAAGATTCCTTGCCGCACACAAGAAGCCTGCTGATATCGTCAGCGTACTCAGGAGGTCCGGGGCCGAGATCCTGGTCAATTACCTCCCTGTCGGTTCCGAAAAAGCAACGGCATTGTATGCGGAGGCCTGCCTCAAGGCCGGGGTCAGCCTGATAAATTGCGTCCCGGTCTTTATCGTATCGAATGCCTCCTGGGCCAAAAGGTTTGAAGACCAGGGCATACCTGCTATCGGTGACGATATCAAAAGTCAGATAGGGGCCACGATAATTCACCGCTGCCTCACGAAACTTTTTGAGGACCGGGGGGTGACAATAGACAGTACCTATCAGCTTAACGTCGGCGGGAATACCGACTTTCTGAACATGCTCAACAGGAAGCGGCTTGTCAGCAAAAAAGTATCCAAGACAGAAGCCGTACAGTCGCAGATGCACGAACCCCTGAACTCTGACAACATACATATAGGGCCTTCAGATTATATACCGTTCCTCAATGATAACAAGGTATGCTTCCTGAGGATCGAGGGGAGGGGGTTTGGAGATGTGCCGCTGCATCTCGAGATGAGATTGTCGGTCGAGGATTCCCCCAACAGTGCCGGTGTCGTGATCGATGCCATACGCTGCTGCAGGGTCGCACGCGACAGAAAAATAGGCGGGGCGCTTATCTCGCCGTCTGCGTATTTTATGAAGCACCCCCTGAAACAGTACCCTGATGATACAGCCAGGGTCATGGTCAATGATTTTATAGCCGGGAAAAGGGAGCGATAAGTCGGCGGCGCATGCTTGGCGAAAAATTTGGTCATTTCCTTGATAAACCGCTAACCCCTCTGGTCAGGATCATTGCCGTAGATCCCAACAGTCTGAGCCTCACCGGCTTTGCCATAACCATAGGTGCATCGTTCCTCCTTGTCTCTGATCTGTTCTGGGGAGCCCTTGCGGTCCTGGCCGGTGCCTTTTTCGACATCCTTGACGGAGTTGCCGCCCGCGTTCACCAAAAAGAGTCTGACTTTGGTGCCTTTCTCGATTCGGTCCTTGACCGCTATTCTGACTCGCTCATCTTTATTGCCGTCGGCCTCCACCTGCTCAGAAAGGGGAGCCTTACCGGTGCAGTCCTTTCGATCGGTGTTCTGGCCGGTTCGCTGATCATCAGTTACACGAGGGCACGTGCTGAGGGACTGGGCATGTCATGCAAGGTCGGCCTCATGGAACGGCCTGAAAGGATCGTCCTGTTCGTTGCAGGGGCTGTGACGGGCATGATCGAGCCCGTGTTATGGCTTCTGCTGCTGTTGACCCATCTTACGGCGCTTCAGAGGATACACCACGTCTGGCGCCTGTCCCATAACAAGCCGGGCCCCTGAGCGGTCCTGTATCCGGTCAGTATTCGATTCCCTTCCGTGCGCAGGTCTTTTCACTGTAGGGGTGTTTAATGTTCTTCATATTCGTCACATAGTCGGCATACTGCATGAGTTTTTCTGAGGCCCCGTTCCCTGTCAGGACGACCTCCAGGGTACCCGGCCGGGACTCTAAGAATGCAAGGGCCTCTTCTTCAGAGACAACCCCTTCGGCGATCAGGCATATGAATTCATCCAGGACGAGCAGGTCATACTCTTTTCTGGTGTACAGTGTCCTGATGCGGTCAAAGCTCTTTCGTGTCTCCCGGGTGAGATGGTCCGTGCTGATGTCCGGATTAAAGAGAGGTGATTTTACGGAATCGAAGATCGCTGTATCAATGCCGAGGCGTTCCAGCATTATTATCTCGCTGTCGGCTACCTTTTCCTTGAAGAACTGCGAAAAAAGAACGGTCAGGCCGGCCCCCGCGGCCCTGACCGATATCCCGATCGCAGCCGTGGTCTTCCCTTTGCCATCGCCGGTATAGATGTGGACCAAGCCCTTTTTTTTCATAAGTAGTAACCGTTCATTATGCAGCAGGTGGATTAAAGAAAGTTATGGAGCGGGCGACGAGATTCGAACTCGCGACTTTCAGCTTGGGAAGCTAACACTCTACCACTGAGTTACGCCCGCATCACTGCAATTTTATAAATCAGATCAGCCTGAAAAGTCAAGTTTACGCTCTGGCTCTATGTAATTTATATCATCTGCCGTAGAACAGAGTAGGTTGCTTTGCAGAAACTAAACCATAACACAATAAAATTACGTAATAACAGTGAGGTATGGGATTAACTTAAAGTAAATTATTCTGATAGGGGTGGTAGTGTCATGTAATACTTTTATTCTTTAGATCGCGGCTATCTCATGCTGAGGGTGGAGATTTGATATTATGAGCTCACTATGATATTTAACATAATATATCTTATCGGACACTTTATATAAACAGGCATTGTTAATAAAATGTCAGCAATCGTGTGTATAAGGTTGCCCTCTGATGTCAAGAACGGCATTCTTCGTATATGGTCACTGTTTAGGCAGGAGAAAAACGTTGATATTTTGATGAGTTAAGATGATTTAATCAGTACTCCTTCAAGAGAGTCTTTTTTAAGTCTGAAAGGCCTTACATCAGCAATGGTTCCTCTGGGTAAATCAGAAGCAGAGACTGAAATCTTCAGGTAGTTGCTGGATGTTCCGACAGATGATCCTGCGGAAGTATGCCCCTCAACGATTATCTCCTGGGTTACCCCTATCTGACCAGTCATGTAGTGCCTTTTTTTAGTTTGCCCAAGGTCCAACAAAAGATCGGTCCTCCTCTTTGTTTCAGCAGGCGACGGTCTGTTCTTCATGCTGCTGGCAGCCGTGCCCGGGCGTGAGGAAAAAGGGAAGACATGAAGATAGGTAAAAGGCATCTCAGTGACAAGTTCAAGAGTTTCCTGAAATTCGTGAATGCCCTCTTCAGGGAACCCGGTGATGATATCCGTGCCCAGCCCTATATCGCCAAGGCGGTCGGCGACTCCCATGATCCTTCGTTTATAGGCGGCCGACCCGTAGTTCCTCTGCATGAGCTTCAGTATTTTGTCACTACCGCTCTGAAGCGGGATATGCAGATTTCTGCATATCCTTTTATCCTGCATGATCCTGAGCGTTTCATCATCTATTTCATTTATTTCGAGTGAACTCAGCCTAATCCGGTGAATGTCGGTCCTGTCAAGCAGTGCCCTCAGCAGGTCATTGATCGTTCTCTTGCCCCCCGGCAGATCATGCCCATAGGTGCCGAGATGTATCCCTGTCAGCACGACCTCATGCTTCGTCGCTGAGATCTGCATGACCCTCTCCACAAGGTCGTCGATGGGGATGCTGACAGACTTCCCCCGGGCCAGGGGCACTGAGCAATAGGTGCAACGATAGTTGCACCCGTCCTGTACCTTAAGATAGGGCCTGGTCTGGGTATGATCGTGATACGTAAGCGGGGCGCTGACGTCAGTTATCATCCCAACGATGTCGAGCTTATCTTTATTGTCGACGACCGTTATCTCACCGGAAAGGGACAATACACCCTCCCTGGCGAGTTGTGAGTAACAACCTGTCACAATAACGCGGGCCCCGGTGCGGGTGGCGCGCCTGATCAGCTGTCGTGAGGTATAATCGCTTTTTTGTGTGACCGTGCAGGTGTTAATGATGCAGACATCGGGGTTTTCGGTCAGGGCCACAATTGTTGCACCATGCTTTTTAAGGGAACCCTCGAGGACGGATGATTCAGACTGATTGACCCTGCACCCGAGTGTACAGAGAGAGATCTTCATGTCAGACGGGGGCCGGGACCAGATCTGCCCTGACACCCTCAAGAGAGTGGGGCCTTGCCAGGCGTATCTCTACCCGGACAAGAGCACCCTCCTCTTCCCCAGAGTCGGGGATAGTGACGATCTTGTTGGAGCGTGTCCTGCCGGTCAACCGCGACGGATCACTGTCAGACGGGCCTTCGACCATGACCTCAAGGACAAGCCCCTCAAGCAGCCTGTTTTTCCTGAGGGTTATCTCCTCCTGAAGCGGGAGAAGACGGTTCAGCCTGTCATTCTTCTGCTCTTCCGATAACTGATCATCAAGCTCCCCGGCCCTTGTACCGTTCCTGCGTGAATATTTGAAGGCAAATAAGCCGTCAAACTCGATCTCCTGAAGTGCCCTGACAGTCAGTTCATAATCCTCCTCGGTCTCACCCGGAAACCCGACGATCACGTCGGTAGTTATCGAGATACCCGGCACGCTATTTCTGAGACCGGTCACCCTGGCGAGATAGTCTGCATAGGTATAGCGTCTGTTCATCGCAGAGAGTATTTTGTCGGAACCGGACTGCAGGGGGAGATGGATATGTTCGCAGAGGCTCGGCAGATCGGACAAGGCCTTAATAAGATCTGCCGACAGGTCGCGGGGATGCGATGTCACAAAACGGACTCTGTGTATACCGCTGCGGTCGATGAGGCGCAGCAGGCCGGGGAAGTCGGTATCACTCCGGTATGAATTGACGTTCTGGCCGAGGAGGGTCACCTCCCGGTATCCTTTATTGACCAGTTGCCCGATCTCGGCAAGGATGCTGTTGCTGGGGCGTGAGACCTCCCTGCCGCGGGTATACGGGACGATACAGTAGGTGCAGAAGTTATTACATCCGTACATGATCGTGATCCATGCCTTTGTCGCGCTGTCCCTCTGCGCAGGAAATTCCTGTTCTGCGATCTCCGGGTTCTCGGTAACGAACAGGCCCCGTGAGTCAAGCAGAAGCTCCGGGAGGGACTGTATATTTCGGGGCCCGATCACATAATCGACATAGGGAGCCCTTCTGAAGATCTTCTGCTTTGCATCCTGGGCAGCACAGCCTGCCACGGCGATCTTCAGGTCCTTATTGGCCTGCTTGAGAAACTTTATCCTCCCGAGCTGACTATAGAATTTCTGCTCGGCCTTTGCCCTGATGGCACAGGTATTAAATACAATAAGGTCCGCTTCTTCGGGGGTTTCTGCCGTCTTATAGCCTTTTTCTGAGAGTACTCCCCTGATCTTTTCAGAGTCGTGGACATTCATCTGGCAGCCATAGGTATAGATAAATACAAGCTTCTCCATTTTGAAATGTAACACGAATACGGCCTTTTCTTCAATTGCGTCCGAAGAAAACGGGCTGCGAACTTCTAACATCTTGAATTAACAGGCTTTCTTGCATTATTACGCTTATTCATTTAATATGTATACTATGTTTGGAATACTGAAGAAGATAATCGGCACAAAGAACGACCGGGAGATCAAGAGATTATTGCCGATCGTTGACCGCGTAAACGCCCTCGAAAAACATATCTCCGGACTTTCTGACAGCCAGTTGCAGGATATGACCCCGGCGTTCAGAAAACGCATTGAGTCGGGGGAATCTCTGGATGAGCTTCTCCCTGAGGCCTTTGCTGTTGCCCGCGAGGCCTCACGGCGCGTTCTGAAGATGAGACACTTCGATGTTCAATTGCTGGGAGGGATCACCCTTCATGAGGGAAAGATCTCCGAGATGAAGACGGGTGAAGGAAAGACCCTGGTTGCCACCCTTCCCGTCTACCTCAATGCCCTGACCGGAAAGGGTGTGCATGTGGTCACGGTCAATGATTATCTCGCCCGAAGAGACTCCGGATGGATGGGGACCTTATATAATTTCCTGGGGTTAAGCGTCGGGGTCATCATTCATGGGCTCACGGATGAGCAGCGCCAGGCTGCTTATGGTGCTGATATCACCTATGGGACAAATAACGAATTCGGGTTCGACTATCTTCGCGATAACATGAAGTATGATTTTTCGGAGTTCGTCCAGCGGGAGCTTAACTATGCCATAGTCGATGAGGTCGACAGTATCCTGATAGACGAGGCCCGGACGCCGCTCATCATATCAGGCCCCTCGGAAGATTCAACAGACAAGTATTACAAGATAGACAAGATCATTCCCAGACTTCAGAAAGGTCAGGACTATACCATCGACGAGAAGGCCCGTACGGTCATTCTGACCGAGGAAGGGAACAGCAGGGCGGAAAAGCTCCTCGGGGCAGGCAACCTTTATGATCCGGCCAACATTGAACTGGTCCATCATGTCCTGCAGGGTCTCAAGGCCTATAACCTTTTCAAGCGGGATGTGGACTATGTCGTCAAGGACGGTGAGGTCATTATCGTTGACGAGTTCACCGGAAGGCTCATGCCGGGCAGACGCTGGTCAGACGGGCTGCACCAGGCGGTTGAGGCAAAGGAAGGCGTCAAGATCGCAAGCGAGAACCAGACGCTTGCAACGATCACCTTTCAGAATTTCTTCAGGATGTACAACAAGCTCGCGGGCATGACCGGTACTGCCGAAACAGAGGCGGAGGAGTTTGCAAAAATATACAATCTGGATGTAGTGATGATCCCGACGAACCAGCCCATGATCCGGGCAGACCACCCGGACCTGATCTACAAGACCGAAGACGGCAAGTTCAGGTCGGTCCTCCATGAGATCGAGACGCTGAACCAAAAAGGGCAACCGGTGCTCGTCGGAACCATTTCGATCGAAAAATCTGAACTGCTCGGAAGTTTACTGAAGAAAAAAGGGATCAGGCATACTGTTTTGAATGCCAAATACCATGACCGGGAAGCAGAGATCATTGCGCAGGCAGGCAGGAGTCATGCCGTTACCATTGCGACCAATATGGCCGGCAGAGGAACAGACATTATACTCGGCGGCAATCCTGCGGGTGTGGCCCGTGAAATGCTGGCCGATAATCCTGATCATACTGAAGAGGACTGGCAACGGGCCCTCGAAGCAGCGACGATCAAATGCGGCGAGGACAAGGAAAAGGTCCTTGAAGCCGGCGGACTTCATATCATCGGGACAGAGCGTCATGAGTCCCGAAGGATCGACAATCAGCTCAGAGGTCGTTCCGGCAGGCAGGGGGACCCCGGGGCAACACGGTTCTATCTGTCCCTTGAGGACGACCTGATGCGCATTTTCGGGTCTGACCGCATATCCGGGCTGATGGGCAAGCTCGGCATGGACGATGACGTCCCCATTGAGAACTCCCTGGTTTCCCGTTCCATCGAAAATGCCCAGAAACGGGTCGAGTCTCATAATTTTGATATACGTAAACATCTGCTTGAATATGACGATGTCATGAACAAGCAGAGGACTGAGATCTATGCCTACCGGAAGGATATCCTCTCCGGCGGCGACCTCAGGGAGAAGGTCATTTCCATGACGGAGGATACGGTCGATGACATCCTGTCCCTCTATTGCCCTGAGGACAAGGGCAGTCACGAGTATGACCTGACAGGGCTGAAGGATGCGCTGTACGGTACCTTTGCCTTAACGGTCACTGGTCTTCCTGAAGACTTCTCAACCCTCAGGGAGAACATCCTTTCCCTGGTGCAAAAGACGTATGAGCAGAAAGAGACCGATATCGGCAGTTCGATGATGCGATATCTTGAGAAGATGATCGTTCTTCAGGTTGTGGACTCCCAGTGGAAGGACCATCTTCTGGCAATGGACCATTTGAAGGAAGGGATCGGCCTGCGGGGATATGGCCAGAGAGACCCTCTTGTGGAATACAAGCGTGAGGCCTTCGATATGTTCACCGATATGTCAGGCAGGATCTCGACAGAGATCCTGACTAGGCTCTTTAAGATACAGATACAACGAGACAGGGAAACCGCACTGGAATCGCAGGCCCGCAAGGTCAGCCTCAACTATAACCGGGGTGATGAGGGTGCTGTGGCCACGGCGGTGACCAGGGGGAAAAAGACCGGGCGGAATGAGCCATGTCCCTGCGGCAGCGGGAAAAAGTATAAAAAATGCTGCGGCGTGAATGATTAAGATCTGTTTTATCGGCAATGACCTCTTTAAGAGGGAAGATTTTCTCGGGCCTGGCATTTCTGTCACCAGGGTGAAAACCATCAGCGGACTGCTCAACAGGCGCGATGACCCCCCCGAGGTCATCATTGCTGACCGGCATGTATCAGCCGAGCCTTCCTTCAGGGATTTTATTCAGGCCTATAAAAGTACCCCGAAGATCGTTTTTTCTGATACCCCGTCATTTGGCGGTTTTGCCCCCTGGCTCAAAAATCCCCTGACCTACCCTGTTGTCCAGCCGTCAGAAAAAGAGCTCGTTTTTCTTGTCAAAAAGGCCTTGCATGAGAAGAGGCTCATCGATGAAAACACCCTGTTGCGCGGCCAGCTCGACAACATGAAAAAAGAGCTCTCCTTCTTTGATACGGTCAGCAAGACCATGACCTCATCCCTTGACCTGGGCGACATCATCAGCGGCATAATGAAGAATGCCAAGCAGCTTATCCGGGTTGATCAATGGTCTGTCTTTCTCGTCGATGCCGCCACCGGGGACCTTGTCATGGAGAAGACCTCCGTAAAGAAGGATGAAAAAGCGACGCGCAAGAAAATTCGTCTGAAAAAAGGCGAAGGCATTTCCGGGTGGGTCGCACAGGAAGGCATCCCTATAATCCTGCCTGACGTATCCAAGGATAAACGGTTCAATACGGGTGCCGGCAAAGGTTCGTCCCTGAAAGCCCAATCACTGATGTGTGTCCCGATCTTGAGCAAGGGGACCATACTGGGTGTCTTTGAGATCATCAGCAGGACGACACATCAGCCATTCACCCGGGAGGACCTCGCCCTCTTTCAGAGGCTCGTTGACCGTGCGACCATAGCCATTGAAATGACGACGGTCTACCAAAAGATGGCTGAACTGTCCATCACCGACGATCTGACCAAGCTTTTCAATACCCGGTATCTCAACAGGACCCTTGAAATTGAACTGACCAGGTCAAAACGCCACCAGACCTCGTTGTCTCTGATATTTATGGATGTGGACCACTTCAAGACGACCAATGACACCTATGGCCATCTTGTCGGCAGTAAACTCCTGGTTGAGATCGGTCAGCTGCTCATCAAGAGCCTGAGGACCATTGATATTGTGGCGCGCTATGGCGGAGATGAGTTCGTCATTGTACTGCCCCAGACCGCACCCGCAGCCGCTATCCAGATAGCAGAGAGGATACGCAGATCGATAGAGCTCAACGTTTTCCTGAAAAAAGACGGTTATTCTCTGCGTCTCACGGCAAGCTTTGGGGTCGCCTCATATCCGGAAAGTGCCAAGACCAAGGAAGATCTGCTGCGGCTTGCTGACGAAGCCATGTACCGGGTAAAAACGCAGACACGCAACGGCGTTTATGCTATAGTATAACATTATGGCTCTTTTTAATTACGCGACAAAAGAGATCACGCTGAAAATAGTCTATTACGGGCCGGGGTTAAGCGGTAAAACCACCAACCTTCAATACCTGCACTCGGTTCTGAATCCGGAGACAAAGGGAAAGTTGCTGTCCCTTTCTACGGAATCTGACCGAACCCTCTTTTTTGATTTTCTCCCCATTGAACTCGGCAAGATAAGGGATTTTTCAATACGGTTTCAGTTGTATACCGTACCCGGACAGGTCAGGTATAATGCCACCCGGAAGGTTGTCTTAAAGGGTGCTGATGCGATCGTATTCGTTGCCGATTCTCAGCGGGCAATGCGTGAACAGAACATGGAGAGCTTTGCCAACATGCGTGAGAACCTCTACGCGAACAATATCAACCCTGATGAGATCGCGGTCGTTCTCCAGTACAACAAAAGAGACCTGAAGGAGGTCTGCACCCCTGCTGAATTGAACAGTGATCTGAACCCTTACAACTATCATGTTATCGAGGCGACGGCCGTCAATGGGCAGGGGGTTGAAGACACCTTCAAGCTTATAACCAAGCTTCTGCTCAAATATATTTCCAAGAAACACAAGATCGAGATCCAGCCGTTGCCCCAAAAGGATGCAGTGGAAACTGCCCCGCCTATGGAGGCCGAACCGGCAATGGCCGAGGCAATTCCCGTTATGGAACAGGAGGAAATTCCTGCCCTTGAACTTCATGACGATACCACTGAGATCGTCCCTGAATACACCGTTGAGCCTGAAGGCGCTTTCCCCGAATATACCATCGAGGCTGAAAAGGCCTCTGGTGACAGGCCGGAGATCGTCCCTGAATACACCAGTGAGCCTGAAAAGGCCCCTGGTGCCGTCCCCGAATATACCGTTGAGATCGAAAAGGCCTCTGGTGACAGGCCGGAGATCGTCCCTGAATATACCGCTGAAATTGAAAAGGCCTCCGGGGCCGGTCCCGGAATCGTACCTGAATACAAAGCTGACATTGAAAAGCCTTCCGCGCCCCGTCCCCTGCCGGCACGCCAGGAACCTGAAGTTCTCCCCGCCACCGACAACATCTCCGCTGAACTGCGTGACATGATCATCGCTCTTACGGCCAGAATGGAGAAGATGACCGATGATATTGCCGGACTGCAGGGTTCAATGGACGCCCTTCAAAAAACTGTTCTTGCGCCCAGGGCTGACAAGACGACTGATGACATTGCCGGACTGCAGGGCTCAGTGGACGGCCTGCAAAAAACGGTTGAAAAGCTTGCCCCGGGCATGAAGGATATAAAAGACATGAAGCAGGGGCAAACAGACCTTCTGAGGCTTATGAAAGACCTGACCACAACGCTGGCTGGCCTAAAAGAAAAGAAAAATTGGTTCAAGATCTGACCGGTCTTCCCAGAGATCTTTCTTGCCCTGAAGCACTTTATCCGTACAATTAGAGCAGGTATTCCGCCAGATTAATATTGTATTTATTCGGATCCATGGTTTTAACGATAGAGCGGATATAGTCACCCTGATCATTCTTTTCCGTAAGGTCCACGACGAACCCTGTTGATCTCTTGCCATCCTTGTCGATTATTACCATAACCCTCGGGCGGGAGGCAAAAAGCTGGTTGCTTTCATACACCAGCCCCAGTTCCTTCGTGTTCAGCATGACCAGGGTACCGATCGGGAAGACACCGATCATGTTGATAAAAAACTTCATGAGCAGGGGATCCAACTGGCCACCCGAACGTTCCATCATGATACTCAGTGCCTTGTCGGGCGACATGGGGATCCTGGAATAGACACGGGCCGAGGTCATGGCATCATACTGGTCCGCAAGAGAGATGATCCTGCTGAAAAAATCAAGTTCGATCCTTTTTCTGATCCGGGGATATCCGCTCAGGTCATAATTCATATGGTGTTCAAAGGCGACGATCGCCGATTTAATGGTCAGTTCATCAAGCTTCTTCAGGCCAAGGAGGGACTTGACCCCCCACGCAGGATGCTTCCTGATGATCTTCCATTCGTCGTCGGTGAACCGTGTCGGTTTATTGAGTATTTCATTGGGGATCTCCATCTTGCCGATATCATGGAATATGGCCACGATCCCGAGGTCCGTCAGTTTCTTTTTGTTCAGGCCAAGGCGCTGACCCAGGGCAATGGAGAGAACGCTGACATTCACCGAATGGTGATAGGTGTATTCGTCGTAATCCTTGATGGCAGTCATCCCCAGCAGGAGCTGCTCCTGTTCGAGTATCTGGTCGACCATGGTCTCAACAACCCTTTTTGCCTTTTTGATATTGACCTTTTCGCCGCTCTTGATCTTATTAATGACCCCTTTAGTAAATGAGACAGCATTGAAATACGTTTTTTTGACCATTTTGCGGGGTTCCACGGTATCACGGTCGACAATATTCTTGAGCCGTTCCACAGAAAAGTTCTTGAGGTCTGAAACCTTTTCCTGCATGACATCAAAGGGGGTCGATGAAAACCCGGACGAGATAAACGCCTTGACGAATATCTTTATATCATCAGAACTGAGCCTGTCCTTGAAGATCAGGCTCCCGAGCTCGCGTTTTTTGAATTCTCTGACAAGAAAGTCAAAATTGAGCAGATATTCAAGAGGGTAGCGGATGCGGGTGTCATTCACGTAGAAAAAATCGCCCCGCAACTCAAGCGCAATGATCCGCTCAGCAAGGATCATGGTGTTAATGATGGCCATTACCTTGTCGATCATCGAAGAAACGGCGACGTTGTTCGCATCGTGGATCTGGGAGGTCTTCAGGACGACGGAGATCTGATTGACCAGTTCGCGTGCGGTCTTATTAATCTCTATATCTTCTTTGTTATCCATTGCCGGCACGCTTGATCGCAATATGAACAGCATCTCTGAACTGCTTGTTGCTGTCATTTTTGAATTTGTTCAGGATTGCCAGGGCGTCGCTGCCGCCGAAAATTCCGAGCGCATAGGCAGAACAGGCCCTGTTTTCATAGTTCTTTGCCCTTCCGAAAAAGGTGCTCTGCTTGAGGGTCGTCGTGAGGAAATTGAATATTTCGCTGTCCTTCCAGCGGGCCAGGGATTCGAAATATTCCTTCTTTTCCTCAAACTCCCTGTCCTTGAAGATCTTGTCGGAAACCTTATTGAGGATGATCCTCTTTGCCGCCTCCGACCCGATATTGACCAGGGCTTTTAACGAGGCCGCGCGGACCTGGACATCAGGGTCGTCCAGGCATTCCCTCAGTGCCTGCAGAACGCCGGCTCCGCCAAGTTCGCCCAGGGTCCTGATGACCTCCTTCTTCACCCTGACGTCGCCATGCTTGACCGTTTTGAGCAGATAATCGACAGCCTTCTTGTCGCCAATCTTCCTCAGGATATAGATGATGTTTCTGACGACGTACCAGCGCGAATCGCTGAGGCCCTTGGCCAGGATGGTTATATCCTTGTTTCCGATGGAAATGAGGGCATCGATTACGAATTTCCTGGCATGAATGCTCTTTAATTCGCCAAGTATCTTCATGAAGGGCACGATGGAGTTCTTATCCAGGTAGGTAATAAAATCATCGAGGATCTTTTCCTCGGTCTCCTGGCCCAGATCGAGCACTTCTCCAAGGAGGCTGATTATCGTGTCACTGCCTGCGAAGAAGATGATCTTCTTTAAATGCTTTTTTACGTCCGCACTGAATTCATCGCCATCAATGAGCTGCTTCAACCGGGCCAAAAGCTGGGTAACGGGAACTATGTCCCCTTTGACGATGCTGAATTCGATCGACCCCTTGAAGGCAGTGACCAGGGCCTCAAAATCATCTGCTGTTTCGGAGAGATAGATCATCTCAAAGAGTATATCGATCAGCTTGGGCGTTTTGTCGGTGCTGTCATTGTCCAGCTCCTTTAAAAGCAGCTGCAGGTCCTTGTCCAGAAGAGGCACGATGGCAACATCTTTGACCTCTTCGTCCTGCTTGATGGCGTCCTCGTATGCCTTGAAGATATTGTCTTCCTCCGATGCTTTCTCCTTGACCTCCATGACCGCCTTTGTCTCATAATCCTCATCATCCGAAAGGACAAGATCGTCAACGACATACTGTATCTTCTGGAAGTCCTTTTCCCAAAAAAGCGTCACAATATCGTCATCCATGGTGTCACGGTTAAAGTCCATCGAAATTATCTTGAGGAACGACTCCAGTTCTTCACGCGGCAAGCCGGCGTGGAACGTGATCTCCCGCAAGCCGTCCTTGAAAAAGAACAGGGCCAGGTTGTCGTCTTTTTCCTGATTGGCGTACACCTGCTCGGTGTCATACAGGATCTCATTCTGCCTGATCAGAAGGGTCATCGCATCCTTGGAATAAAAAAAGTCCTTGAATTTGCTGAGGTCCTCATCGAGGGTATTCATATAAATGGGATTATTCTCAGGATACATCCTGAGGATCTTCTTTGACTTTGAAAAAGACTGAATTATGTCCCTGACTGCTTTAACGTCGTCCATGGCAGCTGGTCATGTCCTCGCGGATTTCATTGTTATGGTCATTACACAAGGGCTACCCTGCGTTCACGGGCAAAGTTCCGGATGATCACGGTAGCAGAATAGAGTCTTTGCAGTTTGACATTCCTCAAGCGTATGGCATTGGTATCATTCGTGGGAAACCGTTCCAGTCGTATATCATTTTGGACCTTCGATATCTCATGATAGAACTCCTTGAGCACCTCCGGCTCAAAGGACTTCAGGAACAGGGGGTTGACAGCCACGTATCCCTCTGCCACGTCCCTGATGAGCGCCTGAAGGCTTTTCCCGCGTGCACTAGGCATTCTTTCCCCTCCGGTATAAAATCCTTGATAGTAGTATACCAATTTCGTAAAGAATTATTATAGGAATCGCCATGAGGGCCTGGTTAAAGGCATCCGGCGTAGGGGTCAGGATCGCCCCGGCGATGAAGGCAACGAGGACGGCATAACGCCGGTGCTTTGCCAGGGTATCAGGGGTGATGATGCCAAACCGGGTCAGAAATAAAATGACCAGCGGGAGTTCGAATATCGCTCCGAAGGCAAGGATGAACTTCAGGCAGAAGTCTATGTAACTGCCGACAGAAAGCATCGGGGTGATGTTTTCCGTTTTGTACCCGAGAAGGAAGGTCATCGCAAACGGAAGGATAATCACAAAACAAAAAACCGCGCCGATCAGGAACAGCGCTGTAGAAAAGAAAATGAACGGGACAATGTATTTTTTTTCCTTTTCAACCAGGCCGGGGGAGATGAAGCGCCATATCTGGAAAAAAATAACGGGAAGAGACACGATGAGCGCAGCCACCATGCATACCTTCATGTGCATCCAGAACGCTTCGGCCGGGGCCAGGAATACAAGCGAAGAGGCCGCCTGTTTTTCTATGATCGTTATGAACGGTCTCACCGGTACAAACTTCAATTCGGACTTCAAGGGAAAGATCAGGAGACGAAAAATATGCTCTGAGAATCTAAACAGGACGACAAAGGCAATGCCCAGAAATGAAAAAGAGATCAGGAGCCTTTTGCGTAACTCGGCAAGATGTTCTATCAACGGCATCTCGATGCGTTCCAATTATATCTTGCCCTCTGTCTCTTTGATCGGCGCTTCTTCCTTTTTCTGTTCCTGCAGTTCAACTTTCTGTGCCTGCGGTTCAACATTCTTGAGAAGATTGCTGACATCGTCCTCTACCGTGGCATTGACGTCATTAAATTCCTTCTCCATCTGGATCTTGGCCTCGTGCACTCCCCTGCGTATCTCAACGACCCATCTCCCCAGTTTCCGGCTGATCTCCGGCAACCGTTCCGGGCCGAAAACGAGCAGCGCAATGACGAAAATAATGATCAATTCCTGGATGCCGATGTCAAACATCTAGGGGTCCTTCCTGGGACGGGTCCATCCCTGGCTCCGGGCAGGCCTATTCTTCTTCATAGATCCGCTTGATCACAGTCTTTTTGTGCGGGGATGTCAGGCTGACAGACAGAATGAACCTATACTCGGGGCCTTTGTCCTTGAGGTCAATGCCGACACCGAGCGTGGTATACAGAAAATCGGTTGTTTTGATCCGATAGCCGAGGCGGGTCTCCACCTGGTCATATTCTTTTGTGGTATGCCCCTTTTTGATGACGAGCTCACCCAGGAGGTTTAAGTTGTTGGCGGCTGAAAAGTCTATACCACCTGAAAAAGATACCTCACTTTTCAGTGCGGCTGTCCCCGGATTTGCAGCGAAGATATTCAGGTGACCCTTGAAAGGACCTACCCTCTTGCTCGCAATGAAGCCCACCCCTATTCTGCCGTTGGTGCTGAATTCCTTCCTGCCGTTATTGATGGAGGTGCTTACTATATAAGCAAGTGAAGGACCGTATTTCCCCTCATCATAGACCCGGTGTTTCCAGCCGAAGGAAAAATCCTCGGGGCCATCAACGGCATTAGCATACTTGAAGATATAGGGGGCAGAAAAATTAAACTCGATTGCATCGGTGAGGCCATAGGCACCCTTGATCCCGAACCGGTAGAACTCGGGATCTATTGCCCGCTCAGCGGTCACTTCCAGACCAACCTTGTTTTTGGGGAGGCTCTCCGTGCTGAACGTGGAAAAAACACCATAGGGTGAAATCGGCTGCAACCCGGTATTATCAAAGGCCATAACAAGGCCGGGGGACACGCAGACGAGCAGAACGGCACAGAGTAATTTAATTACCATAAGAAAAAATAACAGAAAAGTGCATTGCTGTCAACATACGACACCAGAACCGGCGCGTAATGGGCACTCTGTTTGACAAATGAATCAGCGACTGAATATAATCTTATAATTCATACCAGGAGGTTCGTTATGGCTGAAGGCGTACTTGATGTTACAACCGCAACATGGGATCAGGAAATTTTACAGGCGAAGGGGCTTGTCATGGTCGATTTTTGGGCTGTGTGGTGCGGACCATGCCGTATGATAGCACCGACCGTGGAGGAACTTGCCAAGGAATACGCAGGGAAGATGAAGGTTGCCAAGTTGAATACGGACGACAATCCGGATATCGCAAGCAACTACAAGATAATGGGGATACCGACGCTTATCTTTATCAAGGACGGAAAGCAGATAGACCAGATCGTCGGTGTTGCACAGAAGTCGCAGCTCAAGGCAAAGATCGACGCGCATCTGAGCAGTTAATCTCTTCTTTCCCTAATGCTAATCACTGACTGACCCACAGGGTCGTTCCGGGGTGTTCTTTTGAAATATAACAGGTTTATCCTCATTGTGCTGATCCTATCGGTGCTTTCCGCAGTTGCATGCAGCAGGGGGACGGAGACAGGGCAGCAATCTCCTGCGGTAACCGGCAGCAAGGCCCCGGACTTTACCCTCCGGGACCTGAAGGGCAACCGTGTCCGCTTGTCGGATTATTCCGGCAAGGTTGTATTGCTTGAATTTTGGGCAACGTGGTGTCCGCCATGCAGGGCATCTGTCCCCGAGTTCATAACCCTGCAGGATCAGTACCGTGACAGGAATGTCGCCATCCTGGCTGTTTCTGTTGACGAGGGAAAGGATACTACCGGGAAACTCGCGGATTTTGCCAGGGAACAGAAGATAAATTATACGATCCTGGTCGGTGACGAAGCAGTGACCAGGGCTTATAATATCAAGAGCATACCTGCCCTCTTCATCATTGACAAATCGGGCGTGATAGTCAGTTCCCAGACGGGAACTGCTGAGAATTTTACCACGACTTTCTCCCGGCAGATAGATAAACTCCTGTGATATGTTTGAATCGATAACAGAAAAGCTGGACAGGGTTTTCAAGGGTCTCAAGGGAAAAGGGCTCCTCAGGGATGAGGATGTTGAGACAGCACTGAAGGAGATCCGCCTTGCCCTGCTCGAAGCCGATGTCAACTTCAAGGTTGTCAAAGATCTGATCCAGAACATCAAGAGCAAGGCTGTCGGCAAGGATGTCCTTGAAAGTCTGACCCCGGGTCAGCAGGTCATCAAGATCGTCAATGACGAGCTCTGCAGTCTGCTGGGCAGTACCAACAGCAGGATCACCCTCTCCCCAAATCCTCCGACCGTCATCATGATGGTCGGCCTGCAGGGTTCGGGAAAGACGACTACCGCTGCGAAACTTGCCAGGATATTTAAAAAAGAAGGCAGAAGACCATTGCTGGTTGCCTGTGACCTTCAGAGGCCTGCAGCTATCGACCAGTTGATCACCCTTGGCAAGCAGATCGATGTCAACGTGCATCATGCCCGTGACACCAAAGACCCTGTTCTTGTTGCGACCGAGTCAGTGAAAAGGGCAAAGACCGAGGCCCATGATATCGTCATTCTTGACACGGCGGGCCGGCTTCATGTTGATGAGGCCCTGATGAACGAATTGAAGCAGATCAAAGAGGCGGTTGCCCCGCGTGAGATACTCCTTGTTGCCGATTCGATGACCGGGCAGGATGCCGTCACCATAGCAAAGCAATTCAACGGGCAGATCGGAATCGATGGTGTTATCCTGACAAAGATGGATGGTGATGCCCGTGGCGGGGCTGCCCTCTCAATACGGGCCGTAACCGATAAACCGATAAAGTTCATCGGGGTCGGGGAAAAGATCGACATGCTCGAGCCGTTTCACCCTGACCGGATAGCCTCAAAGATCCTGGGCATGGGCGACGTCCTGACCCTTATTGAACAGGCGCAGAAGTCGTTTGACCATAAAGAGGCTGAAGCCCTTCAAAAAAAGATCCTCGGAGATTCCTTTACGTTCGATGATCTCAGAGACCAGCTCAAAAAGATCCGCAGCATGGGATCAATGGAAAGCCTGCTGAGCATGATCCCCGGATTCAATAAGGTCAAGAACCTTAAAGTTGACGAAAGGGAGTTCGTAAGGACAGAGGCGATCATAAACTCCATGACACGGAAGGAGCGGGCAAACCACTCACTGCTGAACGGAAGCAGAAGAAGAAGGATAGCCCTGGGCAGCGGAACTTCTGTTGCAGAGGTCAACAGGGTGGTCAAGCAGTATGTTGAACTGCGCAAGATGCTGAAGATGTTCAAGGGCAAGAAGAACCTGAAGATTCCCGGTATGTTCCCTTTCTGAAAGCCGTTCCCCTTTTACTGCCTGCTTTACTTTATAAACGCTAATATATTAAAATTATAAAATTTATTTGGAGGTGTTTTTTTTGGTAAAGATTCGTTTAACTAGGATGGGAGCTCACAAGAAACCGTTTTATCGTATGATCGTTACCGATTCGAGGGCGCGCAGGGATGGACCTTTCATCGAGATCCTCGGCACCTATGATCCGCTGAAGGAGCCTTCAGAAATCAAGATAGACCTCGAAAAGGCAAAGTACTGGATCGGGAAAGGTGCTCAGCCGACCGTTACTGCCAGGAAACTCATGCAGAGGGCCGGTCTGTAATTCAGTCAGCCGCCCGGCAGTGGACGTTGCATGATGAAAGAGCTGGTCGAAATGATGTCTAAGGCCTTGGTAGACAGGCCTGAAGATGTGACGGTCAATGAAGTAGAGGGCGAAAAGACCACTATATTTGAACTGAAGGTCGCTGCAGGTGATCTTGGCAAGGTCATTGGCAAGCAGGGGAAGACTGCACGTGCCATGCGGACTCTTATAAATGCAGCCGGGACAAAGATGGGCAAGCGTTACGTCCTTGAGATCATCGAGTGACCCGGTGTCAGGTTTTCTGAAATCAGCTCTGAAACAGTCTCAATAGCTCATATCACTCGGGAACATGGGGTCAAGGGAGAGATGAACGCCCTGCCCCTTTCCGACATATTCGGTCTCCTTCCCCCGGAAAGCAAGGTTCTCCTTATGCTCCCTTCCGGGAACAGCGAAGAAAGAATCCTGCGCTCCGTACGCCGCCATAATAGGGGTTATATTATTTCTTTTCACGGGATCCATACCATGACTGAGGCTGCTCTTTACAGGAACTCGCTCGTTGTTGCTGAAAAAAAGATCCTTCCCTCACTTCCTGCCGGACAGTACTTTACCGCAGACATCATCGGCCTCTCCGTCGTGACAACCGCGGGTGAGATACTGGGAACAGTGGAGGATGTATTTGCTACCGGCAGCAATGATGTCTACGTGGTCAGAGACAGGCAGCGGGAGATCCTGATCCCTGCAATAAAAGAGGTTGTAAAAAAAATAGACCCCGAACAGGGGGTCATCGTTGTAGACCCCATGAAGGGCATGCTGGACGAGACATGAATTGCAGCGTCGTAACGATCTTTCCTGAGGTCATCAATGCCTACCTCGGTGCAAGCATCATGAAACGGGCCATTGCAAAAGGTCTCCTGACCGTTAATGTCCATGACCTAAGGGCGTATACCTCCGACAAGCATCATACGGTTGATGACTACCCGTATGGCGGCGGCGCCGGAATGGTCATGAAGCCCGAACCCTTCTTCCGAATAACCGAAGAGCTATGGCCTGACAGGGCAACCAGAAAGATCATACTCTTGTCTCCCACGGGGAGGAAGTTTGATCAGAACTGCGCTGAGGAGCTGCTGGGGGAAGAAAAGGAACTGGTATTTTTCTGCGGGAGATATGAGGCCATAGACGAGCGGGTGCATCAGTATCTTGCCGACGAAGAAATTTCGGTCGGCGACTACGTTTTAACTGGCGGAGAACTGCCGTCATTGGTTATAATAGATGCCGTTACCAGGCTGATTCCCGGAGCACTGGGAGACTGTCGTTCTGCTGAAGCTGATTCATTTTCAAGCGGCCTGCTTGATTATCCGCATTATACGCGGCCGGAGATCTTCAGCGGCAAGGAGGTGCCTCCGGTGCTTCTTTCCGGCAATCATAGTGAGGTCAGCCGATGGAGAAAAAAACAGGCCCTGAAGGCGACCTTGATGAAGCGGCCGGACCTGTTTGATACATATACGCTGTCTGAGGACGATATGAAATTATTAGACGAAATAAAGGAGGAAAATTAACATGAACATGGTACAGGCTATTGAGGAAGGTTTCAAAAGAGACCTCGGTGAGTTTAATATCGGCGATACGGTCAAGGTATTCGTAAAGGTTGTTGAAGGAGACAAGGAACGGATCCAGCCTTTCCAGGGCGTTGTCATCGGGAGGAAAGGAAGCGGCACCCGTGAGACCTTTATGGTCAGGAAGGTCTCATTCGGCATTGGCGTTGAGAAGATATTCCCTGTCTGCTCTCCGGCGATCGACCGTGTCGAGGTGATGAAAAGGGGAGATGTCAGAAGGGCGAAGCTTTACTACCTCAGGGGCAAAAAAGGAAAGGCCGCCAAGATAAAGGAAAAAGGTCTTAACGCCTAACCTGTCGGGCTGGGATGGACTTATACCGGGATGGCACCCGCCTGCAGAGGCTGGATGTCATTGCCGGTGTTGATGAAGCAGGCCGCGGTGCCGGAGCTGCCGAGGTGTATGTCGGGGCTGTTATCCTTGACCCGAACGATCCTATAAGAGGCCTGGCAGATTCTAAAGCGCTGACCGCACGCATGCGTGAAGCGCTGAGCAGGGAGATAAAGCTCAAGGCCCTCTGCTGGTGCATCGATAAGGCAAGCCTCGAAGAAATAGAAAGACTGAATGTCCTGCACGCGACCCTCCTCGCCATGAAACGGGCCGTTTCCGGCCTGGGCATTAAACCCGCAAAGGCTCTCATCGATGGAAATCATGCCCCTGCCCTTGATATACCTGTCGAAACCATTGTCAGGGGAGATGCAACCGTCGCCGTCATCAGTGCGGCCTCGATCCTTGCCAAGGTGGCCAGAGATCAAGCCATGATGTCCTATCACCTGCTCTATCCCGAGTATGGCTTTGATATGCATAAGGGTTATTTCACCAGGAAACATACCGAAGCACTGCAGAAACACGGACCCTGCCCCATTCATCGGAAAACCTATGCACCCATTCGGGAAGCCATGCGGTCAGGCACCGGAAATCAGGGAAGGATGTTTTGATCCGCCCCTGCCCCGTCTTAATAAACTTTGCATAGACCTGCTGTCATCAAGTAAAATAATCCCATGAACCAGCCTATTGACAAGGAGCGCCTGGATGAGGCGCTTGAGCTTATCTGGGTTCTGGACGAGGAGGGACACCGGGAGCATGACCGGTTTATCAGGAGCTCTGATGATCCGGACAACACCCTGCTGCTGAAGACCCTGATTGATGATGGTTTTATCCTCGTCGAGAACGGGACGGTGAGGCTGACGCCGAAAGGACAAGTCAGAGCAAAAGGATTGATCAGGCGGCAGCGCCTTGCCGAACGCCTCTTTACCGATGTCTTTGAAATGCCTGTTAATGCGGTGCTGGACGATGCCTGCAAGATGGAGCATATCCTGAGTGAAGAACTGACCGAAAGCGTCTGTACGTTCCTGGGACATCCTCCGACCTGCCCTCATGGCAAGCCGGTGCCGAGGGGTGAGTGCTGCAAGAAATTCCGGGTAGATGTTGCACCCGTCGTGACCAGACTTTCAGAGTTTGAGGTCGGGGCAACCGGGAAGATCACCTTTATTGTTTCATCGGATCCTTCACGGATCAACCGGCTCAATTCATTGGGGATCGCGGCCGGCAGCACCATAAAATACCTGCAAAAAACACCCTCCTGCATCCTGCAGATCGACGAGACAACCGTTGCGCTGGACCCCGAGATCGCAAAAGAGATATTCCTGAAGAAGATCTGATCCCGGTCAGTTCCCCTTACACGGCGTCCTGTCCGGACGCGCCTGTTTTCATAACATCATATCTGTCCTTCAGGGAATCCCCCATCAGATTGAAGCAAAGAGCGGTCACGGCGATACAGATCCCCGGGGCAAGCACCATCCAGGGAGCTGTGTTGAGAAACGCCCTGCTTGAGCTTATCATTGAACCCCACGTTGCCGTTGGCGGCTGGACCCCGAGGCCCAGGAAGCTGAGGGCTGCCTCGGTCAGTATATAGCCGCCGAGCTTCATGCCGGCCATGACCAGGGATAGTGGTATGCACTGGGGAAGTATATGAACCAGTAGTATGCGCGTATTACTGCACCCGATCGACCTGGCTGCTTCGACATAGGATGATTCCCTGATCGAGAGAACGTATCCCCTGATAAGACGCGCGAAGGAGGTCCATCCGACCAGGGTGATGGCAATGATAACGGTATAGAGCCCGGGTGGCAGCAGCAAAGAAATGCCGATGGCCAGAATGAGCGAGGGGAAGGCCAGGATCAGATCGACGACAGACATCAGTATCATGTCCGGGACACCCCCGAAATAACCGGAAACCAGGCCTACAACAAGACCGATGCCGAGCGAAATGATCACGGCGGCGACAGAAATTCCGATCGAGATCTTCCCTCCGGCAAGTACCCGTGCCAATATATCCCTGCCTTTGTTGTCAGTTCCAAACGGATGTTCCCATCCCGGCGGTTCCTTTATGCTGTCCAGATCTATCATATCTGCGCCATACGGTATGATAAGGGGGGCAATGAGGGACAGAACAAACAGCAGCGCAATGACGCCCGCGGTGGCCTTAGCGGTCAGTCCCATACAACCTCAATCTCGGGTCAAGATAGTGATAGACTATGTCCACAAGAAGATTTATCAGTACAAAGGAAAGGGTACTGACGATGACACAGCCCATGATGACCGGATAGTCCCTTTTCATAATGCCTTCCATGGCATATCTTCCGATACCGTCCCAGCCGAAGATCGTCTCGGTGAGGACAGCACCGCTCAAATAGCTTCCGAAATCAAGACCGATGACGGTTGCGACCGGTATCAGGGCATTTCGCAGGATATGGACGACGGTTATCCGCAGCTCACTCAGGCCTTTTGCCCTGGCCGTCCTGACATACATCATTGTGGTGATCTCGTTAACGCTCGTCCGCGTTATCCGGGTCAGGGTCGCCATGGCCGGCAGCGAAAGGGTTAAGGCCGGCAGAACCAGGTATCTTAACCCGCCGGTCCCTGAAGGAGGCAGTATTTTAAGCTTCAGACTGACAAGATACATCAACATCAGACCGCTCCAGAAAACAGGCAGGCTTAACCCGATGACCGAGACCCCGGTGATGATCCTGTCTGTTCTCACCCTGCTGCTCAGCGCAGCTGCCAGGCCCATAAGTATCCCCGCGGGAACAGCGATGAGCATGGCCCCCGCAGCTAACATGAAGGTCATGGGGACCTTGACCCTGATGTCATCGAGGACCTTTCTGTTCGTATAATATGACCTCCCCAGCTCACCCCGCAGAAGCAGCAGGAGATAGCCCCTGTACTGGTCGACGATCCCTTTGTCGGCGCCGAGTGCCGTCCGGATCCTCTTGATGGTCTCAGGGTCTGAACGTTCACCGACCATACTGTATACAGGGTCGCCAGGAAGTGCCTTTGTCAGTGCAAAGGTGATGAGCGTGATCCCCAGCACCAGCGGAAAAAGAAGAACGATTTTCTTAATGAGATATTGTTTCAGAAGGATACTCCAGTTCCTTTGTCGATCGTGTAAATAGGGTAGATCCGGTGGTCTTTCACCTGCTGCTGCTTTACGATAAAATCTGTCTTATGCCAGAAAAAGACCCAGGGCGACTCCTCGGCAATTATTCTCTCGGCCTTCATGTAATACTGATTTCTCAGGGAACGGTCCGGGGTCCTCTGGCCGGCCTCGATAAGCCTGTCGACCTCACGGTTGGTATAACGCGCCCTGTTGCCGCTGGGGCCGTGATTGGATGAATGAAACAGGGGAAAAAGAAAATTTTCCGGATCAGGATAGTCTGCCCACCAGCTGAGCCAGAACATATCCGCTTCCCCTTTGTTTATGGCTGACTTGAAAGCGCTCCATTCAAGCTGTTTGATCGCAACGGTGATCCCTGCAGTCTTCAGGTATGACTGAATGATCTCAGCGAGGTCGATGACCTCCTGGTCAGCATTAACGTAGAATGTCACCACCCTGCTCTTTATTCCGGAACCGTCTATGACCGCCATGCTTTTTGCCGGGTCGTAAGGATGCAGGGCCGGCGCATCCCATTGGCGCAGCAGGTCCGGGACAGGTCCGCGAGCGATCCGTCCCCGTTTTTCATAGAAGGTTGCCAGTATCTTCTCGCGGTCGATCGCCCCTGCAACAGCCCTTCTGAGGGCCGCATCATCAAAAGGCGGCCGTGAACAGTTAAACCCAAGGTAATAGGTATTAAGCCCCCTTCCGGACGAAATAAGGCCCTGCCACTCCTGCGACCTGCTGTAGCGTGCAAACTCGTAAGCCGGTACGGCTATGACGTCAAGGTTGCCCAGTTCGAACTCTGTCACTGCAGTGAGATCTTCAGGAATGACCCTGTATATGATGCCCCTTATTTTTGGGGGGCCGGCAAAATATCCCTCATTGGCCTTCAGGGCCAGTTCGGTATTGTGCTCCCAGCTTTTCAGGATGAATGGCCCCGTGCCGACGGGACGAAAGGAGAATTCCGGTCCTTTCCTTTCTATTTCTTCTCCCGGCACGACATACGCAGCCGTCATGGTGAGGAGGTTCATGAAAGGTGCAAAGGACCGTCTCAGGGTTATCCGAAGCGTATAGGCATCGAGCACTTCGATGCCCCTGACATCCGCTGTCTGTCCTTTCATGAATTCCTCTGCCCCCAGAATACTGTCAAACACCCAGGTATTCGGTGATCTGGTGAGCGGATGGAGTATCCTCCTGAACGAAAATCTGAAGTCCTCTGCGGTGACCTCACGTCCGTTGAAGAACCTCACCCCGCGGTTCAGATAAAATGTATAGACCTTCCCGCTGTCGCGTATGTCCCATTTTCCGGCTATATCGGGCACAATATTCAGATCCGGGTCAAGCCTGACCAGACCATTGAAGAGCTTGGCTGCGATAGAACCGCCGGTCACATCCACGATGAATGCGGGGTCGAGCGTCGTCGGATCGGCGTTGAGGCGCTGGTAAAGATAGCCCTCAAGGCGGTTCTTTGATGTGCAGGCAGGTGACATAAGCGACAGGCAGAGCGCTGCCGCAAGCAGTTTCCACGGAGAGGTCATACCCGTCTCATGCGACAGGCTGAGATGAATTGCGCGAACATCTGCATATCCAGGGCACCAGGACCTCTTTCAGGATGCCATTGACATCCTGCCATGAACGACTCATGTCCAGCATGGAAGGCTTCAATAATACCGTCAGGAGAAAAGGCAAACGGGGTTAATCGCTTTCCGGGACGCCTGACGGATTGGTGGTGGCTGCTGTTGATCTCATAGGTTCCTTCGGATATCCAGGGATTTGAACGTACCACGATCGGGTGTCCGTTCTTGGTGTGGTCCAGGGCACCGGGGACCTCAGAGGCAATATCCTGATACAGGGTCCCGCCCATGAACACATTGATCAGCTGCATGCCATAACAGATACCGAACACCGGTCTATTATAACGCACGATGAGTTCAAGGAGGGCGAAATCAAAGGCAATTCGGTCTTCTTCCTCAAGGTCGACAGAGAATGACCCTGCCTCATGATACAACTGAGGCGGCAGATCTTTTCCCCCGGGGAAAAGAAACCCGTCAAAATGTTCAAGGAGTTCTTCAGGCCTCTTGTCCAGGCGGATGAACTCGGGGTCTCCCCCGGCCCGAACAACCGCATCATGATAGAGTTCGGCGCGATGCGGCAGCTGCCTGCCGCAGGGCAAGGCTATTGATGGTCGATAAGGGATACTCACCTTGCCTGATGCGGAAGAGAGAGGGACTGCAGGCTCAGCCCTTTCGGAAGGCGCTCAGGTTCAGGATATTCTGGCTGCCTGCTGCCAGTCCGTCACAGGCCTTACCCATCTCCCTGATAAGCTGACTTTTTTCTATACCCGGATCGCTGTCGGTGACCACGGCTATCATCTTTATCAACCCGATGGTCACCTTCTCACCACTTCTGATAAAAGAAAGTATCGTTCTGCTTTTCCGGTCTTCCGCGGTGTAGAAGGTCTCGACCTTCCTGTCGAATGTCTTCATGACATCCTTCAGGTGCTTCGACATGGTCTTTGTTTTGCAGATAATGACAAAATCATGCGTGCTGACCGTTGCGATAAAACAACCCGCGCATTTTTCACAGGATGTTTTCAATATAGCAGCAGCCCATTGTATGATCTCAGCATGACGGTCAGGTCCGTATTTGATAAGGTAGGGGTGGATGTTGGCGATACGTATATAGGCAACCGCATAGGTACCCAGGTTCGGGTATGCCTTATCCAGCTGCTTGATGATAGCGGATTTGCCCGGCAGTCCGGTCAGAAAATCAGGCCAGAGCAAAGGGTTCTCCTGCCTCTTGTGCAGATCGTCAATATACTTTTTTGCGTCGGTCAAGCTCATCATCAACCCCCGGTTGTCTTTATTCTGTATAAATTATTACAGGATGTGGAGGTGGGATGTCAACGTTAACTTATAATTAGCAGGTCATCTAAAAATAGAGGGGGTAACAAATACCCCCTCTATTTTTAGTACCGTATACGACCGAAGTCTATTTTTTTCTGGCCGTTTTTGTCTTGAGCGCAGCCTGGGCAGCGGCAAAGCGGGCTATAGGAACCCTGAACGGCGAGCAGCTTACGTAGTTGAGGCCGATGTTGTGGCAGAACTCGACAGACCTGGGCTCGCCGCCATGCTCTCCGCATATACCAAGCTTCAGATCTTTTTTGATCTTTCTGCCCTTTTCCGCGGCGATCTTCATGAAAGCTCCGACACCCTTTTGATCTATGGTGACGAAGGGGTCGTCCTTGAGTATATTGTTTTCGACATAAAACGGCAGGAACCTTCCGGCATCATCACGCGACAGACCATAGACGGTCTGGGTGAGATCGTTTGTGCCGAAGGAATAGAAATCAGCAAAAGGTGCGATCTCGTCCGACGTAATACAGGCCCGCGGGAGCTCGATCATGGTGCCGACCGTATAGGGTACCTTGACCTTAAATTCGCGTTGCACCCTTGCCGCCGTCTCAATGGTAAGAGCTCTCATCGAAGCAAGCTCGTTGACATGACCGACCAGGGGGATCATGATCTCAGGGAGTACCTTCACCTTCTGCCTGGTGAGCTCGCAGGCTGCCTCCATAATGGCCTGGACCTGCATCTCGTATATCTCCGGAAAGGTCACGCCGAGACGGCATCCGCGGTGCCCCAGCATCGGATTGAACTCATGCAGGGATTTATTCTTCGCATTGAGCTGTTCGAATGAAACGCCCATATCTGAAGCAAGGTCTCTCAATTCCTTGTCCGTATGCGGGAGAAATTCATGGAGCGGCGGGTCCAGGAGCCTGACCGTCACGGGCAGACCGTTCATTGCCCTGAATATCCCGATGAAGTCGTTCTTCTGGAACGGCAGGAGCTTCACCAGCGCCTTCTTTCTTCCTTCGAGGGTCTCGGAAAGGATCATCTCCCGAACGGCCTTTATCCTGTCCGGCCCGAAGAACATATGTTCGGTCCTGCAGAGACCGATGCCTTCAGCGCCAAAGTTCCGTGCAGTTGCCGCATCATTCGGCGTATCGGCATTTGTCCTGACCTTGAGGGTCCTGACCTGATCTGCCATTTTCATAAGCTGTTTATACCAGGCATTGTGCTCAGGATCAGCCGGCAGGAGATCGAGCTTCCCTTCGTAAACACGTCCCTTGGTGCCGTTGAGGGTGATCCAGTCGCCTTCCCTCAGGGTCCTGCCATTGACCTGCAATACCTTCTTCTGAACATTGATGTCTAGGGCAGAGCAGCCGACTATGCAGCATTTTCCCCATCCCCTGGCCACAAGGGCTGCGTGGCTTGTCATACCGCCTTTTGCGGTCAGGATCGCTTCTGCCGCATGCATCCCATGGACATCCTCAGGAGAGGTTTCTGTCCTTACCAGAATGACCTTTTCGCCCTTCTTTGCCCAGGCCGCTGCATCGTCCGCCGTCAGCACGATTCTTCCGACAGCGCCGCCGGGACCAGCGGGAAGACCCTTCGCAAGCTCAACAGCCTTCTTTTCAGCAACAGGGGCTACACTCGGATGCAGGAGTTCGTCCAGCTGCTCGGGCTTAACCCTGAGCAGGGCTGTTTCCCTGTTGATCATCTTCTCCTGTGCCATTTCAACCGCCATACGGATCGCTGCCTGTCCATTGCGCTTTCCGATCCGGGTCTGCAGCATCCAGAGTCTTCCGTCCTCAATAGTGAATTCGATGTCCTGCATATCCTGGTAATGTTTTTCGAGCCTCTTTTGTATTGCGTAAAGCTCTTTATAAATTTTCGGCATGTCCTCTTCAAGCGACGGCAGGTGCCTGGTGTCGGCTGTCTTGCCTGCCTTATTTACCGGGTTGGGGGTCCTGATGCCCGCAACAACGTCTTCCCCCTGAGCGTTCGTCAGCCATTCGCCGAAGAACATATTCTCACCCGTTGCAGGATTCCGGGTAAAGGCGACGCCGGTTGCAGAGTTGTCACCCGTATTGCCAAAGACCATTGACTGGACGTTGACGGCCGTTCCCCACTCCTCAGGGATCTTTTCTATCTTCCGGTACGAGATGGCCCGTTTGCCCATCCAGGACTGAAAGACCGCACCGATCCCACCCCATAACTGATCTTTCGGATTGTCCGGAAATTCTTTTTTGAGCGTGTGTTTGATGATGACCTTGAACTCTTCACAAAGGAGCTTCAGGTCATCGACCGTCAGGTCCGTATCGCTCTTGTAGCCCTTGTTCTTCTTGACCGCCTCGAGCGCATGCTCGAGTTTATGGCGTATGCCCTGGCCATCCACCGGTTCAATGCCGGCAGCCTTCTCCATGACCACGTCGGAATACATCATCATGAGCCTGCGGTATGCATCAAAGACAAAACGCTCATTCCCGGTTTTTTTGACAAGGCCGGGGATGGTCTTGGAGGTGAGCCCTACGTTCAGGACCGTCTCCATCATGCCAGGCATCGAACTGCGGGCACCTGAGCGGACCGAAAGGAGCAACGGGTTTACCGGGTCTCCGAACTTTTTCCCCATGATCTTCTCAACCCTGAGCAGGGCAGCCTCTGTCTGAGGACCGAGCTCTTTCGGATATTTTCGGTTGTTCTTGTAATAGAGCGTGCAGACCTCAGTTGTAATGGTAAAGCCGGCAGGCACCGGGATCCTGAGGTTGGTCATCTCGGCAAGATTCGCTCCTTTACCGCCCAGGAGATTTTTCATCTCTGACTTTCCGTCGGCCTTCCCGTTACCAAAAAAATAGACGTATTTTGCTGCTGAAGCCTTAGCCATGGGACATCCCTCCGAGAAATGATATTTTATTGGTGGTATCATGCATAATGAGCTTTATATGCTACCTTACAGGTTGAAAAAAATCAATAGTGCCAAATCCTCAGAATGCTCCTTTTCAGCTGATTTAAGCGACAGGGACAAAACCGTCTTTCCCGCTTGCATTTGTCTCTGAAACAGGATAAAAATAAGTATGAACCGGAGCCTGCACCTGACCCTTGTTTTTGTGTTTTTCCCCTTTCTGCTTTCTGCCTGCTCCCACGTTATCTCACGGGAAATCCTTCAGGGCGCCGAACAAAACGTTTCTTTTTCGCAGCTCGCAGATAATACCGGACCCTTCCTGAATAAAACGGTCATCCTGGGAGGCACCATTGCTGAGATCAGAAGGAGCAGGGCCGGGGCGGAGATCGAGGTTGTCCAAAACCCTTTAGACTCCCTCGGCGGCATCATTGACAGGGATGTTTCTGAAGGCAGGTTCATTGTCATGAGCAAAAAAAGGATCGACCCGTTCATTTACAAAAAAGGCAGGGGCATCACTGTGGCCGGAAATGTTGTCGGTACGAGCAAAAAGAGGTTTGGTGAGGTTGAATACTCCTATCCTCTTCTGGAGGCCCGGGAGATCTATCTCTGGAGACGTGGTATGGTCTTTCAGCTTTACCCGTATCCTATGGGCCCGGCCTATTATCCCGAACCGTATCCGTACACCCCATATTGGTTTGACCCGTATATATACTGGCAGCTACGCTAGCAAAGTACACCGCGGGGTGGTCATTCGCTACTTGATCTTTTCCTTTGAGAGCAACTCAACGACCTTCGACTCTTCCTTCTGCATTGAAGATCTGCCTTCAAATATCGCCCCTTCGATGATGGTCAGCTTGCTGGTATGAACCTCACCATGCACCTGCCCTTTGTTCCTGATCTCAACGATCTCTTTTGCGTGAAGGTTACCATCCACCCTGCCCCCGACAATGATCCCCCGGGACACGATATCCCCAAGGACCGCGGCCTTTTCGCCAATAACAACCCAGTCGGCATGTATGTTTCCGTCGATCGAACCGTCGATCCTCACTGTTCCCTTTGAATCGATGTTCCCCTTGAAAGAGGAGTTGCTCCCGACCAGTGACTCGAGTTTTTCCGTGTTTTTGTGAAACATCAGGACCTCCCTTGTATGTATTTCATGGGATTCAGGACCTTTCCCTCCCGCCAGACCTCATAATGAAGATGCGGGCCGGTCGAATTTCCCGTTGACCCGACATATCCGACAAGTTCCCCTCGCTTGACCTTTTGGCCGACCCTTACGACGACCATTTTATTATGCGCATAATAGGTTGAATAACCGAATCCATGTTCAAGAACAACAAGATTGCCGCCGCCGCCGCTCCAGCCCGAAAAACTGACGATACCGTCGGCAGTGGCTCTGACAGAATTTCCCGGTTCAGAGGCTATGTCGATCCCTGAATGAAAATCAGGCTCCCCTGATCTGGGGTGCACCCTGTCACCATAAGGAGAGGTAATATGGCCTTCAACAGGCCAGCCAACGGGTGTCGCCATATAGAGATCCTTCTGCTGACTTAGGAAATCCTTTATTTCACCGACACTTTCCATTGAAACCTTAATCTGTTCCTTAAGGTTGTGCATGTCCAGAGAACCGCTGTCCGAATCATCAATATTCTTCAGGACCTGTTCCTTGGTCTTAAACGAAAAAAGCCTGCTTAACTCGCTTTCTGCCTTTTTCAGAGAAGTAATTGTTGATTTCAGTTCAATGAATTGTGAGGAATAATAGGAGAGATTCTCCTTCATTCTTTTATATTCCAGGGCATCAACGGCGACAGAAAGCACATACCCTGTGCCGATAAACCAAAGCAGTACTGAAATAAATATGCCTACGGACGGGATCTTCAGGTTGAACGATCGGGAGTTGCTGTGAGGGATCAGCATGATCGTCACCGGGGTGAAGGCCTTCTTTAAGACCACTCTAAATTTTTGCATAATGAACCCCCTTGATCTTTTTACTCATAACCCCGATATAATAGGCCTCCTGGCCATTCTTTCCCAGGGTCGCCAGTGTCCGGTCCGTATCAGCCTCGCTGACAACGAGGATGAATCCGATACCCATATTAAAGGTACTTCTCATGTCCTCGGCAGGTACATTGCCCAACAGCTTCATCAGATCAAAAACAGGCTGGGCCGGCCATGCATTTTCGAGGATCAGGGCCCCCAGGTTCCCGGGGAAGATACGCGGCAGGTTGCCGGGGATCCCGCCTCCCGTAATATGGGCCATGCCCTTAAGCGCCACCTTCTTTTGCAGGGCCTGAACAGCCCTGACATAGATCTTTGTCGGTCTGAGCAGTTCTTCACCCAGAGAACTCCCCAGTTCATGAAATTTCTTCGCCAGGCTGAAGGAGTGAGCATCAAACAATATCTTTCTGACCAGAGAGTATCCGTTGCTATGAATGCCGTTTGAAGCGATCCCGATGACCGAGTCCCCGTCCTTTATGCCTCTGCCGTCTATGATCCTGTCCTTATCAACAACACCGACCGCAAAACCTGACAGGTCATACTCGCCCTTTTCATAGAACCCCGGCATCTCTGCCGTCTCTCCGCCAACGAGGGCACAGCCGGCCTCAGCGCATCCGTCAGTAATGCCCTTGATCACCTCCGCGGCTTTTTCAGGCTTGAGCTTTCCCGTTGCAAAGTAGTCCAGAAAAAAAAGCGGCTCAGCCCCGCTGGTCAGTATATCATTAACACACATTGCCACGAGGTCGATCCCGACCGTATCGTGCCGGTCAGCCATGAAGGCAACCTTGAGTTTCGTCCCGACGCCATCCGTGCCGCTGACCAGGACAGGGTTCTTATATTTCTTGATGTCCAGTTTGAAGAGAGCGCCGAACGAGCCTATATCGGTCATCACGCCCGGCCGAAAGGTCTTCTTGACCAGAGGCTTGATCAGATCGACAAATCTGTCACCCTCGCCGATGTTGACGCCTGCTTTTTTGTATGTAATCTTTTCTGTTTTTTTCATCATCTGCAGCGGAAGGCCCCTTTTGTAAGTCCCTATATTTTGCATAAAGTAACCTGAAAGGGCAAGACGTTTTTTGCCGGTGTTTTTCCGTCACGTTCTATGCATAGATCCGCCGGTCATGAAACTTTCCCTTAATCTCCGTGCTGATTTCTGATAAGATTAACTATGGCTTTAATCCTGGTCACGAACGACGACGGGGTCCACGCTCCCGGCATCATTGCCCTGTTTCGGGCAATGAAAGATTTTGGGGAGGCATATATTGTCGCCCCTGACCGTGAACGCAGCGCAGCGGGGCATTCCCTGACGCTCCACCGGCCCCTTAAGGCAGAGACGATCCGGGACCATGTCATCAGTGTCAACGGAACACCAACGGATTGTGTCACCCTGGGCATCAACAAGCTTTTGCCCCGAAAGCCCGATCTCGTTGTGTCCGGCATCAACCGCGGGGGCAACCTGGGGGACGATATCACCTACTCCGGAACCGTGTCGGCCGCGATCGAGGGAACGATATTCGGCGTCCCTTCCGTGGCTTTTTCCCTTGTGGCGGACAAACAGTCCCATTATGATACGGCCACGTTTTTTGCCGCAAAGATCGTGGCGTATGTCCTTGAACATTCTCTTCCGTACGATACGCTTCTGAATGTCAACGTTCCTAATGTCCTGCGCCCCGATATCAAGGGGATAAAGCTGACGCGGCAGGGGAAACGCATGTATGAGAATTCGATACAGGAGACCTTCAACCCCTGGGGTGAGAAATATTACTGGATCGGCGGAGGAAGAACCTTCTGGGAGCATGGAGATGAGGCAGACATGGAGGCAGTGCAGCAGAATTATGTCTCGATAACCCCTGTCCATCTTGACCTTACCAACCACAGCGCCCTCTCCCACATGAGGGAACACTGGCCCGTATCAGAAATGCTGGAGGGTCCTGATGAAAAAATATGATGTCATCATCCTCGGCTCGGGCCCTGCGGGCATCTTTTCTGCCCTTGAATTCCTCAAATCCCGGAAAAAGGTCTCCGTCCTGATCATCGAAAAAGGGAGGGATATCCAGCAAAGAAGATGTCCTTCCAAGGAGAGAAAAATATCATGTACCGCATGCCCCGAATGTCACCTGCTCAGTGGATGGGGCGGTGCGGGTGCATACAGCGACGGGAAACTGAGCCTTTCCCCTGAGGTCGGCGGCTTTCTTTCGCGCTATCTGGACAAGGAAAGTGTCCGCTCAATGATCGATTACGTCGACCGGATCTACATCCGGTACGGAGCGCCAAAAGAGATATTCGGGGACGACCCCGAGAAGATACAGGGTCTTGAACAACTCGCCTCCAGGAACAACCTGATGCTGATCCCTTCCCGGATCAGGCATATCGGAACTGACCGGTGCCTGAAGGTGCTCAAGAAAATGAAGGATGCAATCGCCCGTTCGGTCGATATTGCCTTTGGGACTGAGGCAGAGCAGGTCATTGTGGAAAACGGCAGATATCAGGGCGTACGACTCCGGGACGGCAGTTCGGTCGCTTCTGACTATCTGGTGCTTGCACCGGGCAGGGAGGGGGCGAAATGGCTTGAGCAGGAGGCCCGGAGGCTCGGACTGACACAACTGAACAATCCGGTCGATGTCGGGGTCAGGGTTGAACTGCCGGCCTCGGTCCTGGAGCCCCTGACAGCGATCACGTATGAGCCGAAGCTTGTATTTTATTCGAAGAAATTTGATGATAAGGTCAGGACGTTCTGTGTCAACCCCTATGGCGAGGTCGTCAAAGAGTATCTCAAGGGGATCTGGACCGTCAATGGCCACAGTTATACGGACCGGAGGACGAACAACACGAACTTTGCCCTGCTGGTCAGCACCTATTTTACCGAACCCTTCAACGAACCGATATCCTACGGCCGGTATATTGCCCAGCTGGCGAATTTTATCGGCAAGGGGGTCATTGTCCAGAGGCTCGGGGACCTGCATGCCGGCCGCCGCTCGACCCCGGAACGTATCGCCAAGGGCATTGTTCAGCCAACGCTGCCGGACGCAACCCCCGGTGACCTGAGCTTTGCCCTTCCCTACCGGTATCTCTCGGATATCCTTGAAATGCTTGAGGCCCTCGACATGATCGCCCCGGGCGTCAATTCCCGCCATACACTACTCTATGGTGTTGAGGTGAAGTTCTATTCGATGCAGCTGAAGCTCACCACCTGCCTTGAAACCGAGGTGCAGAACGTCTTTGCTGCAGGAGATGGCCCCGGTGTCAGCAGGGGGCTCATTCAGGCATCCGCGTCCGGCGTTATTGCCGCACGTGAAATAGCGAAACGACTATGAAGTCCCTGTCCGGTCATGGACTATAAGAGACTAAGGGAGGCGATGGTCAAGACCCAGTTGGTGCCGCGCGGGATCAGGGACCCCCGGGTGCTCAAGGCCATGGCAGAGGTTCCGCGCCATCTTTTTGTCGAGAGTTCACGACAACAGCTTGCCTACGAGGACATGGCCTTACCGACCGCCGATGGCCAGACAATATCTCAGCCGTACATGGTCGCGGTTATGACCGAACTCTTGGAGCTCAGCGGCACGGAGAAGGTCCTCGAAATCGGCACCGGGTCAGGATACCAGGCAGCCATTCTCGCAGAACTCAGCCGGGCGGTCTATACCATTGAAAGGTATGATGACCTTACTGAGCAGGCAGCAGGCCGTTTCAGGGACCTGACGTATACCACGATCTTCCTGAAGACCGGGGACGGAACCCTGGGATGGCCCGAAGAGGCCCCCTTTGACAGGATCATGGTCACTGCCGGGGCGCCCGATCCTCCCCAACCGCTTATTGATCAGCTTGCTCCCGGCGGGATCCTGGTCATCCCCGTCGGTGACCGTAATTTCCAGCAGTTGCTGAGGATCCGAAAAAATAGTGACGGTCTGACCAGGGAGCTTCACACGCCCTGTATGTTTGTTCCTCTGATCGGGAGGTTTGGCTGGGATGCGGGCTGACAAGGACATTTCAGGGTAAGCAGCCTCACAAAACACCAGATTCTTTTGAGCGATATTTTGTAATATAGAAGATCACGATATCCGGAGGCTTGTTATTACACGCGGGAAAAAAACAGGTCCTGAACAAAAGATGTCAGAATACTTCACCCTGGATCTTATCCCTGATCCGTTCCTCATCGTGCAGAAGGACGAAATTATCGACATCAATCAGGGCTGTGCAGAATTGCTCGGACTCAAAAAGGATGAGCTTATCGGACGGCATTATCAGGATATTGAGCCGCTCCGGATCTTTTGCGAGAAGGTCCCTGACGCGGTCAGGAACAACGCCGAGGACTTCGACCTTGTTATCCGTTCCGGCAGGCATTATGAGGTCTTTATACTGCCGTTCAGGACTGCTGACGGCAGCGAGTTCCTTCGCATCGCCCTGAAGGACATCTCAAATTTTGTCGGCCTCGAAAAAGAGCTCCTCAAGAGAAACAAGGAACTGATCATTATCAATACGCTGTCAAGCGCCTTTATCTCCTCGGGGAATCTTGACCTGGTCATGGAAAACCTCCTGAAAAAAGTTTTGCTCGTCACCGACTTCTCTACCGGCTGGCTCATGCTCAGAGAAGGAGAGTCATTTCATCTCAAGACCCAAAGGGACCTCTCGCCCGATTTTATCAGCGCTCTCGAACTGGGGGCGCTGGACAGTCTTTGTGCTGAAATCATCGGCTCCCATGAACCGCTCTATGTGGCCGAGGCCTCGGAGATCTGTCGGTATGAGATATTGCGCAAGGAACGGCTGTCGTTTCTGACTGCCCTGCCCCTGAGCTATGAGCATGATGTCTTTGGTGTCCTGTTCCTGTCTCTGAAAGGGGGAAGGACGGAGAGTTTCAATTTTGACCTCGCGGCCCTCCTGTCGCTGGTGGGAAACCACGTGGCGATGATCCTTGACAAGATCAAGCTCTTTCAGGAGACGAAGAGGCTTTCGATCACGGACGGTCTGACCGGCCTTTACAACAGCCGGTATTTCTATAAATTCCTTGATGCGGAGATCGCCCGGTCAAAGCGGTACGGAACCACCTTTTCCCTGATCCTGTTCGACATTGACAACTTCAAGAAACTCAACGACACACACGGGCATCAGGCAGGAGACGATGTGCTGCATGAACTCGCCCGGATCCTGCTGAACGTTTCGAGAGAGACCGACGTTGTGGTTAGATACGGAGGCGAAGAGTTTGTTATCATACTTCCCAATACGACCGAGGAGGATACCATTAATCTCGCAGACAGAATCCGGACTTCCGTTGAAAAGAACGTTTTTCTTATGAGTCATTCCGGAGGCATAAGTATTACGCTCAGTGGAGGCATTGCCTCATATCCTAAAAATGCGGGGGGTGTCAAAGCATTGCTGAATGCCGCCGATACCGCCATGTATACTGCCAAGCGTTCAGGCAAGAACAAAGTGGTCTGCTTCCGGGGCAGGATCAGTGAATAAGATCTCCGGCAGACCCAGGAGCCTGAAAGCGGCCCAGTTCAGATATTGTCCGGGGTGCGGCCACAGCATCCTGCACCGGCTTGTCGCAGAGTCAATAGATACGCTGAATATCCGGGGGCGCACTATCGGGATAGCCCCTGTCGGTTGTGCCGTCTTTGCTTATGATTATTTTGATTTCGACATGATCGAAACTGCTCACGGCAGGCCGCCTGCCGTTGCTACCGGGATCAAGAGAATGCAACCTGACCGCATCGTTTTTTCCTATCAGGGTGACGGCGACCTTGCCGCGATCGGCACTGCAGAGATCATCCATGCCGCCTCTCGAGGCGAGAACATATCGGTTTTTTTTGTCAATAACGCAACCTATGGCATGACCGGGGGCCAGATGGCCCCGACAACGATCACCGGGCAAAAGACGACAACGACCCCGCAGGGAAGGCTGCCGGCGACACAAGGGTATCCCCTGCGTATCGCGGAGCTTCTTACCGCCGTTGAAGGATCAGCGTATATCGAGCGGGTCTCCCTGGACTCATATCCGGGGATATGCAGTGCAAAAAAGGCCATTGAAAAATCATTGAGATACCAGATCGAAGGCAGGGGGTTCAGTCTCGTCGAGCTACTGTCGCCCTGCCCTACGGACTGGGGGATGTCTCCCCTTGAATCGCTGCAGTGGATGAGGTCCGAATTGCTCAGATACTTTCCTGTCGGCGTGTTCAAAGACATTATTGGGGGGCGCAGTTCGTGATCACAAAACTTATCATTGCCGGCTCCGGCGGGCAGGGGATCCTTTTCCTCGGAAAGGTCCTGGCCTTTGCTGCAGCCGCGGAGAAAAAAGAAGTGACCTGGTTCCCGTCGTACGGTGCCGAAATGAGGGGTGGCGCCGCAAACTGCACGGTTATCATTTCGGATGAGATGATCGGTTCTCCGGTAGTGCAGAACCCCGATATCCTGATTGCGATGAACAGCATCTCGCTGGAGAAATACCAGCAGGGGCTCCGCAGGCATGGATATCTTCTTTATGATTCATCGCTCATCACCAGGCCTGTTCTCCGTTCCGACATAGTGACCGTCCCTGTCCCGGCAACCGAGGTGGCCAGTTCAGTGCTGACCACAAAATCAGCGAACATGGTCATGCTGGGCGCTCTCCTGGCACAAACGCACCTGCTGAAATTCACATCGCTCAACGGAATATTCGAAGACCCGGAAAGCCCCTACCATCGCGCATCCGGGGTCAATGTCAGGGCATTTCAAGAGGGGGTTTCATACATTGAAAATAAGAAGGGCTAAGCTTGGAGATATACGGGAGATCCAGAAACTGGTCAATGAATTTGCACGCAGGGAGGAGATGATCCCCCGGTCGATCAATGAGCTGTATGAAAATGTCCGGGATTTTCATATTGCCGAAGATGGGGGAAAGATCATCGGCGTCTGCGCCCTGCACATATTATGGGATGACCTTGCGGAGATAAGATCTCTTGCGGTGATGAAGGAATATCAGAGCATGGGCATAGGCAGGAAGCTTGTCCGCCGCTGCCTTTCGGATGCAAAACTGCTGGGAGCCAGCAGGGTCTTTGTGCTGACCTACCGGCCCTCTTTTTTCAGGGAACTGGCCTTTAAGGAGGTTGACAAGGCGGCCCTGCCCCAGAAGATATGGGGAGATTGCATACGCTGCCCCAAGTTTCCCGAATGCGATGAGCATGCCTTGATCCTTAATCTCTGAGTTTAACGACAATGAAATCCCGGTACCTTCTGCCCCTAATGATCTCTTTCACGGTTTTTGCCCTGGACCAGCTGACGAAGCTGCTGATCCTGAGAACGCTGCATTTTCTGGATGTTGTAACGGTCCTCCCGGTATTCAATATCGTCTATTACCGGAACATCGGCTCTGCCTTCGGAATGTTCCGGGAGCTTGGCAACCTGTTTTTCATAACCGTCTCGAGTGTTGCGATCATCTGTATCCTGATCCTCATATACAAGGATCGTGAAAACAGCTATGGGCTTGCCCTTATCCTCGGAGGAGCTGCAGGCAACCTTCTGGACAGACTGCTTCACGGCTATGTTATCGATTTTCTTGAGTTCCACGCCGGCAGACATTACTGGCCGGCCTTCAATATAGCGGATTCTGCGCTGTCTCTTGGCATCCTGTTACTGCTGCTGAACTCATTTCCACGTGGAAGCAGCACCTGATGAAAGAATATTCCTTTCTCCACGCATTGTACTTATCGTTCTTTTCCCGGCAGTTCTATTATGATGTAATCAGCCGCTGGAAGGGGACCGGCCTTGCCTATCTGGCAGCGTTGCTTGCCCTCTGCACATTGCCGGGGGTAATGAAGATGCAGGCCGACGTCTCAACCTATATAAATCGGGAAGCGGCCATGTACATCAGGCAGCTGCCCCTGATCACCATATCAAAAGGCGAGTTGTCCATCAGCGAACCCGAGCCATATATCATCAAGGATGAGAAAACCGGCGATCCCTTTATGATCATCGACACAACCGGCAGCATGAACTCCCTCCGCGGGTCAAAGGCCATGGTCCTTTTCACAAAGAGAACCATCGTGCTCGGAAGAGACGGGCATGAGAGCAGGACGTTCAACCTTTCCGATTTCGGTGATAAGGTCGTCATTGACCGCGGCAGTGCCTTTGATTTCATGGACTCGTTCGTAGAGACATTTCCCTTTATCTATTATCCGGTTTCCCTGTTTTTTTCCTGGCTGCTCAATACGCTTCTGGCTGTACTCTATGCAGTTTTTGGCGGCATGGTGGCCCGGGGAACAGGCGCAAGTCTGGATTTCAAATCCCTCGTCCGTCTCGCTGCGGTGTCCCTGACCCCGGTGCTGCTGTCAGGGGCTTTGCTTACCCTGGCGGGTGTTGCTGTCCCCTTTTGGTGGCTCGTGAGCGTCATCACCCCCCTTGGCTATATTACCTATGCAGTAAAATCAATCCCATTACCTGATGTGAAAGGTTAGAAGAAATGAAAAAAATACTTATAGTGGACAGTCTGATGACCGTTGTCGATCAGGACCACAGCCTGCTCGGCAGGAATGGTCATCAGGTGCTTACCGCGTATACCGCCGACCAGGCGCTTGAGATCCACCGGGCTGAAAAGGCTGATGTCATCATTACGGACCTGCATACGCCCGGCATGAGCACAGAGGATTTCTGTCGCGTCGTCAGGAACGACGAGGTGCTGCGGCAGGTATCCATCCTGATAGTCTGCAGGAACACGACAGCGGACATCGACAGGGTCATGCGCTGTAACGTCAATGACTATATAACAAAACCGCTTGACAAGGCAGTTCTGCTCGGCAAGCTCAGCCAGTTATTGAGCATATCGTCCAGGAAAAGCTGCAGGATACTCCTGAAAATATCGGTCGAGGGCAAGAACGTGAGCGGTCCGTTCTTCTGCACCTCGCAAAATATCAGCGCCACCGGCATATTGATCAGGACGGAAAAGGTACTCCGCAGCGGTGAGCATGTCACGTGCTCATTTTTCCTGCCCGGGTCAGAGAGGATCGTGACCGACAGCGAAGTGGTCAGGGTAATACATGCTCAGGATGGGTCCCACCAGTATGGCATCAAATTCATAAATCTTCGTGACTCGTCCAGGACCGCCATCGAGGACTTTATTAATGACCGCGCAGGAAAAGACTGAGGCCGGTGCCCCTGTTTACCTGAAGGACAGGGAGAGTTCATAGACCGTTGTGTCTGAGGTTGCCTCGATGACAAAGCCCGCCCTTTCGAAGAGATGCGTCATTTTTTTATTGTCGCTCATTACTGCTGCGGTAAACCCGTGCAGCCCGTTCTTCTTGGCGAGATAGGTCAGATAGAAAAGCAGCTCACTGCCGACCCCTTTGTCATGATACTCATCAAGGACGACAAAGGCAACTTCTGCCATATGTGTTTCGGCATCGATAAAATACTGTCCCATACCGATGATCCGCTCAATATTGTCCGTCCGGACGATCGCCAGAATGACCATCTCCTTCGAATAATCAATGGCAACGAACTGCTGGAGTCTTTCGTGCGGCATATCATTGCGCATGGAGATAAAGCGGCTATGCAGGGAATCGCTGGATAGGGCATAGAAGAAATCCTTCAGCAGGTGTTCGTCGCTGATCTTGACCGGCCTGAAGATAAGGTTCAATCCGGACCTGGTGGTCCTCGTCGTTTCGAGGTCACGCGGATATTCACCCTTTTCCCCGGCAATGAACGCCTGGTCCCGGTAGATCAGGGAAAGCCCCCTCGCCTTTTCGATAAGCGTCTGTCTGAACCGGGGATGGGCTATGGCGATCAGGTCCATTGCCCGCTCACGAATGTTCTTGCCGTGCAGATACGCGATGCCATATTCGGTGATCACATAATGCAGATCACCTCTGGTCAGGGTAACGCCGGCCCCTTCGGCGAGGAGCGGGACAATGCGTGAAACCTCCCCGTCTTCGGCGGTTGACTGCAGGGCCAGTATTGTTTTTCCGCCATCCGACAGGATCGCCCCTCGCATAAAATCGGCTTGGCCCCCGATGCCGCTGAAAAAATATTTTCCGAGTGATTCAGCGGTCGCCTGCCCGGTAAGGTCTATTTCGAGGGCGCTGTTGATCGCTACAACATTCTTATTGCGTGCGATCACCAGGGGATTATTGGTGTAATTGACCGGCCTGAATTCAACGGCCGGGTTATCATGGATGAATTCGTACGTCTCTTTCTTCCCCATGCAGAACGCGGCAACGGTCTTGCCCCTGTTGAGCTCCTTACGCGAATTATCGATAATGCCTTTTTTCATCAGATCCACGATGCCGTCACTGAGCAGTTCAGTATGCACGCCCAGATGCTTCTTTGTATGCAGATGGGCCAGGATGGCGTTCGGGAGACTCCCATAGCCAACCTGGATCGTATCGCCATCCTGTATGATCTGGGAGACATACTGCCCTATCTTGTGGACGATATCGTCCGGAACCGTGGTTTCAAACTCCAGGAGATCCTCCTCATGGGGTATGACAAAGTCCAGTTCTCTGAGGTGCAGAAAGGTGTCACCATGGACCCGGGGCATATGGGAATTGACCTGTGCGATGACCAGTTCAGCACTATTCACTGCAGCCTGCACAATATCGACGCTCACCCCCAGGCTCACATAACCGTGCTTGTCCGGAAGCGATGTCTGGATCAGCGCGACATCGACCGGAACACGTTTCTTGGAGAAAAGTCCGGGGACAGCTGAAAGGAATACCGGTGTATAATCCGACAGTCCCTTATTAACGGCATCACGGGTGTTTTGGCCTATGAAAAATGAATTATAGCGGAAGTTGTCCTTATATTTTTTATCGGCATAGGGGGTAACCCCAAGGTTCCAGACCTGCAGTATCTCCGTGTCGAAAAAGGCCTTGGGGTGGCTCTGCAGATAGCGGACCAGGGACTGCATCAGGTACTGGGGTTCCCCGCAGCCCGTGCCGATGAAGATCCTGTCGCCGGGGTGAATATGACCAAAGATCGCATCCTCGGACACGAATTTCTCAGGGTAGTCCTTTCTGAGAGATGCTATCATATCCGTTATACTGTTCATTTCCATGCTCATATGAATATCTTAGTCTATTTCACCCGGTTTACCTAGAGAGAAACCTCCGGCAACACGCCCTGCCCTTACGCTTCATGTCTCGATCAGCACGTCTTTCGGCAGGTTTATAACAAAGGTGGTTCCTTTACTGCTCGTCTCCAGGTCGAGGCTGCCGCCATGAGATATCACCACTTTATGGACGATCGAAAGACCGAGTCCGGTTCCCCGTTCCTTTGTCGTAAAGAAAGGCAGAAATATCTTATCCTGAATGTTTTCGGGAATACCATGACCGGTATCCGATATCGATATGCTCAGCCGGTCTTTCAGGAGCGTCCGTATTGTCAGAACGCCTCCGTCCGGCATGGATTCAGCAGCGTTCTGCAGGAGGTTGATGATCGTTTGGCGCAACAGGACCTCGTCCGCCATGATCGCCGGCAGCACCGCGTAATCGGTGACAACCCTGATGCCGGCAAGGACCCCGTCTGAGGCGGCAACACAGCCTTCGATCAAGCTCCCCGGGTCGACCCGCGTCAACATTAATTCCGTAGGCCGGGCAAAGGAAAGGAAATCGGCAATGATCCTGTCCATGACCGACACCTCCTTCGAAATGGCCTCGACGGCCGGCTGCAAGGTCTCATCGACCTTTCGGGAGAGGATCTTCGTGTATCCTGATATGACCGCCATAGGGTTCCTGAGCTCATGAGCAATTCCGGCAGACATCTCTCCCAGATTAGAAAGCCGTTCACGCAGTTCCTTCTGAGACTGAAACGCCTTCAGTTCTGTCAGGTCGGTAAACACAAGGATCTGCCCGATAATTGCCCCCGTGCTGTCCTTCAGCGGAGACATGTTCAGGCCAAGCCATATCCGCCTGCCGGTAACCGTGACATACCCAGCCTCTATCCGCTCAACCGTCTCTCTATTTTCCAGCAGTTCCCGAATGGGGCTTGCAAAGATCTCATGGTACTCCATCCCTATGCTGTCCGCCTCCCTGAGGTCCAGGATCTTTTCTGCTGCCGAATTCATCCTGGTGATGGTCAGCCGCCGGTCAAAGCTCACCACGCCGCTCGGGACGCTCTGCAGGATGTCCTCGTTATAGCTTTCGATGGCTGTGGCGCGCTCTTCAGCCTGTTTCCGGAGTATCTCAAGCTCCCGTTCCTTTTCTTTTTGAGAGGTTACCAGTCCATGGAACGCATCGACGACAAAACCTACCTCAGTGGCGTCCTTGTCAGCCTCTTCGTCCTTCTTTCTCCGGTAACTGAAGGCAGCCCTCATGATGTAGAGCAGGATGAGCAGGAGAACAACAAAGGAAAGGGTTATATAGGTCAGAGTAGCGTGGGTCATAGAACGGTCCTCCCCCGCTATTTATGGAGATACAGATACCACATCAGTATCTCCTGTCCGAAGAAAAGGGTTACCAGAGATCCAAAGGCCAGAAAGGGGCCGAAGGGAATTTTGGTCTTTCTCCCTTTTCCCCTGAAGACCATGAGGAAGATACCGATCACCGAACCGGTCAGGCTGCCGATAAAGGTCGTCAGCAGGACCGCCTTCCACCCGGTCAGTGCGCCGACCATAGCCATCATCTTGATATCACCGCCTCCCATCCCGCCCCTGCTCAAGACGGCAACAAGATAAAACATCCCGCCTCCTGCAAGCAGCCCGACGAGAGAGGAGACGATACCGAGATCAGCCGCCCTCATAAAAGGATCGGGCAGGAGCAGTGCTCCTGCAAGGAGGCCGAGCGGGATCCCCGGCAGGGTTATCCTGTCCGGGATGATCTGAAATTCAAGGTCGATAAAGGTAATGACTATCAGGGAAGATACAAAGATACAAAAGACCAGCGAACTCCAGACAGGTCCGAATCTCCAGAGGACCGCGGTATAAAGAAGCGCGTTAAGGGTCTCAACAAGCGGGTAGAGTGCAGAATATCTCTGGGAGCAATGCCTGCACCGGCCGCCGAGGATAAGATAGCTGACAATCGGGATGTTGTCCCAGGGAGCTATGGGGTTGCCGCATGACGTGCATCTCGATGCAGGGTATACGATGGACTCACTCCGGGGTATCCGGTAAATACAGACATTAAGAAATGAGCCGATGAGGGCTCCCGTAATGAAAGCAATGACATAAACAGACATCTACGTGCCAACCCTGCTGAGCTCAGCTATCTTCTCCTGCAATTCCAGGATCTCTTTTTCCAGTCTCTCTATCTCTGCAAGATGCTCTACGATCTGCCTGTCCGTCAGAATGTTCTTTTCAGGATTGCCCTTCAGGTCATAAACCCTTCGCCCGATAGAGAGCAGCATTTCGTCCTTCCTCTGGTCGATGTCATCGGACCGGTAGAGGAGCTTGACGATAGTGATCTCGATCTTAAGCCGTTCAGAGAAAATACGTGAAAACCATTTTATCCTGCCGATTCCCTTTTTGAAATCGCTTTTCAGTTCCTTGATCACTGCGCCTCCTTATCCGGTCGTGAACAACTCCCGTTTTTCTTTCCAAAACATGTCAAGCGCTTCCCTGAGCATCGGATAGGCGCTCAGTCCGGGATCACCACAAAGCAGTCCGGCTGTCTCGGTACGGGCAACCTCAAGCATATCGCTATCTCTTAGCATATCAGCTACTCTCAGGTCTGGCAAGCCTGCCTGCCGTTCGCCGAAAAATTCTCCCGGTCCCCTGATGGCAAGGTCCTCTTCAGATATCCTGAAACCGTCGGCGGACCCGACCAGGACATCGAGCCGGCGCCTGGCCTCATCTCCAAGCGGTTTATAGGCTACCAGCAGGCAGTGAGAGCTGTCAGTTCCCCGGCCTATTCTGCCGCGCAACTGATGCATCTGGGCCAGACCGAATCGTTCTGCATGGACTATGATCATGACCGAAGCATTGGGGACGTCAATGCCGACCTCAATGACCGTGGTGCTTACCAGGATCTGCACGGCCCCGTTTTTGAAACGCTTCATGACCTCCTCCTTGTCAGAAGGGCTCATTTTCCCGTGGAGAAGGCCTACGGTAAATTCCGGAAATATCCGTTCAAAGGCCTTTTTTCCCTGTGTTGCAGAACGCAGATCGCTTGTCTCGGAATCATCGATGAGCGGATAGACAACATAGACCTGCCGTCCCCGGGAGAGTTCATTCCCTATGATGCGGTAAATCTCCTGTTTTTCCTCGGCATCAAAGACCATCGTATGAACCGGTTTTCTGCCGGGTGGCAGCTCATCAAGGACAGAACAGTCAAGATCCCCGAAAAGCGTCATGGCCAGCGAACGCGGGATGGGGGTTGCGGTCATGACGAGGACGTCGGGATGAATGCCCTTCTCCCGGAGCAGAGTTCTCTGGACCACCCCGAACTTATGCTGTTCGTCAATAACCGCCAGTCCGAGCCTTCGAAACCTCACCTTTTCCTGAATGATCGCGTGCGTTCCGATAACAATATCGACCTCCCCGGATTCGATCTTGCCGAGGCGCCTGTTCCGGGTGCTGCCCGTCAGCAGTTCGACCGTCAGGTCCAACGTCGTTGCAAGCCTCCCGAGGGTCAGAAAATGCTGTTCTGCAAGGACTTCGGTCGGGGCCATAAAGACCGTCTGATAACCGCATTCCACCGCGGTCAGGATAGCTGCGAGGGCCACCATCGTCTTACCGCTTCCGACATCCCCCTGAAGAAGCCTGCGCATGGGAGAGGATCCTTTCATGTCGCCGAGTATCTCGGTAATGACCCGTTCCTGTGCGCCGGTGAGGGCGAAAGGCAGCAGGGCACGTAATCTTTTTAGCAGCCTGCCTTGTGCAACAAAGGATATCCCCTGAGCCCTCGCAGTAGCCTCCCTGATACGGGCCATGCCGAGTTCAAAGAGCATAAATTCATCAAAGGCCAGTCGTTTATGGTACGGGGTTCCCTGTGTATTCAGCAAAGAGACGTCGGTCGTGCTGCGGGGCATGTGGACTTGTTGCAGGCTCTCCGCAAGTCCGGGCAGGCCTGTGCGTTTTAACACCTCTTCCGGGACAGGGTCATGCACGGTCAACCCGGGACCGGATGCGATCTCATGCAGTATCGCCCGGAATTGTTTCTGGGTTATACCTTCCGTTGTCCTGTAGATGGGGACGATCCTGTTCGTGTGAATAAGGGAATCCCGGTCGTCGGTGATCGATTCATACTCAGGATGCCCCATCTCAGGGGTCCCCTTCGAACGGCTTTCCGTCTGCACGACCCCGCTCAAAAAAAGTTCCTGCCCGACAATGAAGGACTTCTGCCTGTATGCCTGATTAAACCACACGGCCCTGAGAATCCCCGTCCCGTCATCGACAGCTACCTCCAGCCGGGTCTGCCTTCTCCCGGTCCTTTCGCGGTATTGCCGGATGACCGACGACATGATCTTTCCCCTGACTGTTTCGAGTGTCCCGGGATTGAGGCAGGATATTGACTTGATATGCGTTCTGTCCTCATACCTGAACGGAAGATAATAAAGAGCGTCCCGCAGGGTCTTGATACCGATCTTTTCGAGGAGGCGGCCCCGTACAGGGCCGATGCCTTTTAATTCCCGAATACGGGCAGCTAGCCGGTCTTTACCCATCAAGAGGCGGTATGTCTTTTTTCAGGCTTTCCTTTTTCAGGCTGGTCTCAAGCGCCTTGTCGGTCTCTTCCATGCGGATCTTTGAATATTCCGAGTCATTGATAATATCAATGTCCCAGCCGGTCAGTTTCATTGCAAGCCGGACGTTCTGTCCTTTTTTTCCGATGGCAAGGGATAACTGCTGGTCGTTCACCACGACCATCGCTGTTTTGCCGTCTTCGTTGATGCCTATCTTATCGATCGATGCGGGGCTCAGCGCCCGTGCAATAAGCATCCGGGGATCATCTGTCCAGGGAATGATATCGATGCGTTCTCCCCTGAGTTCCCTGACAATGGTCTGTACCCGCGTCCCCTTCATGCCGACACAGGACCCCACCGGGTCAATTGCCGTGTCCTTCGAGTAAACGGCAATCTTGGTCCTTTCCCCGGGTTCTCTGACAATATTCTTTATCAGGACCAGTCCCTCGTTGATCTCCGGGACCTCCATCTTGAAGAGACCTGCCACAAACTGCGGTGTGGCCCTGGAGATAAGTATCTCAGGCCCTTTTGAGGTCACCCTGACATCCTCAATGATGGCCCTTACCGTGTCTCCGCGTTTCAGGTTCTCGGTCGGAAGGGTCTCCTTGATCGGGAGGACAGCCTCGGCCTTGCCAAGGTTCAGGAAATAGACACCTTTTTCCTTTCTCATGACAACGCCGCTGATGATCTGACCTGTCTTGTCCTTGAACTCGTTGAAAATGACATCCCTCTCAGCTTCCCTGACCCTCTGGAAAATGACCTGTTTTGCCGTCTGGGCAGCGATCCTGCCGAGGTCGTGCAGATCAAGGGGGAACTCCAGGACATCGCCTTCGACCCTGCCCGGTTCCTTGGCCTGCGCGTCCTTTACCGAGATCTCCTCGAAAGGGTTCTGAACATCAGCGACAACGGTCTTGGTTTCATAAAGCTTGATGTTACATTTCTGGCGGTCTATGTTCAGATATATATTGGACCTGCCGCCGTATTTCTTTCTCATCGCTGACAGAAGCGCAGACTCAAGCGCCTCTATAAGGATCTCTTTTGATATTCCCTTTTCTCTGCTGATCTGATCTATGACATGACAAAGTTCTTTGGTCATCGTATTTCTATCTCCAGACGTGCCTTCGAGATTTGTTCAAAAGGTATTAATACCTCTTTGCTATCCTCTAAAATCAGACGTATGGTGTTCCCGTCCACTTCAGTAATCCTGCCAATGAAAAAACTCTGTTCGTCTATCTTTTCCCGGATGCTCACCCGTGCGAGCTTGCCGATGTTCAGCATAAAGTCCTGCAGCCTCCTCAGAGGCCTGTCGAGACCCGGAGAGGAGACCTCAAGGACATAGGCAGTCCTGATAACATCCTCAACGTCAAGTGCCGCTGACAATGCCCTGCTGAAACGCTCGCAGTCTTGCAGGGTCACCCCGCCGGGCTTGTCAATAAAAACCCTGACGACCGTCCTTCGCGGGCTCCCGGCCAACTCGATATCAACGAGATGCAATCCATGTCCGGGGGATATGGATTCAGCCATAAGCGCAATTTTATTTTGAATGCTTGCCATATATAAAACAAAAGAGTGGGGACACCCACTCTTTAAATTGTACAACTCCTGTAATAGTACGACTCGTATTGATAATCTTAACAGGAAAAATACAAAAAAATCAATCCTTTTCGAAACTGCGGTGAGGCTGAACATAGAAGTCATACTATGCTATAATCAACGGGCATATGGCACAATCAACCGTAATGGGCACAAAACTATTGAAGAACAGACATCTCCTCATGAAAGGGAATGAGGCAATAGCCGAGGCTGCGGTCCAGGCCGGCTGCAGGTTTTATGCAGGGTATCCCATTACCCCCCAAAATGAGATCCCTGAATATATGGCCAGACGAATGCCTGAGGTCGGGGGTGTCTTCATCCAGGCTGAAAGCGAGATCGCCTCCATTAACATGGTGTATGGGGCTTCTGCCGCAGGGGCGCGGGCCATGACCTCGTCAAGCAGTCCCGGAATAAGTCTTATGCAGGAGACCATATCCTTCCTGGCGATCGCTGAACTTCCTGCAGTTATCGTCAATATCCAGAGGGGCGGTCCGGGCCTCGGCAATATTACGGCCAGTCAGGCCGATTATTTCCAGGCTGTCAAGGGCGGCGGACATGGAGACTATAAATGCATCGTCTATTCCCCCTTTAACCTCCAGGAGATGTGGGACCTGACGATGCGGGCCTTCGACAAGGCAGATGAATACCGGACCCCGGTCATCCTCCTTGGTGATGGGGTCATCGGCCAGATGATGGAACCCTTTCTCCCGACCCCGTACGCACGCCCCTCAAAGCTTCCCCCGAAGAAATGGATCCTTGACGGCTGCACGGGGCGCCCCCCACGGGTCATCAAGACACTCTATATGGGACCGGGAGCGCTTGAGGCCCAGAACCGCGCCCTGATCGAAAAATACCAGTTTATCAGAAGAAACGAGGTGATCGTCGATTCCTATTTTCTTCAGGACGCAGACCTGGTCGTCGTGGCCTATGGCATTGCAGCCAGGATAGCCCTTTCTGCGGTCAGGGAATTCAGGGCTCAAGGCAAAAAGATCGGCCTCTTGCGGCCGGTAACGCTCTTCCCGTTCCCTGAGAAGGCCCTTGCCCGGCTGGCTGCTAAGGGACGTTCCTTCCTGGTCATGGAGATGAATGCCGGCCAGATGCTGGAGGATGTCCGTCTCGCGGTAAACGGCAGGTCTGACGTCATCTTCTTCGGCAAGCCCGGCGGCGCGGTCTTTACGACAGAAGAGGTCAGTGGGAAGATCATGACAGCCTATAAGAGAAGGAAACGCTCCCGCAAGACGACCTGATCACTCTTCTCTGAGCTTCCTGAACTCTCTGTGAAAATGATCAAGGGTCGGGTCGTCGAGCAGTGTCATCACCGCTTCTTTCAAATCAGGGTGTGCTACTATAGGTATAGAATATAATTCTTACCGGAGGATATTCATACCGACACTCTATGGCAAACTGACCGGCCTCAAGGGGAGCCAGACGGCCAGTCTCGAAAAAATATACAGAAGGCGACTTCACTCCGAGCTCATCACCCTTGAACTCGGCAAATATCTTGCCGCTCTCTCGTATGAACTGAACCGTCAGGTCGGGGTCATCGCCTCGCGGAAGGGGATCATCACCCATGTTATCGTCGGAGATGCCCGGGGCATGTTCCTCCCGCCTCTTGATGATTATCCCCTGGGCAAAAAGGCGCTCCGGGGCCTGCGTTTCATCCATACCCATCTCAACAACGACCCCCTGAACAAGGACGACATAACTGACCTTTCCCTGCTTAGGTTCGACGTCATTGCGGCCATAGGTCTGAATAAGGACCAGCCCTCAGCCCTCCATATTGCACATCTCATCCCTCAGGCCCTCAATACCGGTGTTGAGGTGCTGCCCCCGGCAGATTTTTATGACCATGACTTTGATTTCAGGCCGTTCATTACCTCCCTGGAAGAGGAGTTTGAGAGGTCGCGCGGATTTACGACGACCAAGGGTCAGGGCGTTCAGCCCGACCGCACGGCACATGAAAGTGCCATCCTGGTCAGTGTTTCGACGGGGCCCCGTTATGAGCTGGAAGATTCCATGGATGAACTGAGAGACCTTGCGCTCTCAAGCAATGTCACTGTGCTTGAGACGGTCATACAGAAACCGAAAGAAATAAATCCGAAGTATCTCCTCGGAGAGGGGAAGCTCAAGGACCTTGTCATCACCGCCATGAACAGGGGAGCCACAATGCTGATCTTTGACCAGGACCTCAATCCGTCGCAGATCAAGTCCATCAATGACCTGACTGAGCTGAAGGTCATTGACCGGTCCCAGCTCATCCTCGATATTTTTGCCCGGCGTGCCCACAGCAGGGACGGCAAGGTGCAGGTGGAGCTCGCGCAGCTCAAATACCGCCTGCCCCGCCTTACCGGCAAAGGGACGGCAATGTCAAAGCTCATGGGCGGCATAGGCGGGAGGGGCCCCGGCGAGATGAAACTTGAGGTCGACCGCAGAAGGGTCCGGGACAGGATCGCCCTTCTCGAAAAAGAGCTGAAATCATTGAGCGAGGCACGCCGGCAGAGGAAGACGCGGCGCATTGCCTGCAGGGTCCCGATCGTTTCGATAGTGGGGTATACGAACGCAGGCAAATCAACACTGCTGAATGCCCTGACAAAGAGCGCAACCTTTGTTGAAGACAAGCTCTTTGCAACCCTTGACACGGCGAGCAGGCGGCTCAGGTTCCCGCATGAACGGGAGATCATCATCACGGACACCGTCGGGTTCATCAGGGACCTTCCGAAGGACCTGCTTGCCGCATTCAGGTCTACCCTTGAAGAACTGCAGGATGCAGACCTCCTCCTGCATGTCGTTGATATTTCCAGTCCGCGGGCAGAACAGCATATGACGGCGGTGGATACGATCCTGAAGGGTCTTGACCTTGCAAATAAGCCGAGACTCCTCGTCTTCAACAAGACAGACCTGATCCCCCCCCGGGAAGTGCTGAACCTGTCGCAGAGATACCATGCGATACCGGTCTCAGCAGTTGATAATACAACCTTTGCCCCGCTGCTGGAAGCGGTCGAGAAATATGTCTTTAATGAAAAAATGGACCTGTTAAAGGTATAATAATAAAAAGTTATCATAAGGAAACCTCATGGAATTTGTACCGAAATGGATAGCCTGGGAAATAACCAGGAGATGTAACCTCAGGTGTGTTCATTGCCGCTCTTCGTCCGAAATGGAAGTGACGGGACACCCTGATTTCAGCACGCAGGAGGCCTTCAGGGTCCTCGACGACATCGTGAGCTATGCCAACCCGGTTGTTGTGCTCTCGGGGGGCGAGCCCCTGACACGCCAGGATGTCTTTGAGATAGCCCGCTATGGGACCGACAAGGGGCTCCGGATGTGTCTGGCCACGAACGGCACTCTCGTCAACGAGGAGATATGCGAAAAGATAAAGACCTCAGGCATCCGCATTGTCTCACTCAGCCTGGACGGCGCCGACGCTGAGGTCCATGACGACTTCAGAAGCCAGAAAGGGGCATTTGAAGGCACACTGAATGCTGCGCGGCTTTTCAAAAAGCATGGCATTGAGTTCATCATCAACTCCTCATTCACCAAGAGAAATCAGGAACAGATTCCGCAGGTCTATAAACTGGCAAAAGAGCTGGGAGCGACGGCCTGGTATATGTTCATGATCGTCCCGACCGGCAGGGGTGAGGATATCATGAAAGAGCTCATTTCGAAAGAAGAATATGACGGCATACTCGACTGGCACTATACCATGGAAAAAGACGAGGACCTGATGCTGGTGAGGCCGACCTGTGCACCTCATTACTACCGGGTCGTGCTTCAGAAGAACAAGGAAGAGGGAACGGCCGTCAAGCGCCGTACGTTGAAATTCTCGACCGGAGGATCAAAAGGCTGTCTGGCCGGACAGCTTATCTGTCTCGTCGATGTCGACGGCAATGTCCTGCCCTGCAGTTATTTTCCAAAACCTGCCGGCAATATTCGTCAGCAGTCCTTCAAGGACATTTGGGAGAACTCCGATCTATTCAAAGACCTCAGAGACTTCAAAAAATACAAGGGGCGGTGCGGTTCCTGCGAGTTCGTGAACGTCTGCGGCGGCTGCCGAGCCCGCGCTTACTCTGTTTATGGCGATTACCTTGAAGAAGAACCGTTTTGCAGTTATACTCCAGTGAAATTAAGAAAGGCAGAATAATGAACGATACGTTTTTAAAGGCATGCAGGGGAGAGGAAGTCGATTATACACCGGTCTGGCTGATGAGGCAGGCAGGCCGCTACATGAAGGAGTACCAGGAGGTCAGGTCGAAGGTAGACTTTCTGACCCTGTGCAAGACGCCTGAACTTGCTACAAAGGTGACCCTTCAGCCGGTAGACATACTGAACGTGGATGCGGCGATACTCTTTTCTGACATCCTGATACCGGTTGAGGCGATGGGAATGCACCTTGAGTTCTCTGATAAAAAGGGACCGATCCTGGGTGACCCGGTCAGGAGCAAATCGGGTGTCGACAGGCTTGTCATCCCGGATACTGAAGACAGCATGCCCTTTGTCCTTGAGGCGATAAGAATGCTCCGGCAGGAGCTTGCCGGAAAAGTGCCGCTCATCGGTTTTTCGGGGGCCCCTTATACGCTGGCGACCTATATTATCGAGGGCGGCAGTTCCAGGAACTTTGCCCATACCAAAAAAATGATGTACCAGAACCCCGGTCTTTTCGCAGGCCTGCTGGAAAAGATAACAGCGACCATTATCGAATATCTCTCCGCACAGATCAGGGCCGGCGCGCAGGCAGTGCAGCTGTTTGATTCATGGGCAGGGAATCTGGCCCCGTACGATTATGAGAATGTTATCTTCCCCTATGTCAAAACCACCATTAAGGCATTAAAGAAATATGAGGTGCCGGTGATCTATTTTGCCAACGACTGTGCCGGCATCCTCAAGGTCGTCAAGAAATGCGGGGCCGACGTCATCGGCATTGACTGGCGGGTCGATATGCATAAGGCGGTCAAGAAGATCGGGAAGAAGGCATCGATCCAGGGCAATCTTGACCCCTGCGTTTTGTTTGCTCCTCATGAACATATCGATGAGAGGGTCCAGGACGTCCTCAACAGGGCCGAGGGTGCCCGCGGTCATATTTTCAATCTCGGACACGGCATACTGCCTGAGACCCCGGTTGAAAATGCTATCGCCATGGTCGAGGCAGTTCATCGCCTGAGCAGAAAATGATAAGTTCAGCTTAGCCTCCCTTCACCCAGGGCCCCTCTTCTGAGGGGCCTTTTTTATTCCCTCCTGAACAAGTAAATCCGCAAACACTTCGTTACAAAACCCCGGTGGCGTTAAGGTACAATAAGCCATGGCAACAGAGCTTCAGGGGCAGCTGGAACGTGTTACGTTTCACAATGAAGAGAATCACTATACGATCGCGAAGATAAAGGTCCAGGGGCAGAAGGATCTGGTCACGGTTGTCGGTAATCTTGTCTCTGTATCGCCCGGCGAGATGCTCAGGCTGCAGGGTGATTGGGACAGCCATCCGAAATACGGCCAGCAGTTCAGGGTATCCTCGTATGAGACCGTCATACCTGCCACGGTCAAGGGAATCGAGCGATACCTGGGTTCAGGACTGATCAAGGGGATCGGGCCTGTCATGGCGAAAAGACTGATCGACGCATTTGCAGAGAAGACACTCGATATCATCGAACACGACAGCGGCAGACTCACTGAGGTGGAAGGTATCGGCGCCAAAAGGATCGACATGATAAGGACCGCATGGTCTGAGCAAAAAGAGATCCGCGAAGTGATGCTGTTCTTGCAGGGCCATGAGGTGAGCGCGTCCTATGCGGCACGGATCTTTAAGCAATACGGCAGGGACTCGATCAGGATCGTCAGGGAAAATCCCTACCGTCTTGCAGCTGACATCTTCGGAGTCGGGTTCCTCACCGCAGACACGATCGCACGGAAACTGGGGATACCTGAAGATGCTGCTATCAGAGCTGAAGAAGGGATACTGTATGTCCTGCAGCAGATGGCTGACGAAGGTCACGTTTATTATCCCCGTTCCTCCCTCGTTGAGGAGTGCTTTAAGGTGCTGGCGATCAATGAGACGACCATCAATGCCTCAATCGAAAAGCTGGCTGCAGACAAAAGAGTCGTTATCACAGAGGAGAACGTTTACCTGACGCTGTTCTATAATGCCGAAAAAGGGATTGCTGAGTTTCTGGCCTCTTTTCTCTCATCACCACGGGAGCCCGGTCTTCTCACACAAGACCTTTCCCTGGAGGGCATCCAGAAAGATCTGAGCATTCAGCTTGCGGAAAAACAGAAGAGCGCAGTCCTTTCCTCCCTGAAGACAAAGGTCTGCATAATCACCGGCGGACCCGGCACCGGCAAGACAACGATAATCAGGGCGATCCTCAGTCTTTACCGGAAGTCGGGACAACGTGTCCTTCTTGCTGCACCGACCGGGAGAGCCGCCAAAAGGATGGCAGAGGCCTCTGGCCAGGAGGCCAAAACCATTCACCGCCTGCTGGAATTCAACCCAAGGCAGGGAGGTTTCAGCAGAAATGATGCGAATCCTCTCGGGGCAGACCTGGTCATCATAGACGAAGCATCCATGATCGATACCGTGCTTATGTACCATCTCCTTCAGGCTGTGCCGAGACAGGCTGCGCTGATCTTTGTCGGAGATGTGGACCAGCTTCCGTCTGTCGGGCCCGGTAATGTATTACGGGATATCATTGATTCCGGAGCGGTGCAGACCATCAGGCTCAGGGAGATCTTCAGGCAATCGGGCGAGAGCCTTATCATCAGAAACGCACACAGGATCAACAATGATGAGTTCCCTATTCTCAGTTCCTCAAAAGAGGTCCCTCAGGATTTTTATTTCATTGAATGCGAAGACCCTGAAGAGGCCGCACAGAAGGTGGTCTCCCTCTGTGCGGCCAGGATACCGCAGAAATTCGGGTATCACCCGATCAGAGATATTCAGGTCCTGTCACCCATGCACCGGGGGATCATCGGGGCAGCCAACCTTAATATCGAGCTTCAGAGATGCCTGAACCCTTCGACGGACCTGCTTATCAGAGGCGGCAGGACCCTAAAGACCAGCGATAAGGTGATGCAGATCAGGAACAATTATGATAAGGACGTCTTTAACGGGGATATCGGAACTGTCCTTTCAATTGACCGGGAAGACCAGCATGTTAGTGTTGCTTTCGACGGCAGGCCGGTCACGTACGAACTTGCGGAGCTCGACGAAATTGTGCTTGCATACGCCATCTCTGTCCATAAATCACAGGGGAGTGAATACCCGGTTGTTGTCATGCCGCTTCTGACGCAGCATTACATGATGCTCCAGAAGAACCTTCTCTATACTGCGATAACGCGGGGGAAAAAGCTTGTCATTATCGTCGGCACCAAAAAGGCCCTGGGCATAGCCATAAGGAACAACAAGCCACAGATGCGGCATACCGGCCTCAGGGAGCGATTGGCCTCACTGATGAGAAGCTAGTACGGTCTATTCAAAGCACTCCATGCTGCGTTGTTTGTTTATCTCGGTATGCTTCTTATCGCACCAGATATTGCCTAATTGAGGGGCCTCGCCTGAAGGCTTGATGATCTTAGCTTTCTTGCAATCGATACAATGTTTCGTCTTTTGAACTACCAGGGGGATGTAACAAGACATCTGCCGGTGCTTTGCCATCTGGATCTTGCGCTGGGAACACCAGACCGTGCCCGGCGACGGCCTGCTGCCATCTGCCTTTATCTCATGCCCATGTTTGCAGGAACCACAGCCGGTAGTCACATTAAAATCCTATATGCGACAGGGTGATCAGGGAGGACCGTTAGGGTTTGGAAAGCGTCACTATGAGCGTGTTCTTGATCCGCTCTACGTCAAAGGTAACCCCGGTGGGAAGCAATTCTATCAGGATAGTAAGGGCATTCTGCCCAGATTTGTCATCTTCCACCTGGACTTCTCCCATGAAGGCCGATTTAAACTTAAACACTTTCTCGGTCTTCCTAACGGCCGGTTTCATGGAAAGACTGAGCCACTCCTTGCCACCCCTCGTGACGACACTGTCGGAATATTCAAACTGCGGGCCAACATCGGAAAGATTGATCACGAGCATTGCCTTGCTCTTAGCCTCAATTGCAGCTATCTTGCTGACCGCTGTCGTATGTTCACCCTTCTTTTCTTCCTTCTTTAGCGGTTCCTGAGGCGTCCGGACAGCCTCTGCCGGTCTATCAGGCTTCTGCTCCGCCGCCTGCTTGACCTCCGGTTTCTTTGCTTCGGCCGGTTTCACGGGGGGTTTTTCTGCCGGCAATGAGGGTTTTGTTTCAGCAGCGGGTTTCTGCACCTTCGCCGTCCTGACAGGTTTCTCAGCCGGCCTTGTCTCAGCTTCCGGTTTCTTTCTGGGTTCTGCCGGGGCTGCAGTTTCTTTCTTAGGTTCCGGCTTTACGTCCTTTTTCACCGGGACCGGTTTTTCTTCCTTCCGGCCGGAAGCCTGCTGAACCGGTTGGGCCGCCTCTTTAGCCGGCACCTTCTCGCTGATGGTCATCTTGGGCTGACGTTTATCGCTGATCATCTTGGCAGAAAGGGTAAAGGATTCTGCTTTGTCATAGGTGACATCGATCATTGCTATTCCATTAATGAAGTCTGTCGGCACAATGATCGAAGGATTAATGAAACTGGTGCCTGTCGTGCTCAGCAACACCTCGTTTCCGGAAATGTTAAAGTTTCTCACGATATTATTGAACCGGTCGTAAGCCTCGATCTTGATCTTGAACCTTTGGCCTGATACTGCCATATCCGGCGTGACCACAACAAAATGATCCGGGGAAGCATTGCTGATCTGTATCTCGGCGGTCTTTCCTGATTTCTCGCTGTTGACGTCCTTTGCAATGACCGTTATGTCCTCAGCCTTGTCGTAAACAGCCCTGACCACAGCCTGCCCTCCCTTGAAATCCGACGGTGCAAGGAAAGACGGTTCGATCTTGGTGCTGCCGGTACTGAGCAGTGACACGCCGGCACCTGCAGTTGCATAATTCGTGATCAGGTTGTCATACGCGTCATACGCAGACACCAGCAGGTCAAAGGCCTCACCGGCAACCGCTGCCTTGGGTGCCTGAACCTTGAAACTGCTCAGGGAGCCGGGGGTGACGCTGACCTCGTTAGACCGCCCCCTGCTGCCGCCTGAGATCTCCTGAAGTTCGATAACCGTGGCGCCCGCCTTTTCGGAAACAAAGGTTGCTGTTGCCGTTCCATTCTTAAAATCGATGGCAGCACTGCTCACCATGACGGGATTGGCGGTCCCTGATGAGGTGATCTTCAGATTCCTCCCGATCTCCACGTCATCGACCGTATTGTCAAAGAGGTCCTTTGCGATGATGCGCATATCAAATCTGGTGCCTGCCTTGACGGTTGCCGGCGCCTGCAGAACAAAATGCTCAAGCTTATTGGGTGAAACAATCAATTCCCGTGATATTACCGGGACGGTGCCGCCGGACTCACGGATAGAAATAATGAGCCTCTCAGCCTTTTTGCAGTTAACAGAGATATTTGCCGCGCCTCCTGAAAAAGATGACGCATTCAGCGTGGACGGCTGGACCGCGGCAGAGCCGCTTACATCGATCTTGAATTCCTTCCCCGACTCGATAAAATTGGTGATCAGGTTATTATTAAGGTCAAAGGCCTGCACCCTGACGATAAAATTCTCACCGGCAATGGATTTATCAGGAAGCTGAAGCGAAAAATGATCAAACTGGCCCGGCTTGACGACAACAGTGCCTGCCTGCACGGGAACGGGCAACCAACCTGCAAGCAATACAGCCGATACGATCAGGATAATAATGTCTCTATACGGTTTTTTCATCATAGTTATATGCCCTCTTTTTATTCACCAAATGTTATATGAAATCATATTTAGTACTGCTCTGTCAAAGAAATAAAATGAGCTCTAGTAGGCTATGATCCTTATTCGGGGATCAATGATGTCCCTCAGCAATTCCTGCCCCAACTCGGAATCGGTTGCAAAGAACTGTCCTTGTCCGGTCCGAAAGTATATTCCCGGCAGGAGCAGCCGGTATTTTGCGTTGCGGGGGGTGATATACGATGAAACCGCAGCCGGAGAATCGGCATGAATGATACCGAGGAGCTGAATCAATTTTCTCAGAATGCCCTTGGTATCGTCTCCCGGACCGATGCAGGCGACGTCAACGCCTTTCTTGCGGGCAAGACTGATTTCCTCCTCTGAGAGTTCTGCGAGTTCGATGACCTTCTTTCTCTGGCCAGCCGGTATGCTGAAATCAGTCTTCAGGTTGTAACGGTATTCTTTTCTGTCCGAAAGGTTTAGCACCACATCAGTTGCATAGGAATATCCGGTCAGGGAAAGTATCTCCCTGATCAGTTCCCTGGTGCCGGCCGTCAGGGTCAGTTTGGCCAGGCCGGCCCGTGTGGCAGGTTCTGCCTGCCCGTTTTCTGATGTACTCATCCGGATCAGGTTAACATCCCTCTCGCCCAGCCATCTCACCAGGCTGTCAGGCGTATGCTGCCCGGGAGAACCTGCAATGCTTACAATGGCGATGTCGCTGCTCATAAGATCGCCCTGCTCCCGGTATACGACAAAATCGGCGTTATACTCAAGCTGTGATCGTCCGCCGAGTATCAGGGACCTGTCCCGGTAGACTGAGTATCCGAGTGATTCAAGAAGAGACCCGGTCAGCCTTCTGAGATCCTGGCCCTCTCGGTAACTGAAAAAGGTATATTCGGGCCACAAGGTCCTGACGAGCTGCTTGATCTCTTCAGGGAGAATATTCCCTGGATCAAGGACCAGGACCGTACTGTTATTCAGGACCATAAGAGGCAGATAAGAGGTATCCAGGGAAATCTCAGAGCGCTCTCCGACAGAAAAGAATTTAAGCCCGCCTGATTCCACCGTCACTGCGCCATAGAGGGACTCAAGAAGGGTTCTGATGCTGTCGGAAACAGGCGAGTTCCTGAACGGGTCATTCTGAGGAAACGTCTGTGCCGTCGGCTTTAATTCACGGTGATAGTCAACTGCAGGGAGCCCGGCAGTCTTCTTGTCTGAGGCGGCCAGCCCCGGTTTCGGGTCACGTGAGCGACTGCCTTTCTCAAGGTAGCGGGCCGGCACTCTCACTACGGTGCCTTTCCTGATCAGGTTGAAATTCTTTATCCCTTCATTGGCCGACGAAAATTCCCTCAGGAACTCTGCAATATCCCTGTCAGGCAACCCGGGGGTATAGGCCTTGATGATCCGGTTCAGTGAAGAATCACGCCTGAGCTTTATCTCTACGGTCGGCACCCCGCTGACTTTATCAGCGCGCGGGGTCCGAGGGGCGGCAAATAGGTCATTCCCCGTAAAAATAAACAGACATGACGCGAAAACTGCTGCGCTTATGTAATTCCCAATCCCTAATCCCACGTAAGTATTTCTGCCGCGCCTTTCCCTGGAATGTTCACCGAAAGTCCGGTATATCCCATGCCTTTTTTATGTGCGATAAAGACCTTCACAAAGACCGGTTTATTTTCCCCGCAACCCGCAACCCGGGATTTATAGACGGTCCTGTTGAACTCGGCCAGTCCCCTGATGTCTACTGGCGGATTCAACCTGCCTTTACTATCAACAAATGATATCAGCGTGGAAGGAGATGCAAGAAGCCCCTCAGGCAGACATCCCCTCCGCTGGTATGCCGTCAGCATATAGAACTCATTTTCATTGATCACCCCGTGGCCTAACCCCTTGTCGATTCCATTATCCCTCAGCGTCGCATCGGACATTCTTACTACCTTCAAGTCAACCCCTATGGCCTTTCCCTGTTTTGACGCAGGGCCCTTTTCAGTGAAACCGGCTTCAGGGGCCTTGACCGGAGAATCGGCAACAGGAGTCTTTCTATTCAGTAAATAAAAACCTGCTGCTAAAAGAATGATTAATAATACAGCAATCCCCCCTCCAAGATAAAGCCTATTGTTCGAGGGGAGCTCGCCCGCAGGTATTAACGGTTCATCCCGGGATTCAGGGCTCTGCCCTGTTTCCTGCAGGAAAGGAATCGCAGTGCTCTCGGCTTCAGTGCTCCGCTGGTCCGGGGATTGTACGGAACTTTCTTCCTGAGGGATATCTTCCTCAGGTGAAGCCGGAACAACATCGGCCAGGTCGCCAATTTCGGGAAGCCCGGAAAGAAGCTCAGCGGCATGTTCCTCATTCATACCGATATCTTCATCCTGTGCAGGTAGTGAGACATCGGCCTGTTTGCCTGTTCCAAAATACTTTAAGGCTGCCTCGTTATCAGGATCGAGGGCATTGATCTTTCTGAACGTGGAATTCACCTGGTTGTAATCACTTCTGGTCTGATACAATTTGGCCAGCAACGTCAGGTATTTAACCTCGTCCGCCACAAGCCCCATCTTGGAAAACAGGGTGATCAGGCCATTGTATGCTTTTTCTTCATACGGGGATACCTTAAGGATCTTTTTATATAGGGCCACCATCTTGTCCTGCTGCGAGATATGGAGCTTTGCAATAGCATTATAATAGCTTTCTATGGTCATCTCCCGTTCGCCCTTGCGCAGGTAGAGGTCCCCAAGATAATTGAGGTTTTCAGGGGTCAGAGGCTTCTTTAGGGCCTCCTGTATCTTCCTTTCAATGCCTGCTGCGTTGTCCTTGCGCCTGAACATCATCGTATTTCCTCAGCCTCTTTCCTGACTGCATTGAGCCATGTACCGAGGACATCTGCGGTTGCCAGCGTCTTTTGGATATCCTTCCGCACCTCGTCATACGTCCTGAATACCGGTTCCTTTATCTGCACCTGACAGATCATGAACTGGTCATCTGTTGAAATAACGTGGCTGATCTCTCCTGCCTTGAGATCCTTCAGCCTTTCTTGTATCCAGGGCGGCAGGTCATCAAAATTCAGCTGCCTGAATGTCAGCGGACCAGGGTGATCTTTTTTGAAAGACTCAAGAGACCGGCCGGCTGCAGCCTCGGTCTGAATATCGGTCATCAGGACAGCGCCATCAACCCTGGTACTACCGGAAAAAGGCATCGACAGCGACTTGACCGTCTTCTCCAATTTCCCGGCGATAAAAGAATTCCTGTTATTTTCGAAGTACTGCTTTATCCGTGCCTCTTCCACCTGCTGCCCTGCAATTTTATCCTTGATCAGGCGGTCTATTGCCAGATATTTTATCAGATATTCACGCTCCCGGGTGTCAAAGTGATATGTATTGGAAAGGCGGTCTGCCTCAGTAAGCACGACTTTTTTCACTCTGTCACCGGCATGATTCATCAATAACTGCTCAATGATAAAATCCTCATAAGCATTATTCTTCCTCCAGGGTGATGATCCAATGTCCATCCTCGACAGTACTTTTGACGAGATCATCTGTTCTGCTGCCATCTGTGACATGGTATAGGTCTGCTTGCCTATCCTGATGACGGGAGTTTCCTTCCGCGTGAGTGTCTCATAGCGCTGTAAAAGTTCCTTGTACTCCAAGCTCAGGAGGCTTAACTGTTTATTTGTTTCCTCCAGTTTTCTTTGCGTATCAGTGTCTTTGCCTGCAAGTTGTTTCAGGCGGGTATGGTCATCTCGTATCTTCTCCAGAGACACGATAACCCTGCTGTTTTCCTCTAGCCTCTTTTCAAGCAGCCCCCGATCCTCTTTTGCCTTTTTTGCCTGGACCTCTATCTCCAGCCGCTGTCTTTCGGCATCCTTGGCGCGCTTTTCAAGGGCCGCAGTCTCCGCTGCCGCCTTCTTCGCCTGGGCCTCAAGGGCAACCTTTGCCTTCTCCGTCTCGGCCGATTGCCTTTCGAGGACCTGTAGCCGTGTCCTGAGTTCCGCCAGTTCACGGTCCTTCACATCGAAGTCCTTTATCCTCTTTTGGAGGGCATCCCGCTCGGCCTGCAGCCTCTGTATCTCAGAATCTGCCTGCTTAACACTACCCCCTGCCCTTTCCTTCTCTGCCTTGAGCTTCTCGTTCTCTTCCTTAACCTTGCTCAGTGATGCAATGACTGCTTCTCCATCCCTGATCCTCTTTTCAAGCAGACCCCGGTCCTCAACTGCCTTTTTTGCCTGGACCTCTATCTCAAGCCGCTGTCTTTCGGCATCCTTGGCGCGCTTTTCAAGGGCCGCAGTCTCCGCTGCCGCCTTCTTCGCCTGGACCTCAAGGGCAACCTTTGCCTTCTCCGTATCGGCCGCTGTTCTCTCTGACTCCTTCAGCTTTTTACTGAGAGTTTCCTTTTCACGTTCCAGTCTCTGGATCTCAAGCTCAGCCTTATTTACAGAAAGGCCGGACTGGGTTAATCCGTCCCTGAGTTTTGCATAGGCGTCAGAGTCCCTGGTGTCATTCCCATTCGGGGCAGTCGCAGATCTTCCCTGTTTCTGCTCAGCAAGGGACCTCTCCATGTCCTGAAGCTTCTTCTCGGACCTGCTTTTTTCGTCCAGTGCTTTGCGTAACTCAATTTCTGACTCTGCGTACTTTCTCTCAAGTTCCCTTGTCTTTGCCAAAAGATCATTTGCAGATCCCTGTCTGGCCTGAAGATCTGATATGCGCTTCTGTAATACATCATTCGCTTTCTTTAAAGCCTCGAGGTCACCAACATCAGGCTTCGATATGGCTGCCTGCGTTCCGGCAGATTTTTGAAGCTTTTCGTTCTCCTCCTTCAGACGGTTTAAGGATACGATGACGTCTTCCTGTTCCTTTAGTTTTCTTTCATGGGCAGCTTTTTCGTCTGAGATCTTCCTGAGGAGGACATCTGCCTCACTTTTCAGCCTGCCAGACTCCTTCAATTCCTTTCGCATGGCGTCGTTGTCATTCTCAAGTTTTTCGAGGCGGGCATCGGTCTGCTTGATATAATCCAGTGATTTACTGACAAGGTCCCTGTTCTTATCCTCCAGGGCCTTATACTTTCTTAAACTGTCATCAAGTTCTACCTTGCTAACCGCCGTGCCTGTTATCTTGTCTGAACCCTTCATGCGTGCTTCAAGGCTTTTCAGCTCCCGCTGCAACCGTGTATTTTCGGCTCGCAGGGGGTCAGCCTCCCTGCCTCCCGGTTGACCCTCGCGTGCATTTTTGGACTCATCAAGCAGGTTCTTCAGGTACTGCTTGTCTGTAATGGTCACCGCAAGTTCGTTCTCCAGTATCTGGTTTTTCGTGTATGCCTCTGAAAGCTGCAATTTAAGGGTCTTGATCTTCTCTTCGGCCATTTTCAGATCCTCGGATCTGACATCCGGCTTGATCTCTCCGGGCTTCTGCAGTGTCTCCTTTGACGGTTCAGGCATGATCACTGCGTCGGGCACTGCCTGCCCAAGCACTTCAAGTTCCTGCCGCGCAAATTTGCTGAACATGCTGCCGGGGAACTGTTCTGCGATCGCACTGAAGACCCTTTTGGCCTCCTCTGTCCTTTTGAGCTGTATCATTGCCTTTGCCTGCCAGTACATGACCGAGTCCCGGGCAGAACTCGACGGATATTCTTTCATGAAGAGGACAAAGAGCTCCAGGGCTTTCTCCGGCTGATTTGTCTGGTAAAGACCATAGGCCTTTTCAAAAAGCTCTGATTCGTCAGAGACAGCAGTATGCGCGGTATTAATGAGCGTCAGAAGACAGAGCGTCACGAACAGAACTGACACCGATGCTAATAGATAATTATTTTTGAACGTTCCCATAGTGATTTAATCCAGGTACGATATCTTGTTTCCCGTCTTTCCTTTAAAAGTGTGGCCTTTATATGTTCCCGCGCGTCCCTGACCGGGACATATGTCTCCTTAAGGCTTCTGACATGCTTCAGGATAAAAATGCCCTCTTTGACCCAGATGGGCTCACTGATCTCGCCCTCTCTGAGGCCAAAGAGCTTTTTATCCAGTTCGGGGACCAGCTCCCCCCTCCTGAACTCTCCGATTATTCCATTCTTCCCCTTGGAGGGGTCTTCGGAGTAAAGCTCCACCATGGCATCAAAAGAGGTTCCCTTTTTTAACTCATTATATATCCTGAGCGATTTCAGTTTCATCATGGTTATCTCATCGGGCGAGGGATTTTCACTCATGATCATGATGATAGCACCAGTCAGTATCTTTTCCGGGTCCTTAACAAACAAGCGCCTGTTCTGGTTATAATAATCCGAAATATCCTTCTCTGTTACCATTACCTTGCTGTCCACCTCAGAATCGGTAATCCTCGCTATAACTATTATATTGTCTTTGAGCCATTTTTTGTACTGAGACAGGTCCATCCCCTTATCATTAATGGTCTTCTCGAATGCCTGGGGAGACAGGGAGTTGCGCTGCTGAAAATCACGGATGCTCTGCTCTACGTCATTATCAGAAACCGTCATCCGCCTTTTTTTAGCTTCGTGCAGTATCAGCCTCTCTTCGATGAGCCGGGTCAGAATTTTCTCATCGACCGTATTCCTGACATCGGGGGTCGGATCTTTCAGCAAAAAAAGCCGGTATTCCGCGTCGGTTACCGCCTCACCGTTCACCTCAGCAATGATCCGGTCTTCCCCCGCAGCATTTGACACGCCTTTCAGGCAGGCAAAGCAACAAAGAACGACAAGAGAAAAAAAGAGAAGTCCCGGCCTGGAAGACAAGCTGCGATGCTCGGACTGGTCATGTCTTGATGGCATTCAGTTTTTCAAGGGCCTTTTGAGCATCGGACCAGGTCTTCCATTTATCGGCAGGGTTCCTGAGAAGATATGCGGGGTGAAACGTAGGCATGACGGGGATCCCCCGGTACTCAAGGAACTTTCCCCGTGCCTGGGTTATCTTAATGCCCCTGATACGCATCAGTGACTGCAAGGCGATCCTGCCGAGCGTCATGATAACTTGCGGACCGATGATATCTATCTGCCTCTCGATAAACCTCCTGCAGGTATCAAGCTCATCTTCCTCAGGCTCCCGGTTGCCCGGAGGCCTGCATTTTATGACATTCGCAATATAGACTGATTCCCGTGAGAGCTCCATTTTCTCGATCATCCTGGTCAGAAGCATTCCTGCCTTGCCTACAAAAGGGATCCCCTGTATATCTTCGTCCTCTCCGGGTGCTTCGCCGATGAACATGAGCCCCGCATCAGGATTTCCATACCCAAAGACAATGTTTGTTCTCTGCTCGGAAAGTTTGCACCGTCTGCAGTCACCGATATCATCTCTGAGCTCTGCCAGCAGCTTTGCCTTATCCTCAGGGGAGCGCCGTATTGTTCCGGCTTCTGCGATGGGGTCGACCTCCACGGTCACTGAGCAGCAGGGCATCGTTTCCGGCTCCGTCTGTCTTGCGGCATTCACGGAGGTCTCCGGGGCTATTGATATACCGCGCAGAGAGTCGGGCCCGAGGGTGACAGGGACCCGGTCTACCCCCAAAGCACGATAGAACTCCAGGGCCTCTATCACGCTACCGACAACATCTGGTGACACTGTTTCGCCTATTTCTGTCACCGGTTACCGTTCGCCCCACTTCAGCTTTGTCCTGAGGACTTTAAAGTAATCACGCCCGCAGGGCATGGCCAGCCTGGTCCTATGCTCGGACTTCTCGATCTCAATGATGTCATTCACTTCAAGAGGCAGACCGACCTGTCCGTCAAGGGTCAGGTAGACATCTTCGCTCTGTGTTTTGAGAATGATCCTGACCTGGAAATCGCCCGGAAGCACGATAGGCCTGTTCGTCAAGGTATGCGGACATATCGGTGTCAGGACGATAGAGTCGAGGGTCGGATAGATAATTGGCCCGCCAGCCGAAAGAGAATAAGCCGTCGAGCCGGTCGGTGTTGAAATGATGAGACCATCGGCCTTGAAGGTCGTGACATACGTGCCATCGACAAAGGTATCCATGTCGATGATCCGTGCAAGTGCGCTTTTTGTGACAACAACGTCGTTCAGGACCGTATACTCGGCCTCCATGACACTGTCCCGGTAGACACGTGCGGTCAGCATCAGCCGGTCCTCGAAACTGCACTCGCCCGAGAGCATCTTTTCGATGGCATCATAGATCTCTTCACGCTTGATCTCGGTGATGAACCCCATGCTGCCAAGATTGATACCCAGTATCGGAACACCCCTGCTGGCGACAAGCCGGCTGACACTCAGCATGGTGCCGTCGCCCCCCAGGACGAGGATAACATCTGCCCACGAGGCAATGTCGCTCTTTTCAGTCCCGCCGATGCCAAGCCGTGCAGCAGTCTCCTTGTCGACCAGCGCCTGACAGCCCTTCCGGTCGAGCCAGGGCAGAAGACTGCCGAGGATATCCAGTGTTTCAGGCCTGCCGGGCTTGCATATCACTCCAATTTTCTTCATTGATCCCTTCTATGGTTATCACTCTTATATCTTCTGCCGGCTCTTCAAAATAAACCCTGACCGACTGTACGAGCTTCTCATCCCCAAGCCTCTCGGCCCACTCGATGACCGACACTGACTCCCCGCCGATTATGTCCCATATCCCGGTGCTCTCAAGGTCGTCAGGGCTTTCTATCCGGTAAAGATCTATATGGTAAAAAGGGGGAGTAACCGGGTATCCGGCTATGACCGTAAAGCTCGCGCTTGTCACGTCCCTGCTGCTGATCCCGAAAGAAGAGGCAATGCCTTTTACCATGGTCGTCTTGCCCGCGCCAAGATCTCCGAAAAGACATACAATATCCCCGGCCTTCAACAACCTGCCGAGACGCCGCCCGATCTCTTCTGTTTCAAAAGGACTACTGCTGGTGACCCTCACCAAGAGTACCTTTTATGAGATCTATCTTGCCGATGATACCGACGAGCCTTCCGTCATCGAGGACAGGGATCAGATGTACATTCTTGTCAGACATGGTAGATGCAATATCCTGAAGGGTGGCGTCAGGCCCGGTGGTTATCACATCGCGTGTGCAGATATCCGCTACGGTAGCCGCTGACATGCGTCTGATCTCCTTTTCTATCGATGAGGAGCCTTCCAGAGGAATAAAGGCATCGAAAAGCCGGACAATGGTAGGGATATGGAACCGCCGGTTCTGCCTGATAAGATCATTTTCTGTTACAATGCCCTGCAAACGGTTCTCGCTATCGATGACCGGGGCGCCGCTGATCCCTTTATCAAGGAAAAGCCTTCCCAGCTCCCCGACCGTTGTCTCAGGAGTAACGGTAACGATATTTGTGTTCATTATGTCCCTTGCCAGCAGCATATATCCGCCTTCCCTATCGTTTCTTTGCAGCGAGCTTGTTGAGAGCGTTCACATAGGCCTTGGCAGCGGCAACAAGAATATCCGTATCAGCCCCCTGCCCGCGCGCTTTCCTGCTGCCTTCCTCAAGCGATACCAGCACCTCACCCAGTGCGTCAGTGCCGCCGGTGATGCTCTTAACTTCAAATTTCATTAGCCTGCTTTTAGTCTTTGTCACAGCCACTATTGCCCTGTAAACGGCGTCCACGGGCCCGTCTCCATGTTCGACGCTGTCAACGGTCCTGCCCTTCACCTTGAGTTTCAGGGCCGCGGTCGGTCTGACGCCCATACCGCTCGAAACAGAAAGGTCCACAAGACTATACAGTTCGGGGATCTTTGCAACCCCCTCGGAGACCAGGGCCTCTATGTCCTCATCAAAGATATCCTTTTTCTGGTCCGCCAGGTGCTTGAACTTCTCAAAGGCGGTCTCGACCTCATCAGGAGTGAGTTCATACCCCAACTCTTTGATGCGTGTTTTGAAGGCGTGCCGGCCGGAGTGCTTACCCAGCACAAGCTCTGTCTGTTTCAACCCGATGTCCTCAGGTCTCATGATCTCGTAGGTGAGCTTCTCCTTCAGAAGTCCGTCCTGATGAATGCCCGACTCATGGGCAAAGGCATTTGCGCCCACGATAGCCTTGTTCGGCTGTACCGGTATGCCGGTGATCCGCGTCAGCAGCCTGCTGGCCCGGATGATCTCTTTCGTCCTGATGTTGGTCTTGGCCTTATAAAAATCCTTCCTGGTGGCCAGGTTCATGACGACTTCTTCCATAGAGCAGTTCCCCGCCCTTTCGCCTATCCCGTTAATGGTGCATTCCACCTGACCCGCTCCGTGGTAGATGGCCGCAAGGGCGTTCGCAACGGCCAGGCCAAGGTCGTTATGGCAATGGACTGAAATGACTGCCCGGTCGCCGATCTTTTCCTTGATCGCTTTGATCAGGGAGCCAAACTCCAGCGGTGTTGTATAACCGACCGTATCCGGTATATTGACGGTCGAAGCGCCCGCCGCAATGACGGCCTCGACCACTTCAATAAGGTAGGGGATATCGGTCCTTGTCGCGTCCATGGGCGAGAACTCAACGTCATCCACCAGGCTCCTTGCATATCTGACCATCTCAACAGATCTCTTGAGCGCCTCTGCGCGGCTAACCCTGAACTGATACTTGAGGTGGATGTCAGATGTTGAATGGAAGGTATGTATCCTTTTTCTTGATGCATCCCTGACTGCCTCCCAGGCCCTTTTGATGTCCTCTTCCTTTGCCCGAGCAAGTCCTGCTATCGTTGCCCCGCGGACCTCTCCGGCGATCCTTTTGACCGCCTCAAAATCGCCGGGGGAGGCTATTGGGAACCCTGCCTCGATAATGTCCACGCCCATTTTCACGAGCTGCTTGGCGATCTGGATCTTCTCCTCGACATTCATCGAAGCGCCGGGGGACTGCTCTCCGTCCCTGAGCGTTGTATCGAAAATCTTAACGGTTCTCATCGTTCTGGACTCCTGTCAGGTGCTGGTCAGACTGTTTCATTCTGACCTTCTTTATGAACAAAATGATATTCTCAATTATACCCCAAACGAGATATGCCATTGCAAAAATAAATATGGCGCTGGAGGCATGAATGAGAAAAACAAAAAGGACCAGCACAAAAACGATCAGGACCCAGAACGGTTTCTTCTCCCGGAAATCGATCTCTTTGATCCCGTGGAATCTCAGCGTACTGACCATAAGGAGTGACAGGATGATCGTAAAGACAGGATAAAAGACATTTTTGCTCGGAGGGCCGACATGAAAATCGTATCCATAATAGAAGATAATAACTGAAGACAGGATCACCGCTGCCGCAGGTATCGGGATGCCCTTAAAGGCCTTGGAACTGGTAGAGCCTGTCTGTACATTAAAACGGGCAAGCCTGAGTGCACCGCAGGCAACAAAGAGAAAGGACGCTGCCCATCCCAGTCTGCCAAAGGGCATGAGGGTCCATTTGTACATCATGACTGCCGGAGCAACGCCAAAGGCAACAAGGTCAGACAGTGAATCAAGCTCGACGCCAAACCGTGTTGAGGTGTTCGTCAAGCGGGCGATCCAGCCATCAAGACCATCAAAGATCGTGGCGAGGACAATGGACCAGGCTGCATAGACATAGTTGCCGTTTATGGCTGACATGATCGCAAAATAGCCGCAGAACATGCCGCAAAGCGTGAGGGTATTCGGAAGAAGGTATACCCCTTTTTTTGGCTTTTTCTCTGATCCGTCCCTATGTTCCATCTATTTTGGTTCTGAATGAGCCTGTGCCAGCAGTGTCTCGCCAGCCCTCACCGAGTCACCCAGCTTCACTTTAATCATAGCATCTTTTGGAAGATAAACATCGAGACGGGAACTGAATTTAATGATGCCGTACCGCTCCCCCTGCATTAGCTGATAGCCTTCCTTCACACGGCAAACCGCCCTTCTGGCGACAAAACCGGCCACCTGTCTTACCAGAATGTCCCCATAGACCGATTCAAGGACCATTTCGATATTTTCGTTCCTGATCGAGGCCTCGTCCTTGTATGCGGCAAGAAAGCGTCCTGCGTTATGCCTGACGCTTTTGACCTTACCGTCACAGGGAGCACGGTTCACGTGTACATTAAGGGGGGACATAAAGATACTGATCTGCTTCGCTGCAACGTGGAGGTGCCTGTCCTCCTGAACGTCCCTGATGACAATGATCTTACCGTCAGCGGGCGACACAAATATATCCTTCCCGTCCGGCACGACCCTTTCAGGGTCTCTGAAAAAGTAGAGCATGAAGGCGGTTGTGATGATCGGGACGACAGCATACAACGGGCCGGGCCACACAGCGACGGTGACAGAAATGAGCCCTGAGATGATTATGAAGGGGTACCCTTCAGGGGCGAACCGGATCATGGCTTTCTATGGATCAGACAAGGACTGAGGCTGGCGAAATAAAATGTATCTTCAGCCGCCACCGTATCTCAGTCCCTGCCTGATTCCTCACTAAGCCTTTGACTTGTCCACCAGCTTGCCTTTTTTGAGCCAGGGCATCATGGCCCTGAGTTTGGCGCCGACCTCTTCAATGAGATGCTTCTCGCCTTTCCTGGTCAGCGCATTGAAGGTCGGCTTGTTCGCCTTACACTCAAGCATCCATTCCTTGGCAAACACACCGTCCTGGATCTCACCAAGAACCTTCTTCATCTCCTTCTTAGTCTCTTCGGTAATGATCCTCGGGCCCCTCGTAATATCGCCGTATTGGGCAGTATTGCTGATGGAATACCTCATATTAGCGATCCCGCCCTCATGGATAAGATCGGTTATAAGCTTGACCTCATGGAGGCATTCAAAATATGCCATTTCAGGAGCATATCCGGCCTCGACAAGGGTCTCAAATCCAGCCTGTATCAGTGACGACAGACCGCCGCATAGGACAACCTGTTCACCAAAGAGATCTGTCTCGGTCTCTTCCCTGAAGTTCGTCTCGATGATACCGGCCCTGCCTCCGCCTATGGCCGATGCATAAGCCAGCGCCATATCTTTGGTATTTTTTGACGGGTCCTGGTGGACCGCGATAAGACAGGGCACTCCGCCGCCCTTTGCGTATTCAGACCGGACAAGATGACCGGGGCCCTTCGGGGCGGCCATGAAGACGTTGGCGTCAGCCGGCGGGACTATCTGTCCGAAATGGATGTTGAAGCCGTGGGCAAAGGCAAGATAGACACCCTTTTTCATATACGGGGCAATCTCCGCATTATAGATGTCGGCCTGGTATTCATCCGGGAGCAGGATCATTATTACATCAGCTATCTTCGAAGCATCGGCAGGGGTCATTACCTTAAAGCCGGCCTTTTTGGCCTTGTCCCAGCTTGCGCCCTTACGTATGCCGATCGTCACGTCCATACCGCTTTCCTTGAGGTTGTTGGCGTGTGCATGCCCCTGGCTCCCGTAACCCATAATGACGATCTTCTTCTTTTTCAGAATACCGAGATTCGCGTCCTTGTCGTAATATACCTTTATCATTGTATCCTCCTTGGTGGTTTATTGAACAGTGCTCTATTATAATGGAATCATTCGTTTTTTTCTATTTGAAGACCTTCCCGGGTCTCTGACGTTAATAAAGGACTCTATTTCCGAAACACTGGCCGGAGGGTTTACTGCGCCCGGATTACCGGACCTGTTTCCGCTTTTTTTCGAACTCTATATCAAGGGCTTCAAGCTGGGAGAGTTTTTCCCTGATCGACTTGTTTTCCTTGCCCAACCTTGCCGCTTCCTTCTTCAGCTGCTTTATGGTGTCGTTCAGCGTCTCACTTTCCCCACCAAGACGATTTATCTCTTTCAGTAGGGCATGTCTGTCCCTGACCTCGCTTGTGCCGGCTCCATCCGGAACAAGCAGGAGGTACTGGTCCAGCTCCTTCAGCGCCCGGGGGTAATCAGGTGAAGGGTTCCTGTAATGCGAGTACAGCAGTGCAAGGCGCAGATGCTCCATAATGATGGCCTTCGGTTCAGGTCCTGCCTTAATGTCCCCTGCCGCTTTTTCTATCTCGGGCTGGATCCTTGCTGTCTCTATGTCCGCAATCTGGCTCATCAGTTCGCGGGGAGAACGTTCCTCCTGCCGGACATGCTGAGGGGAGCACTGAGCCAGCACCAGCACACCGGCGAGTAACAATCCGTATGCCGAGAGCCCTCCGGTCACCCTCGTGTCATAAGGTCCAGCGCCACAGAGACTGCGGGAGCCTCATCCTTCCTTCTCTTGTCGACGACATACACGCTTCCGGGAATCAACTTTGCGTATTCCTTCAGCTCCGCGGCGATCTCACCGACCTCAACCGTGTTGGTAAGCCTCCGGTGAAGATTGGTCACCACGGCTATTGATAATGTCATGAGCGGAAATTGCACCTCATCCCCCTGACGATTTTTGGAAATAATGTATCCGCGACCCCGGTCCTCTTCGGTGTAATGCAGTGGCGCCATGCTGTCGAAGCCCTGGATAACCTCATTGCAGATGACCAACGACCTCTCAGGCGATGTTATGAGAACAAAATCATCGCCGCCGATATGACCGATGAAGTCATCCGGTGCACCGTAACTTCTGACAGACTTCTCTATCACCCTGGCGGTCTCCTTTATAAGTTCACTCCCGCTGGCATATCCATAATGATCGTTAAAGGCCTTGAAATTGTCCATGTCCAGCAGGCAGAAGGCAAGCGGCCCTTTCGCGTCGAGCCTGTTCTGCAGGACATCCTCGATCGCCCTTCCGCCCGGGAGACGCGTTAGCGGATTGGCATCAAGATGCAGACTCTCCAGCCGCTTGAGCCTCTCTGCCATTTCTCTGAAGGAATAAGAAAGCGCTCCGAGTTCATCATTGCTGATTTCAGGCGTATACTCAAAACGCCCTTCCGATATCTCCTGCGTCGCGTATTTCAACTGACTGATTGATCGTGAAATACTCCGTGATACTCATTAAGGCCCCCCTGAATCACACCCGAAACAGGTATGATTCAGGTACCCAAAATCTTCACCAAAAGGAGGCCTCATATGAGATTTTACACTAAGCAGCACAAATTTTCTTGC